>JAEWED010000008.1 GCA_023389745.1 Actinomycetes bacterium
TCTCGTCGCCGTCCTCGTAGGCGTTGATCCAGTGCAGCACGTAGGTCGGGTCGGCCTCGAACCAGCGGATGTCCTCGGTCCCGCCCCGTCGGGGGACGATCGCGAAGCGCGTCGGCACGTCGGGGAAGAAGTTCGGGATGTGCACGCCGTCGGCCAGGAACGCCGGGTCCCAGAACAGCGGCAGGTCGTTGAGGATGGCGTAGTGCTCGGTGAAGGCCATGTCGTGGGGCAGGCGCGGCCCTGGCAGCGGCACGTCGATCGAGTGGACCAGGCGTCCGGCGGGGTCGACGACGCCGTAGTGCATGTACGGCGCCTCCTTCGAGTAGCCGAACACCAAGAGCTCGCCGGTGCGCTCGTCGAGCTTGGTGTGTGCCGAGACCCCCGTCGGGCTCGGGAACTCGTGCACCCACGGCGCCTTGCCCCGGTCGGCGAGGGTCAGCGGGTCGAGCTGGTACACCTCGCCGCACTGCCAGAACGAGGTGAGCGCCACCCCGTTGTGCACGATGATGTCGGTGCTCGACGCGTCCTTCATGCGCCCCCGGGCGCCCCAGCCGTCCTCACGGCGGGAGTTCTCGGGCACGTCGTACACGCCGGTCCACAGCGGCCCGCCCTCGTCGAGCTCGGCGAGGAAGCCGTCGGTGCGCACGAAGCGGTTGCGGTAGCTCGCCCGCCCTCCGGAGAAGCGGATCCCGTGCACCATGCCGTCGCCGTCGAAGGGGTGGTAGCGCCCGATGGAGTCGTGCACCGGATTCTCGGTGTTTCGCAGGTACAGGCCGTCGAGGTCGTCGGGCAGCTCGCCCTCGACCTCGAGGTCCTCGGCGTCCCACTCCCGGTGGTTCGGCGCCCAGGCGCCGGTGCGGTACGGGTGGCGGTCGTCCGCCGGGATCGTCGTCTCGTAGGTCTCGACCAGGCGTGCGGACATGGTGCTCCTCGGATGGGTGATGAGCTCAGGGTGCGGTGGTGACCACGAAGCTGACGGTGGTGGCGGTGGAGCCGCCGATGTTGAGCGTGGCGAAGGTGCGGGCGCCGTCGACCTGGGTGTCGCCCGCGGTGCCCGAGACCTGCCGGGCCGCGTCGAGCACCATGCGGACGCCGGTGGCGCCGACGGGGTGCCCGCCACCGATGAGCCCGCCGGACGGGTTCACCGGCGTGGCGCCGTCGCGCTCGAGGGTGCCGTCCTCGACCGCACGCCAGCTCTGCCCGGGGGCGGTGATGCCGAAGTGGTCGATCGCCGCGTACTCCGACGGCGTGAAGCAGTCGTGGGTCTCGATGCCGTCGATGCCGCCGACGTCGGCGATGCCGGCGCGGCCGAAGGCATCGGTGATGGCCCGTCGCACGTGTGGCAGCACGTACTCGTCCTCCGCGGAGCGGACGAGCTTGTCGGCGAGCGGCAAGCCGACGGTGCGGTGCCCCCACCCGGCGATGCGCGGGACCGACGACAGCGCGACGCCGCGCGCCGAGGCCCAGGAGGCGGCGGCCTCGGCGCCGGCGAGCACGACACCAGCGGCCCCGTCGGTCACCTGGCTGCAGTCGGTGCGGCGGATGCGGCCGTCGACGGTCGGGTTCGCCTGATCGTCGCGGGTGAAGCGCTCGGGTGTGTGCGACCACGCCCTGGTCTGCGCGAACGGGTTGTCCTTGGCGTTGCGGAAGTTCAGCTCGGCGATCGCCGAGAGGTGCAGCTCGTCGAGGCCGTAGCGGCGGTCGTACTCGTCGGCCAGCAGGCTGAACATGTGGGGCCACACGAACGTCGCGTCCTCGGCCTCGTGGCCGACCCACGCCGCGGCACCCAGGTTGTGGGCCGCCTGGTCGCCCGGCACGTTGCGCTCCTGCTCGGCCCCGAGCACGAGCGCGACGTCGTAGCGGCCCGCCTCGATCTCGGCCATGGCGGCCAGCACCGCGATGCCGCCCGACGCGCACGCTGCTTCGTGACGTGCGGCCGGCAGCTCCCACAGCCCCGGTTCGACCGTGGCGGGCATGGCACCGAGATGGCCCTGCCCGTTGAAGAGCTGGCCGAACGCGTTGCCGACGTGCACGGTGCCGACGTCCTCGGCATCGACACGTGCGGCCTCGAGCGTGCCGGCGACCGTCTCGCCGATCAGGTCGCTGATCTCGAGACCCTCCTTGGCGACGTTGCGTGCGAAGTCGCTCTGCACGCCGCCGAGGACGTAGACGTCGGTGGTCATCGGCTGCCTCGTTCCCGTCCGAGAGTCACTTCGTCAACTGTAGCAACGTGACGGGCCGCACGCGGTCGCCACTTCGGGAGAAACGAGACGGAGTAGTACGGTTCCGCCGACGACTGGAGACCTTTCGTGACCGACCACGCCGCCCTCACCGATCTCCTGCCGGACTTCTCGACCTCGATCCCGTCCCGCCTGGGCACCGTGGGGACCGTCGTGGACGGCGTGATGCACGGCCGACTCGACGTCGTGCCGTCGGTCCTGGTGCACGGAGCGGTGAGCGCGACCGCGGTCGCCTATCTCGTCGACATCGTCGCCGGAATGGCGCTCGACACCGATCCCGACCTCTGGATCTTCACCTCTGACATGTCGGTCCGGATCGGCTCCACCGCGACGCCGACGGTGGTCACCGGAGGCCCCGAGATCATGCGCGACGGCCGCCGCTCCGGCACCGTCGCCGTGCCGATGTTCGACGAGCAGGGCCGGCAGTTCGCACTGGGGCTCGCCACCTTCGCCAAGGTCGCCCGCCGCGAGGGCGACCCCGTGAAGCCGATGCCGGACCTGTCGAACCTGGACCAGTCCTGGGGGCAGGTGCAGCCGCTCGAGCAGTCGGTGCGAGCAGCATCGGGGCTGCGCGTGCTGGACGCCGAGAGCGGTGTCGTGGAGCTCGACGTGACCCCTGACGTCGTGAACCCGGCGGGGACCCTGCACGGTGCGATGGTCGCGTTCGTCGCCGAGTGCGCCGCGCAGGAGCTGGCGGAGTCGGCGACGGGCCAGCCGCAGTGCGTGACCGACCTCGACCTGCGCTACCTGAAGCAGATCCGCGGCGGCGCGGTCCGGTCCGCCGCCCGCTTCGTCGGCGACAGCGGCGCCATCGCCGTCGACCTGCTCGACATGGGTTCCGGCGGCACCCTGCTGACCACGGTGCTCGCCCGCACACGACCGCCGTCGGCCTGACCGGCGCGGCCGCAGCGTCGGGCCGGCCCGAGCGCTCGCGGTCAGGCGGTCGCGATCAGACGGTCGAGGGCTCGCCCAGCTTCACGACCACCACTCCGGCGAGCACGAGCGCGGCGCCGAGCAGCTGGAGCGCGGCGGGCACCTGGTCGAGCAGGAGCCACGCGAACACGATGGCGGCCATCACCTCGACCAGCGCGACGAACGACGCGAGTCGCGAGCCCAGGCGTCGGCTCGCGGCGATGCCGGTCACGTACGCGAACGCGGCGGTCACCGCGCCGAGCGCGACCACCGGCACCCACCAGGGCACCGTGAACGGTGCGTACTCGACCGGTGCCGTCGTGGCGGCCATCGGGAGGATGCCGGCCAGGCCGGCCAGCCCGAGCACGGCAGCACCGACGGTCAGCCCGCCCGCAGCGAGCGTGATCGGCGGCAGCCCGAGCGAGTCGTCGGCCGAGACGACGAAGTACGTCGCGGCGCCGACCATCGCGCCGAGCGCCCACAGCACACCCTCGACGCTGAGCGATCCCCCGCCGAGCACGTCGAGCAGCAGGACGAGCCCGACCGCTGCGACGGCCGCGCCGAGCACCGTGAGCGCGCCGGGACGCTGCCCCTTGCGCAGCCACATCCAGACCACGACCGCGACCGGGGCGAGGTACTCGATCAGCAGCGCCACACCCACGTCGAGCGAGGTGACGGCGTAGAAGTAGCAGAGCTGTGCACCCGCGACAGCGAGCGCTCCGTAGAGGAGGATCGTCGGCGCGGCGTCGACCAACGCACCCCAGCGGCCGCGCACCGCCAGCAGTCCCGGGACGACGAGCACCGCGGCGGCGATCGACACTCGCACCAGCACTGAGGTCCCTGCGGTCCAGCCGGCGCCGAAGAGCCCGCTCGCGATCGGGCCGGACAGGCCGAACGCCGCCGCGGACGCGAGGGCGAACGCCAGACCCGACTGCAGCCGCTGCGTGGATCCCGCCGCCGGGTCGGCGACGTCGAGACGGTCGAGCTGCTCCACGACCGTCGACCGTAGCCAGCGGTGGGCGGTTCGCCCCTACGGGAAATGGCCGCCGCTCGTCACATGTGCGGGCTGGTCAGCGCTCGACGACGTACGTCCCGGCCACCCGATCGTGCCACCCCTGGTGCATCGGCCCGGTCGCGACGGTCCACAGCAGCCACGGCAACCAGGCCAGGGCGACGACGTTGGCCGCTCCGGCCAGCACATCCGAAAGACTGTCGACCCCGGAGATGGACCACGCCAGGAACGGCAGGGCGTAGTAGGGCCCGACCATGACGATCGAGCGAAGCGCAGCTCGGCGCCATCCTGGCGGCGTGCCGTCCGCGCCGACGACCCGCAGCCCGATCACCAGCTTCCCCGGATCCCAGCCGAAGTGCCCGACCAGCACCACCTGGACGACCCAGAAGGCGACGACTCCGCCCCAGCCGTCCAGGACCGCAGGCGCGCCGAGCCGTCGTGCCGCGTAGCTCGCGATGCTGGTGAAGACGGCGACGACCAGCACATTGGCGATCCACGCCCCCACTCGGGTCCCGGTCCCCACGATCGCGCGGCCGTCGGCGATGCTGAGTGGCGGCGGTGGATCGTCCTCGGCGGACGGCCCCGACCAGTCGACGGGCTCGTCCGGATCGAGCTCCTCCGCCTCGAGCAGCCCCTGCACCAACTCCTCGACCTCGCCGACGTCCTCGCCGCCGACGAGGACCTGGTCGCCGGCGATCAGGGCGTGCAGTCCGTTCGACGTGAGCAGCAGTCGGAGCACCGACCGCTGGGAGTGATCGAGCGCCGAGATGTCGACCCGCTCGAGGTCGTGCGGCACCTCGGCAGGCGGCGTCGGCTCGACGTCGACGAGGGTGCCACCGCAGAACACGCACGCGGCCGCGCCCTCACGATGCTCACCTCCGCACTCGCTGCACCACGCCATGGCCCGCCCCCGACCTTCCTGAACCCGCAACCAGTATGGACGAACAGGCCCCGGCAGGCCCCGGCAGGCCCCGTCCGGCCTGACGTGGCCGAACCGTTTGCGCCGGGGCCGTCGCGGCGGAATGGTGGAGGTCGTGTCCACGGGCCCTCCCCCAGGGCCACCGGTACGTACATCGGCGTACGTGGCGAGAGGACCGACTGACCGGTACCTCCTCGGGGTATCCGACCTTCGCGACCGCACCAGCGCTCAGGAGCGAACCATGTCGAGAGCAGCCACCATGATCGACGCCCACCCTCACACCGCAGGGCTGGACACCACGCTTCATTCCGACACCATCGACGTGCTCGTCGAAGCCGCACGAGCGGCACGGCAGTGCGCGGATGCGTGCATCCACGAGGCGGAGCCGATGACCGAGGTCATCAGCATCACCCTCGACGCCGCCGACATCGCCTCGGCGACCACCGGCATCGTGATCCGACTCACCCGACGGGAGAGCTCGATCGCCACGATCGCCGCATGCCGCGAGGTCCTGCGGGCGTGCGCCGAGGTGTGTCGTCAACACGGCATGCACCTGCGACACTGCGCCGCCTGCGCAGAGGTGTGCGAGCGGGCCGAGGACCTCTGCCTGCAGATGGAGGCCTCGCTCCGGGCACGCGCCGCCGCCTGATCGCACCGATGCCGGCTCGAGCGGTGACCTGATCGCCGAACGACGACCGGCCACGTGGGAGCGGCTCGGTTCAGCGGCGCCGGCCGGGGCTGGCGTCGAAGGCCGTCGCGGTGCGCGACATCGCGGCGAGCACCTCGGACTCCTCGGCCGAGGCCATCGGCCCGAACTGCAGCGACAACGCTCCGGCCGCGCCGCAGTGCGGGCACGTCACCGGCACCAGGATCGCCATGTCCGCCGGATCGGACTCGCCCTCGACCCGTCGTGCATCGTCCGCGCAGAGTCGGTCGGCGGGGAACTCGCGATGGCAGGTGAAGCACAGCACCGCAGCATCGGGACGCGCACCGAACTGCGCGCCGAAGCCGTCCTCGGCGAGACGCTGCTCGACTTCGACCTGCGAGCGGTCACCGACGCTGCCGGTGCCGCCGTGCGCCATCTCGTCGAGCGCGCCCGAACCGGGCGATCCCGTGCGGCCCTGCGACGTGGGTGTGGAGCGTGCATCCATACCGCCCCCCTACCCGCGCGGGCGGCGGAGCAATCGCCTCGCCGAACCGGACGAGGCGCCAGGCGGACGCGATCAGGCGGACGCGATCAGGAGGTGGCTTCGACCTCTTCGCCCTCGAGCACCTTGTCGAGGAACGCCGAGGCGTCCTCGACCGACGCACCCATCGACGGCGCCAGCTCGTGCACGAGGTTCTCGCGGGCGTGACGGAACATGTCCTTCTCGGCCACCGAGAGCTCCGAGGTGCGACTGCGGATGGCGAGGTTCCGGACGACCTCTGCCACCTGGTAGACGTCGCCGCTCTTCAGCTTCTCCTGGTGGTTCTTCAGTCGCCGGCTCCAGTTGGCCGGGACGCGCACGTCGCGGCGCTGCAGCACCTCGACCAGGTCGTCCAACTCGTCGGCGGCGAGCGGCGAGCGGATGCCCAGCTCGTCGATCCGTGCGACCGGAACCGACACCTTCAGGTCGTTCGCGACCGATTGCAGGACCAGGAAGTCCTGCTTCTCACCCGCCACCTCGATCGGGGTGACGCCCTGCACGATGCAGGCACCGTGGTGCGGATAGATGACCGTCTCGCCCTTGCGATACTTCAAAACGTGGCTCCTCGACGTCCGGCCGGCCCGGACCTCCCGATTGTACGTGGAGCTGAGGAGCGGCGCCGGTCGTGACCTCCGGCCCACCTTCACGGGACGGTCGGAGGCGCCGCAGCGGAGTGGTCTCCCAACCTCAGTTGCATCATGAGATGCACTCCACGAGACTAGGTTCCATGACAGAACCCACTGCGGTGTCACACGATTCCCCGGCGGCGATGGACGGGGACCTCGCCCCCGACGGCCTCGACCTGCTCCACGAACGACTCCGCAACGGCCCACCAGTGCCGATCGCCGAGGTGGTCGACATGCGCGCCGGGCTCGTCGCGGTCGAGGGGACGATGCACAACGGTCGGGGCGACCTGGTCGCCACCGCCACGAGCACCTGCCTGGTGATCGACTGACCCGCGGCGTGATCTGATGGGGACATGCCCCGTCCGATCGAGTGGTACACACCCGTGGACCCGCCGCCCGAGCTCGCGCGGATCCTCGCCTGCTCGTGGACCGCGGAACCCACCGGGGTGCACCGCCTGACACCTGACGCCTGCTGCGACCTGCTGCGCATCGACGGCGGCCGCTTCGTGCTCTGCGGCCCGGAGCACTCGTCGTGGACCTTCGAGCTCCCGCCGGGGTCGACGGCGGTCGGCGTGCGGTTCCGTCCGGGGCTGGTCCGGTCGGTCTTCGGACTCGACGTGTCGACGATCACCGACCGGCGCGTGCCACTCGACGAGATCGTCGAGCCGGCGGTCGCCCACCGCGCCGAGGCGACACTCGCCGCCGCGCCGGACCTGGACACCCGACGGCGAGCCCTGGTCGACGTCGTCGCGTCGATCGCGACCGTCGACGGCGAGGTGGTCGCACCCGAGCGCGACGCAGAGCTGATCCTGGGCGCGCTGGCCGCGTCGCCGCGTGCCGGCCAGACCGAGCTGGCCGCGACACTCGGCGTGTCCGTGCGCACCCTGCACCGCACGTCGTGCCGCCACTTCGGGTACGGCACCGCGACGCTGGCTCGGGTGCTCCGCTTCCAACGATTCCTCTCGATCGTCTCGACCGCGGATGGACCCGCCACCCTGGCGGCGCGTGCTGCCGAGGCGGGCTACGCCGACCAGGCGCACCTGTCGCGTGACTGCCGTTCGATCACGTCGCTGACCACGCAGGCGTTCCTCGCCGAGTACTTCCCGACGTTCCCGGACATGGCCGATCCGTTCAAGACGACGACGAGCAGTGCTGCGAGCCTGCGGTCATGACCGAGACCCCAGTACGGAACGAGAGCGGAGCACCGCACCAGGGCGGAGCGCCGACCGAGAACCCCGCCGAGCGGTACCGCCGACTCGCGGACCACTTCGACAAGGTGGTCAGCGCGGTGCCGGCCGACCGCTGGGACTCGCCCAGCCCGTGCGACGACTGGACCGTCGCCCAGGTCGTCGCACACGTCACCGACACCCAGTTGGACTTCCTGGGTCGACAGGAGCTGCCCTGCGGTGACGAGCTCGGCGAGGACGCCGCGCCGATCGAGCGCTGGCGCGCTGCCCGGGCCGCCATGCAGGCCGCGGTCGACGACGCATCGATCGCCGGCAGGACCTACGACGGCTACTTCGGCCCGACGACCATCGGCGAGACGATCGACACCTTCTACTCGATGGACCTCGCCGTGCACGGGTGGGACGTCGCCCGCGGCGCCGGGCTCGGCGACCTCGAGGAGATCGACGACGAGGACATCGCACGCTCCCGGGCACAGCTCGCAGCGGTCGGCGACACCGTGCGCATGGCCGGCATCTTCGGCGAGGAGGTCGAGCTGCCCGACGGCGCGTCGAACCAGGACCGCTTCCTGGCCTGGACCGGTCGACGACCCTGAGCAGCAGCCCGGGCCAGCAGCAGGCCCGGCGAGCATGTGCGACCACTGGTCGCGTAGGGTCTCCTCCGTTCGCATCCACGCCTCGGAGGTCACCGTGTCCGTCACCGATCAGCCCGTCGAGTACGAGTTCCCGCCCACCTTCGAGTCGGTCGAGGACGAGCGTCGCCACCGCAAGGAGCGCCTGGCCGCCGCGCTGCGCGTCTTCGGGAAGTTCGGCTTCGGTGAGGGCGTCGCCGGCCACATCACCGCCCGAGACCCCGAGCTGACCGACCACTTCTGGGTCAACCCGTTCGGCCTCAGCTTCCGCCGCGTCAAGGTGTCGGATCTGCTGCTCGTCGGCCCCGACGGCACCGTCGTCGAGGGCAGCCGGCCGGTCAACCGCGCCGCGTTCGTGATCCACGCCGCGCTGCACGAGGCCCGCCCCGACATCGTCGCCGCCGCGCACGCCCACTCGGTGCACGGCAAGGCCTGGTCGTCGCTCGGCCGCCCGCTCGACCCGATCACCCAGGACGCCTGCGTGTTCTTCGAGGACCACGTGGTCGTCGCCGACGAGGGCGGCCGAGTGGTGTTCGAGAAGGAAGCCGGCCAGGCGCTCGCCGAGGGGCTCGGCCCGCACAAGGCGGCGATCCACCAGAACCACGGCCACTTCACCGTCGGCCAGACCGTCGACGAGGCGGCGTGGTGGTACATCGCGATGGAGCGCTCCGCGCAGGCGCAGCTGTTGGCCGAGGCGGCGGGCACCCCGCACCTGATCGACCCCGAGGGCGCTCGCTACACCCGCGACCTGACCGGGTTCCCGCTGGCGGGATGGATCTCCTACCAGCCGATCTGGCAGGACATCGTCACATCCGATCCCGACCTTTTCGACTGACGGGGTGCGACCCGGCACCGCCGAGTGGTGGTCCCGGCGGCGCGACGCCCCGGGACCACCCCGCAGGCCCCGAGCCGACGGGCTGACCCTCGAGCGCATCCTCGACGCCGCACTCGATCTGGTCGATCGCGAGGGACTCGACGCGCTGACCATGCGTCGACTCGCCGCCGAGCTGGGGTGTGGCCACACGTCGCTCTACCGCCACGTCGACAGCCACGACGAGGTCGTGGTGCTGCTGGTCGACCGCGTGCTCGGCGAGATCCACCTCCCCGCGGTCGGGCCCGACGGCGCCACCCCGCGGGAGCGGGCCGAGGTGGCGCTGCGTGCCTATCGCCGCACCCTGCTCGCACACCCCGAGCTCACCCCTGCGTTCCTCCGGGGCCAGCTGCTCGGACCGAACGCGCTGCGGCGACGTGAGGAGGCTCTGACGCTGCTGCGAGAGGTCGGCGTGGCGCCGGCCCTGGCGGCACTCGCGTTCCTCAGCCTGACCCACTTCGTCATCGCCTCGGCGGTGTTCGAGTCGAGCGGCGCCTCGCGCACCGACAGCGAGCGCTCCGCGATGGCCCGGTACTTCGTGGACCTGCCCGACCGCGAGTTCCCGTTGCTGCGATCGATGGCCTCGGAGCTGAACGCCATCGACGCCGACGCCGAGTTCGAGCTGGGCCTGGCGGCGCTGCTGGACCGGCTCGAGTCGGAGGTCCCGGTGGCGCCGATCGAGGCCTCCGGTCGAACGTCCCTCAGCGGGGTTCGCAGATGACGACCGGGATGTCGCGGTCGGTGCGGCGCTGGTAGCCGTCGTAGCCGCGGTAGGCGGCGGTGATCGTCGACCACAGCGCGGCCTTCTCGTCCGGCGACGCCGTGCGAGCGGTCATCGGCACGGTGCGGCCGCGGGCGGTGATCTCGACCTCGGGGTGCGCGACGAGGTTCCTGTACCAGTCGGGGTCGTGCTCGTGGCCACCCTTCGACGCGACCAGCACGACGCGGTCGTCGCCGTAGATCGGCGCGGAGAGCATCGTGGAACGCCGCTGGCCCGACACCCGGCCGATGGTGTGCAGCTCGACGGGCTCCATGCCGAGCACCGATCTCGGCCACCGTCCGCCGGTCACCTTGAGCGCAGCCCGGTGGCCGTTCTCGAGCATCCACGCACCGGCTTCGATCACCTTGTTCGGCAGCTGCACGTCGCCGACGCTAGCGGAGGGGTGCCCCGCGACCTCCGGGAACCCGCGGATCGGGACGACAGGTCCGTGCGCTCGCAGCTATTGCCCGTGGACTGTGCCACGCTGAGGCGATGGCACCACCGAGACGTCGGGGCGACGGCGAACCGAGCACCCGAGATGCGCTCATGGACGCAGCGCTCGAGCAGCTCCTGTCCAAGGGTGCGCTCGCAGGGCTGAACCTGCGAGAGGTCGCGGAGGCCGTCGGGGTGACACCCGCGAACATCTACTACTTCTTCGGCGGTCGTCAGGGGCTGCTCCGCGCCGCCATCAACCGCGAGCTCGAGCTGCTCGCCGAGCCCATGGACGAGCTCGCCGGCGCACCGTTCGGACAGCGGAGGGTCCGCATGTTCGACGAGATCCGCCGCCTCCCGACGCTTCGGCTCTCGGCGCTGCTGGCACTCGACGACGACCCCGACTACGTGCCGCTCCCGTTCTTCTCGACCAGTCGGGCCGAGTGGCAGAGCCAGATCGAGTCGGGCGACCTTCCGGAATCGCTCGACGTCGAGGCCCTCTACCTCGTCACGGTGATGACGAGCGTGGGCATGTCGCTCTACGCGACCGCCCTCGCCCGCCAGCTCCAGGTCGACGAGGACGAGCTGTTCGCCAGGACCCGTACGATGATCGACCACATGGTGAACGGCGTGTTGACGGACCCACCCCCCGCTCCCTCCTCGTGAGCGCCGGAATCCACCGGCGCCCCGCGGCGTTGGTGCCTCAGTGCCCATCCATCCTTCGTCCGCCGACGAGGTGAGCGCCCCCGTCCGGGAACGTCTCGTCACCGTCCCGTTCGCGCTCGTCACCGCCTCCGCCTTCGCCTACTTCATGGCGATCGGCGCGCTCCTGCCGACCCTGCCGCGCTTCGTCGAGCGGGAGCTCGACGGCGGCAGCATCGCCGTCGGCGCGGTCGTCGGCAGCTTCGCCATCGCCGCGGCGTTGCTGCGACCCTTCGCCGGACGCCTCGGCGACCTGCGCGGACGGCGCATCCTCGTCGTCGGCGGGTCGCTCCTCGTCGGGTTGTCGGTGCTCGGGTACACCGTGGCCGACTCGCTCGCGGTCCTCATCGTGCTGCGACTCGTGACCGGGCTCGGCGAAGCTGCGATGTGGGTCGGCGCCGCCACCTCGATCCAGGACATGGCCCCGGATGACCGACGAGGCGAAGCAGCGTCGTACTTCTCGGTCGCCCTCTACGCCGGGCTCGCCTTCGGCCCCTTCGCCGGCGAGTTCCTGCTTCGCACCTACGGCTTCGACACCGTCTGGGTCGTGGCCGGCGTCTCGGCACTCGTGGCCGCGGGCCTCGGATGGTGGACGCCGCGTCGGGTGGCGAGCGAGCCCCAGCCGTTCCGCCTGCTGCACCCCGCAGCGATCCGACCCGGCCTGATCATGTTCGTCGGCCTGCTCCCGTTCATCGGCTTCTCGGCGTTCGTGTCGCTGTACGGCCCGACGGTCGACATCGACGACGTCGCGCCGCTGTTCCTCGTCTACGGCATCCTCATTC
>JAEWED010000139.1 GCA_023389745.1 Actinomycetes bacterium
GCTCTGGGGTGGTTAACCGGGGGCGGTCACCGCCTGGTGAGGGCCCCGGCCCGCGTCCGGGCCCGGGCGCGGGCCTGCTGACCCGTCGGGGTCGCGGCACGGGTTGGGGTTCGCAGCGCTCCCCGTAGGCTCAACCGATGCCTCTCCACCCATCCATCCAGTTCCGTCGCACCGGTGTGGCCGCCCTCGTCGGCGTGCTCGCCCTGTGCGGCACCGCACTCACCGCCTGCGGCAGCGACGGCGACTCCGAGGAGAAGTCGTCGGACGAGAAGGTCACCACGACGGCCCCTGCCAGCGGCGGCGTCGAGACGATCGCCGAGCGCTTCAGCAGCCAGACCGGGCTCGACGTCGACGACGCCGCGGCGACGTGCGTCGCCGAGGCCATGGTCGCCGACATGGGCGACGAGCGAGCGGTCGAGGTCTTCGAGTCCAACGACGAGCTCCCCGAGCTGTCCGAGGCGGATCAGACGACCATCCGCACGGCGTTCAACGACTGCCTGCCCGGCAGTGCCGTCGCCGAGCCGGTCGCCTACGACTTCTACGACTCGATCGGTGCCACCTCGGCGCCCGACGCCGAGACGGTCACCTGCCTGGACACCGCGCTCGACGGCCACGCCGGCGACGCGATGTGGGCGACCTTCGCCGACGAGCAGAGCGACCCGTCGGTGACGGTGACGCTCGAGGCGTTCGAAGGGTGCCTGCCGACCTCGGTCCGCGCCGAGCTGTTCACCGCGGCGCTCGCGAGCGAGGGCCTCGACCCGGCACAGGTCTCGTGCGTCTCGGCCGCCCTCGCCGAGGAGCTGACGCTGGCGGAGCTCCTCGAGATCGGGACCTCCGGGCAGATGACCCCCGAGATGCAGTCCCGCCTCACCGCGGCCGGCGCCAGCTGCGCCTGATCCCGACCTGACGCGACGACGTCGCACGACCGACGACAGCGAGGGCCGGCGGGATCATCCCGCCGGCCCTCGTCGTGTCGTGCTCGTCGTCGTCGTGCTCGTCGTCGTCGTGCTCGTCGTGGCGGCTCAGCCCGCGGAGCGGAGCCCCGAGTGCGGGGAGCGCTCGAGCTTTGGCAGCGCGACTCGACCGGTGCGCTGCAGGTCGATGATCCCGTAGGGACGCAGCAGCGCCTCGAGGTCGTCGAGCCGCTCCGGGTGCTCGTCGAGCGAGATCGTGAGCTCGTCGTGCCCCACGTCGATGATCCGGGCGTCGAACACGCCCACCAGCTCGATGATCTGGCTCCGAACCGTGGCCGGGGCCTTCACCGTGACCAGCATGAGCTCGCGCTCGACGGAGTCCTGCGGGTCGAGCTCGGAGATCTTGATGACGTTGATGAGCTTGTTGAGCTGCTTCACGATCTGCTCGAGCGGCGCGCTCTCGACGTCGACCACCACGGTGATGCGGCTGAACTGGTCGTCGTCGGTCGGCGCGACGGCGAGCGAGTAGATGTTGTAGCCACGACGGGCGAACAGGCTCGACACCCTGGCCAGCACGCCGGCGCGGTTCTCGACCAGCACCGACAGCACGTGGTACTTCGGCGGCTTCGAACCCGCACGCCGGGCGTTCATCGACTGCAACGTCATCAGAGGAGTCCTTCCTGGAGCGGGCCGACCTCGATGTCGTCGTTCGATCGGCCCGAGGGCACCATCGGGAAGACCTTCTCCGAGGAGTCGGTGCGGAACTCGAGCACGACCGGACGGTCGGTGATCGCGTTCGCCTTGTCGATCGCCGGGCCGACCTCTTCGGGTGACTCGACCCGCAGGCCGATGCAGCCCATGGCCTCTGCCCACTTCACGTAGTCGGGCAGGTCCGGGGAGAGGTACACCTCGGAGTACCGCTCCTCGTAGAACATCTCCTGCCACTGGCGCACCATGCCCAGATACGCGTTGTTGAGGATCGCGATCTTGACCGGGATGCGCTCGGTCGCCGCGGTGACCAGCTCCTGCGCGGTCATCTGGAAGCAGCCGTCGCCGTCGACGGCCCAGACGGTCCGGTCCGGGCGCCCGACCTTCGCGCCGATCGCAGCGGGCACCGAGAAGCCCATGGTGCCCAGGCCGCCGGAGTTCACCCAGGTGTAGGGGTGGTTGAACTTCCAGTACTGGCTGGTCCACATCTGGTGCTGGCCGACGCCCGACGCGACGATCGTGTCCCGCGGTGAACGGTCACGAAGCTGCTCGAGCACGTACTGCGGCTTGAGCAGCCCGCCGTCGGTCGACTGCTCGTAGGCCAGCGGGAACTTCTCCTGCCAGCCCGACACAGTCTGACGCCAGGGCGTGCGATCCATCTGGGCGTCGGCCCCACCGAGGGCCTGGATCGCCCGGACGAGCTCCTCGATCACCTGGCGGCAGTCGCCGACGATCGGCACGTCGGGCTGACGGACCTTGCCCAGCTCGGCGGGGTCGATGTCGACGTGGATGATCTTGGCCTCGGGGGCGAACCCGTCGAGCTTGCCGGTCACCCGGTCGTCGAAACGGCTGCCGAGCGCGATCAACAGGTCGGACTGCTGCATCGCGGTGACGGCGGTGTAGTTGCCGTGCATGCCCGGCATGCCCAGGCTCAGCTCGTGGTCGTCGGGGAAGACGCCGCGGGCCATCAGCGTCGTGACGACCGGGATGTTCGTGAGCTCGGCGAGCTCGAGCAGCGCCTCGGCGGCGCGGGACTTGAGGATGCCGCCACCCGCGTAGATCACCGGCTTGCGAGCGACCGAGATGAGCGCGGCCGCCTCCTTGATCTTCTTCGGGTGCCCCTTCGTGGTCGGCTTGTAGCCGGGCAGCGACCAGGCGACCTCTGCGTCGGTCGGCCAGTACCACTCCATCGCCGAGTTCGGGTTCGTCGGATCGACGATGTCCTTGGGGATGTCGACGAGCACCGGGCCCGGCCGCCCCGTGGTGGCGATGTGGAACGCCTGGCGGATCGCGAGCGGGATGTCCTCGGCGCGGGTGACCAGCTCGTTGTGCTTCGTGACGCCGCGGGTGATGCCGACGATGTCGCACTCCTGGAAGGCGTCGGTGCCGATCGCGGCCCGCGGGACCTGACCCGTGATGACGACCATCGGCGTCGAGTCCATGTAGGCGTTCGCCAGCGGAGTGACGATGTTCGTCGCCCCGGGACCCGAGGTCACCATCGCGACACCCGGACGGCCGGTCGCGAGCGCGAACCCCTCGGCCATGTGGCCGGCACCCTGCTCGTGACGCACCAGCACGTGACGGATCGGGCTGTCGAGGATCGGGTCGTAGACCGGGAGGATGGCGCCCCCGGGCAGCCCGAAGATCACCTCGACACCCTCGAGCTCGAGCGATCGGATGAGGGCTTCTCCACCGTTGGTGTTCATGTCAGCGGTCCTGTGTGCAGGGATGGGCGTGGTCGGTACTCGGAGCGTGGATGGATCGGATGACGGTGCGGGGTCCCCCCGGAAAACCGAAACGACCTCCCGCGAGGGAGGTCGAGGACACACGTGCGGGAAGAACCGTCCGGTCGTGCGCCTCAGGCGGGTACGAGGAGGAGCGTCGTCGCAGTCATCCCGCTCATTGTGCCCCGGTTCACTCCCCGATGCCAACCACCCCTGTGCCGACGCCATCGACGTCGCCGAGCACCAGCGGGGCGACGAGCGCCAGGGAATCGGGCACGAACGGGTCCCGGGCGATGCGCCGTCGCAGCTCGTCGACACTGACGAAGTGCGCCTCGACCACCTCGTCGTCGGTGAACTCGAACGGACCGTCGTGCACCACCTGCCACATCCGCGCCACCTCGTCGACATCGTCGTCGGCGTAGGCGAAGGTCCCCTCCGCGAGTGCGACGAGCTCGCCGCTCACGCCGAGCTCCTCGGCGAGCTCACGGCGGGCCGCGTCGTTCCAGTCCTCCCCGGCGGCCACCACTCCGCCGCAGGTCAGGTCCCACCGTCCTGGCCACATGTCCTTGTGCTCGGATCGGCGA
>JAEWED010000040.1 GCA_023389745.1 Actinomycetes bacterium
CCTGACCCGAGGTGGTCTTCGCGGACGACGAGCTTCGCTTCGGTGGCGCCGCGGGTGAGTGGGGTGCCATCCGCGCGGACCTGGTGGCCGCGGCGGACGAGTTCGACGAGTGCGCGGGCTCGCAGCGTCGCGGGTGGCGGCACGGGCAGTCCGGCCGTGGTGGCCTCGGTGGTGGCGGCGCGTAGCTGTCGTCGGTATTCGTCGCCGAGGGCCTGTTCGAACACGATGGCCTGGTCGCCGGACAGTTCGCCGTCGAGCACGAGTTGCTCGCCGACGCGCACTGCGGTGACGCGGTCGTGGTCGCTGCTCGGTTCGGGGCCGTCGGTGTCGAGTGAGGCGACCAGCAGGCGTAGCGCGTCGCGCCACGCCTCGACCGTGAGCGTCGAGGCGAGCTCGGTCAACTCGACCTCAGCCGCGATGAGCTGGTCGAGCACACGCGGGTTGCAGGCAGCGGTCAGCACCCGGACGTGGTCCATCGTGCAGCGACGTTCGCGCAACGCCTCGGCGAACCGCTCGAAACGTTCGAGCGTGCGACCATCGGCAAGCAACCGACGTCCGGTCGAGCGTTCCTCGCCCGTGACCCGCGCATACCAGGGCACCGTGCGCAACCCGGAGTCGACCTCGGCCTCCCCCGCACGATGCAGCACCGCGAGCCCAGTCGCGATGGCACCGTCGAGCAGCGACCGCGCCGCACCCAACGCGGCGACCGCATCGAGCTGCTCCTGAGCCGACAGAGCTGGCCAGTCGAGCGGCGCCAGACCCGCCAACGCCGCGACCGCCGCGGGAACCGGCCCACGCTCCGCCGAGCGTGTCGGGAACACCTGGACGCGTGTGAGATCCGGGGCCTTCGACCACTCGAGCAGTGGCACCGTCGACCACGACACCCCGGCGACTGTCGTCGCACCGTCGATCTCTCGCATGCGAACAGTCTGCCGACACGCTGTGACAGTGAAGGAGTCTGACAGCGAAGCCGGCAGGGAGCGGCAGCACCGGCAACGGACCCCAACCTCAATCACGCTGCGGTCGTGCCGATCCTGTGGTGAAAGGATGGGAGCACCATGGAACCAACGGCAGCAACGACGGACACGGACAGCGGCAACAGCGATCGAGGCATCGGTGCCATCGGCTGGATGCGATCGGTCGTGATCGACGCCCACGACCCCGACCTGCTGGCCGAGTTCTGGTGCCGACTGCTCGACGTCGAGGTCGTGGAGCGCGAGTCGGACTGGGTCCAGCTGTCGCCGGACCCGGGTGGCACCTTCTTCGCGTTCCAGCCCTCCGACGCGCCACGGCCGAACGGACTGGTCGCACGCCCGGACATCGAGGTCGAGGACATCGACGTGGCACGCAGCCGCGTCGAGGCGATCGGCGGCGCCTACGTCCGCACCATCGCCGAGCTCAAGGGCGACCACCACTACGTCATGGCCGACCCCGAGGGCAACGAGTTCTGCCTGGTGCAGCCGCTGCCGCCCGAGCTCGCACGGCCCCGCTGGGGCGACTCGCTGCCCCCCGAGACGCCGTGATCGAACGCTTCGCCATCCCGCGTGCCGAGCAGGTCGAGCCGTTCCTCGGAGCGGTCATCGGCGCGCTCACCTGGGACGGTGGGGCGCCGACCCCGCTGCAGCTCGGTCTGCTCGAAGCGGTCGTGACCCGCTTCTCGCTGCACGACGTGCCCGACGTGCACTCCATCGAGCCGTGGGACCCCGCGGACGTGCGAGCGGCGCTGCCGACACCGGCGACCCGCGACGAGCTCGCCCACGTCGTGGTCGCGCTCGAGCTGATGATGCACCCCTTGCCGGTGGCCCTCGAGCGGCACGTGGAGCGCTACCTGATCGACATCGGCGTGCACGCGCCGTACGTCTCGGTGCTGCGCGACACCGCGGCGAACCACGTCGTCCGGTTGCACGCCGACCTGGTGCGCAACTCGTACTACACCGAGCAGACGATCAAGGGCATGTTCTCGGGCCGCTTCCAGGAGCTGGTCCGATCGAAGCTCTCGTACTACTCGGTGGCCAAGGACGACCGGCTCGCGGCGAAGTGGCGGGCGCTCGGCGACTGTCCGGAAGGATCCTGGGGCCGCGGGGTCGCCGACTTCTACCGGGTGCACGGCTTCGCGTTCCCCGGCGAGCACAGCGGCATCTACGAGATCGGCGCGCTGCACGACTGGGTGCACGTGATCGCCGACTACGGCACCGACGCCGAGGGCGAGATCGATGTCTTCGCCTTCATCGCGGCGACGATGGCGGACCAGCGCGGGTTCCTGCAGTTCATCTTCACCCTCGCGCTGTTCCAGAACGGCTCGATCGACACGGTGGGCGGCAGGAAGGTGGCGATCGCACGAGCGGACGTCCTCGAGGAACCCGGCGCCACCGACCGCCTGGCGGACGCGCTCTTCCGCGCCACCCGCTGCAGCGCGGATGTCATGGGAGGCGTGGACCACTTCGCCCTGGCCGACCGCCAGATCGTCGAGCTGCGCGAGGAGTGGCAGATCCCGCCGAAGCGGTTCCCCTCGCCCGGCTACCTCGACGTGCCCGGCGCCGCGCCGGTCGATCACGACGCCGGCGAGATCTGACGAGCTCTGCCCTCAGCTGCGTCTGCTGGGCCCTCAGCTGCGTCGGCTGGGCCCTCAGCTGCGTCGGGTGGACGGGGTGAACCGCACGGGCATCGACTCGTAGCCCGACACGAAGTTCGCGGGACGGTTGCCCGGCTCGGTGGCGTCGACCAGCTCCATGTCGGGCATGCGCTCGAGCAGGTGCTCGAACATGCAGACCAGCTCGAGGCGAGCGAGGGAGTTGCCCAGGCAGAAGTGGGTGCCGAATCCGAACGCGACGTGCTCGTTCGGGTCGCGGGTGACGTCGAAGGTGAAGGGATCGGCGAACACCGACGCATCGCGGTTCGCCGAGGGGTAGAGCAGCACCATCTTCTCGCCGGCGCTCAGCTGCTTGCCGGCGAGCTCGGTGTCGGCGACGACCGTGCGGTTCATGTTCCGGATGGGCGACACCCAGCGCAGCATCTCCTCGACCGCGGTCGGGATGCGCGAGTGGTCCTCGGCCAGGTAGCGCCGCTGCTCGGGGTTCACGAGCAGCTGGTACATGCCTCCGGTGATGACGTGGCGGGTGGTCTCGTCGCCGCCGATCAGGATCAGCAGCGACTCGTGGATGATCGACTCGTCGTCGAGGCGGTCGCCGTCGATCTCGGCGTGCACGAGCACGCTCATCAGGTCGTCCTTCGGTTCGGCGCGACGCTCAGCGATGGCCTGCTCGGCGAACTCGCGGTACCCGGTGTAGGCGACGGTCGCCGACTCGAGCGCGGCATCGTCGCCACCCACGAGGCCCTTGACCATGCCGTCGGACCACTCGAGCAGTCGCGTCCGGTCCTCGGGTGCGACGCCGAGCTGGTCGCCGATCATGATCATCGGCAGCATCGCCGCGACGTCGGTCACGAAGTCGCACTCGCCGCGCTCGATCACCGAGTCGATGATCTCGTCGGCCGCGGCACGCACCGCCGGCTCGCTGCCGCGGACCTGCTTCGGCGTGAAGCCCTTGTTCACCAGACGACGGCGCCGGTTGTGCTCCGGGTCGTCCATGTCGATCATCATCGGCAGCGCGAAGGCGTCGGGCCGGCAGCCTTCGGCGTTCGAGAAGCGCTCGGGCTGGCGCGACACCTCTCGCACGAGCTCGTAGCTCGACACGCCCCACACACGACCGTCCCAGTGCAACGGGTCGTGCTCGCGCATCCACGTCAGGCCGGCGTGGAAGTCACCGCCCCAGAACGAGCCGGCGAGCAGATCGATGTCCGCGTCGCTCCCCAGATGCGCATCGGTGATCGTCACGTCGATTCCCCCTGATCTTCGTCCCGAGTGTCGAAGTTGGACACGAGTCTAACGAAGACCTGGAACGTGTTCTCATTCGCGGCCCCGCTTCGCGACGAGGGCCCAGCGACGCGACGAGGGCCCGGGACGAACCCGGGCCCTCGTCTCGTCATCGATGTCGTGCGGTCAGCTGACCGCGAGCGCTGTCACCATGCCGAACATGCCGGTCTCGGACTCGGCGTGGTTCAGGATGTGGCAGTGCCAGACCCAGACGCCCGCCTTGTCGGCCTGGAAGAGCACGGTGTAGCGCTCGCCCGGACCGACCGTGAGGGTGTCGGCGTAGTACGGGTGGTCCAGAGGGATGCCGTCCCGTGCGACGACCAGCTGCGGGAACTGGTGCAGGTGCATCGGGTGGTACTGCAGGCCCTCGTTGTAGTAGTTCACCAGCATCCACTCGCCCTCGTTCAGCGCGTAGGGCTGCGTGGCCGGGAACGACTTGCCGTTCAGCGACAGGCCGATCACGCCGGCGTCGTTGAGCACCATGTTGTGCTCCTGGGCGACCTTCAGGTCGGCCGGGATCTGCACGCCGGAGACCGTCGTGCCACGGGGGATGGTGTACTCGCTGGTGCCGCCGCCGCCCTTCGGCGAGAAGATCATCGAGCCCCACATGCCGTTCGGGACCGTCATCTGGCCGTGGTGGTGCGGGTGGTACATGGCGATCGCCGGATCGGTGACCGTGTACTCGTAGGTGAACTCCTCACCCGGCTGGATCAGGTCCTGGGTGAGCGGCGCGACGCCGTCCATCTCGTTCGGCAGGATCATGCCGTGCATGTGCACGTCGGTGGCCATCGGCAGCTTGTTGATCAGCTTCACCCGGATGTGGTCGCCGACCTCGCCGCGCAGGGTCGGACCGGGCACCATGCCGTTGTAGGTCCACGCCTTGACGGTCTTGCCGGGTGAGACCTCCCAGTCGGTGATCTCGGCGGTCAGGGTCCACTCCTTGGCGCCGTCCGCCGCGATCGTGGGCTCGAGCGTCTGGCCGCCCAGGCCCTCGGTGTTGGGCTCGCCCGTCTGGACCATCTCGACGAAGGGCTCGAAGGACTTCTCCATGGCCTCGTCCATCTCGGCCCACTCCTCGGGCGTCATGTCGTCGCCGTGGCCTGCGTGGGCACCGCCGTCGGCGCTCTCGCTGGTCGCTGCGGCACCCTCGGCGACCTGGATCGTGCCCTCCATGCCCGCCTCCCGGTGGCCGGCGATCGAGCAGTAGACCTCGTAGTCGCCTTCGGCGAGGTCGACCGGGATGGTCTCGCTCTCACCCGCGGCCAGATCAGCGGTCTGCCCGCCGCCGTCGATCACCAGGTTGTGGACCTGCGAGCCGGCGTTCGTCACCGCGAGCTGTCCACCCGGCGCGACCTGGAGTGCGCCGTCGATCGTGAACTCCGACAGTGACACCGGGACCGGAGCCGATCCACCGGCGCTCTCGCCCGAGGCGTCGTCACCCTTGGCGACGAAGCCGATCGCGACGATCACGAGCGCCATCGCGAGTCCGCCGGCGAGCACGATGAGCACCTCTCGGTACGTGCCGCCCTTGCGGTCGGCGTCGGACTCATCGTTGTGCTGCTGCACGTCGTCTGACACTGCAACTCTCCTTCCTGGGGGTCCGCGCAGCGTGTGCCCGGCCCGCCTGACGACCCTTCGCTCGGGTCGGAGCGGCGACCCTGAGAGGTCGCTCGGGGTCCACTGTGGCGGCAAACGAGCAGAAGTGTCGACCTGTCGGGCCGTCCCTCATGTCACCCCCGAAAACGGCGTGTCGGGACCTTCGGCCCTACCGGATCGCGGCATCGCACCCGGGGTGCGGGACCCGCGCAGGACGGGCCAGGCAGGCGACCGCGACACCGGCCAGGGAGACCACCACGATGACCCACGACGCGTGCTGCAGACCGTCGGTGAAGCCGGTTCCGCCGTCCTCGGACGCGCTGCCGGCCGTCGCCAGCGTCGCCAGCGCGACACCAGCCGCGACGCCGACGTTGCGCAGCGCGGTGAGCAGACCGGACGCGACGCCGGCGTCCTCGTCGGGCACCGCCGCCATCGCCGCGGTGGTCGACATGTTGTAGCTGAGCCCCTGCCCGAAACCCGACAGCAGCATCGCGACGACCACGACGACGAGCGGCGCGGTCGGGCCCACCTGGGTCAGCACGAGGAACGATCCGGCGACGAGCACCATGCCCAGCGCCATCGGCGCAGCGGTTCCGAAACGTCTCGCCACCCTGCCCGTCACCGCTCCCAGGATCGCGAAGGGCACCGAGTAGGCGAGGAAGATCACACCCGTCATCGCAGCGGACTCACCACGCACGTCCTGGAGCCAGAACGTGAGCAGGATGTTGAGCGCACCGAACCCCCAGTTCGCGAGGAAGGCCACCGCCACCGGCGGCCGGTAGGCGACCGATCGGGTGATGGCCGCGTCGATCAGGGGCTCGCGACCGCTGCGCTGCTCGATCACGAAGACCACGAAGAGGACCGCTCCCAACACCAGCGCGCCGAGCACCACCGGATCGGTCCACCCCTTCAGCCCCGCTTCCTGGAGGCCGTACACGACGGCGGTCACCGAGGCGGTCACGATCGCCGCACCCACCAGGTCGATGTGTCGGTCGTCGCCACGGGACTCCGGCACGACCGCGACGATCATCGCCGCGGCCACGACCAGCAGCGGGATGTTCAACGCGAAGAACCAGCGCCACCCGAGGCTGTCGACGACCAGTCCGCCGACCACCGGCGCCGCCGCAGCGGCGGTGCTGCCGATGGCGCTCCACATGCCGATCGCCCAGGCACGGCGTTCCGGCGTCGCGCTCGTCGAGACCACCGACAGCGACGCCGGCATGAACAACGACGTCGCGACACCCTGCAGTGCGCGCGCCACGACCAGCACCTCGAACGTCCACGCCACCGCGCACAGCAGCGTGCCGATGGAGAACAGTGCGACGCCGGCCAGCAGGAGCCGTCGTCGCCCGAAGCGGTCCGCGATCCGCCCGGAGACGAGCAGCGGGCCGGCGGCACCCAGGGCGAAGGCGTTCAGCACCCAGCCCACGGCACCCGAGGACGCGTCCAGGTCGTTGCCGATGTCGGGCAGCGCGACCGCGACCCCGCTGAAGTCGATGCTCAGCACCACCAGCGGCAGCGCGACGGCGATGAGGATCTGCAGGGACCGTTGGGGGGTTCGCACCAGGAGAGCCTACGGGCTGCACCGCCGGACCCGGTCGGGCTGGCAGACTCCGCCGGATGGACGACGACGAGTGCCGACGACTGCTCGAGGCCCCGATCACCCGCCCCCGCGACATCGATCGGTTCAGCTCGAACACGCGCTTCGGACAGCCGGGCATCTACCCCGACGGCACACCGATGACGCCGGCGCCGGGGCCGGGCCGCACCCCCGAGGCGACCCGTCGGCTGCTCGCAGGGCTCACGCCGGACGGCGGTCGGGCCGTCGACTGCTTCGACGACGAGCCGCTGGTGCGACGAGTCCCCGACGACAACCTCCGCGCCGCGCTCTGCCTGCTGGCGGACGGACCCGCGGCACCCATCCTCGATGCGTTCGCCGAGGGTGACACGCCGACGACGACGCTCACCGTCGGACCGACCGCCGGCGAGGGGCGCGTCATCGGTCCCCTCGCCGGAGGACCGGTGGGCCAGCAGGCGCTGAACGAGCGCTACCGCTTCGAGCACCCGGCGGCCATCGCCCCGTCGCTCGCCCATGCGCTCTGCCACCACGTCGACGGCGCCGGCGACGCCGAGGAGGCCACCCTGCACGGTGTCCTCGCCGCGACCCACACCTGGCTGCTGGCGGCGACACCCGCGCTCGGTGACCTCGACACCGAGCTGTCGCGTCGCCAGGCGTCGCTGACGATCACGCTGCTGAACGCGCGGGCGCCCGGGTCGTGGCGGGCCTCGATCTGCTGCCCCGACGGAACGGGAACCATCCCGGGCGGCAACCCGTCACTGCAGTGCCCGGACCTGTGGAGCATCCCGTTCGTCGGGCACGTCGCGACCCCCGACGCGGCCGAGGTGCCCGAACCGGTGCGCGCCACCCTTCGCAACCTCACCGACGCAGCAGGCGCCGAGGTCCCGACGCGCTACGACGACGCGCTGGGCGACTGGTTGCGCACCGAGCTCGGCACCGGCAAGTGGTTCGGACCGTGCACGAGGGTCGCGGCCGGTCGAGCGCTCGGCCTGCTCTGAGAGAGGGCCTGCCCTGAGACGCGGCCTGTTCTGAGATGCGGCCTGTTCTGGGCCGCCAGCCGATCAGCCCGGGTACGACAGGTAGACGGCGGCCTCGGGGGCGCCGACCTTCACGGTGAAGCTCTCCTCGAGGTACAGCTCGACGGAGTCGCGGTCGTGGTCGAGGTAGCCGATCGACAGGTCCTGACCGAGCACGAGCTCGAAGTCACCGCCGCGCAGGCTGACGACGGCCGCGCCGTCGATGCCCGGCGCGAAGATCACCGGGCCGTCGAGGATGAGACCGAGGTGCTTGATGACCGGGTAGCCGCCCATCTCGGACTGCTCGACCACACCCGCGTAGCAGCGGGGACCCATCGCGAGCGCGTACGGGCCGGTCACTCCGGCGAGCTTCAGCCGTGCGACCGCGGTCGCGACATGGGACGGGTAGGCGTCGTAGTCGTCGCTGATCGTCACCGGCTCGTGCGGCGAGTCCGAGAGCAGCCCGCCGATGCCCGCCTGGGCGTAGCCGTGGAAGATCGCCCGGTCCTCGGCCATGGCCGCACGACGGGCGGCGAAGCGGACCGGATCGAGGTCGGCGTCGAACGCCCCGCGGTCGATCGCGTCGAGCTCGGAGCGTGACAGCGTGAACGGCGTGCGGAACTCGACCAGCGGCAGCACCTTGCGCACCCGCGACTCGACCTCGAGCCCCTCGGGACCCTCGACGCGGTCGACACGCCCCGTCGCCTCGGCGGTGTGATCCCACCCGAGCGGACCCGTGACGTCGACGATCCGACGACCGGCCAGCAGCTCCTTGAGCGCGGTGGTCGCCTCGTCGTTGATCTCGGCCCAGGCCGCTTCGGAGATCGGTGCCTTGGAACGGAACAGGTGGTTCATGTGGTGCTCGCTTGCTCGGGTGCCCGTCGGGCAGATCGTGGGTGGGGTGGTCGGAACGGAAGGACCGGGCGGCGGCTCGTGGCGTGCCCGGGTGTGGCGGCTGCGGTCAGGTGTTGACGCTGCCCCGGAGGGAGCCGATGCCGAGGCTGCCGTCGTCGGCCGGGGTGTCGGGCTCCGGCTCCGCGCCGTCGCCGTGCTCGGACTCCTGCTCGATGCCGCGGATGGAGCCCTCGGTGAAGAGGTAGGTCCGCAGGTGGCGGTCGAGCACCGGGTCGGCGCGTCGCAGCCACTCGAGCGTCATCGCCGCGTGTTCCTTCTCCTCGTCGCGGTTGTGCGCGAGGACGTCGGCCAACTCGGCGTCGGTGGCTGCGGCGACACGCTGGTCGTACCAGTCGACCGCCTCGAGCTCCTCCATGATCGACACGATCGCCCGATGGCGATCGACGACATCCGCCGGCAGGACGTCTCGTGCTTCGTGCAGTTGCTCCGAGGACATCGGGCTCCTTCCGTCCGACTCGCGCTCTTACGCTAGGCGCTCGCGGACCATGAGCGGCGCGCCGGTCGCGACCGGCCGGGGGGAGGCTGCGACGGGATGCCACCCAGCGATGGGTGGCACCGACGCGACGAAGGCCCCGGCACGAGTGCCGAGGCCTTCAGTTCCGGTGGAGGTGATGAGAATCGAACTCACGACCTCTTCGATGCGACCGAAGCGCTCTAGCCAACTGAGCTACACCCCCGGAACGAGCCCGCAGTCTAGCGGGTGTGATCGCCGTGCCCGAATTCGGGCGACCGCAGATCGGTTCGACCGGACTCGACCGCCCAGTCGGTTCGCCGTCGCGATCAGTTCGCGATGCGACGTGCGCTCGACGGGGTCGCACGACCGACCGTCGCAGTGCGGAGGCCGTCGTGCAGCGGCGACGGCGGCGCGAGCAGCGGAGCCGTGCGACTGCGGGCCGGTGCGTTCTGCGTCACCTGGGCCAGCAGCACCACGTACGTGACCAGCAGGCCACCGCTGAGGACCAGCAGCAACAGGAACGGTCCACCGAAGGCCACGGTGCACACCAGCGAGAGCAGGGTGGCCGAGCCGAGGACGGTGAGGACCTCTTGACGGCGCTTTCGGACCGCCATCGGGACCGGACGCGGTGCCGATGCACCGTCGCGCAGGTCGATCGTTCCCCGGGCTGCGGCACGAGCGCCCAGGTCGATGACGTTCGAGCGACCGGCGCCCCGCTGCTCGGAGCGGTTGAGCACCGACAGCTGGTGGTTGAACGAACGGATGGTGTCCGAGTGACGACTGCCGGAGATCTTCCGGAGCACTTCCGGGAGGAGCACGATGGCCCACACCACGGCGAGTCCCAGGAAGATCAGCGTGGAGACGTTCATCTGTCGCGGAGATCCCTCTGATGGTCGGTCAGGTACTGGTTCGTGAGGTGCCAGCGGTCCGATCCGAGGACGGTCCGCCGGTGGTCAAACCTTACGATCGTCCACCGATTGTTACAAGTCCTTGACGAACTACATCGGTGTCATTCACGCGCGGGGGCAATTGTGCCCAGACCGCAGCGGACGCTCCGCTCAGGTGTCGTAGTCGTCGACGTCGCCGTGGTCGCCCTGGCGGCGGAAGGTGCCGGAGCGGCCACCCGTCTTCTCCCAGAGCGTCACGTCACCGATGGTCATGGACCGGTCGACGGACTTGCACATGTCGTAGATGGTCAGGCACGCCACGGTCGCCGCGGTCAACGCCTCCATCTCGACGCCGGTCCGGTCGACGGTCTCGACCTGGGACTCGACCTCGATGAACGTGTCCTCGATGCGGAAGTTCACCAGCATCGCCCCGACCATGACGGGGTGGCACAGCGGGATCAGGTCCGCGGCGCGCTTGGCGGCCTGCAACCCGGCGACACGAGCGACCGACAGCACGTCACCCTTGTTGATCGCTCCCCTGGCCACGAGCGAGGTGGTCTCGGTGCTCATGTGGACCCGTCCACGGGCGATCGCTCGCCGGTGGGTCGGTTCCTTGGGGGTGACGTCGACCATGCGAGCACGGCCGAGCGGATCGAGATGGGTCAGGCCCCGGTCGGACATGACGGCGAGTGTAGGTCAGTGCCGGTCACTCGGGATCGCCGTCGCGATCTCACTCCCACCCTCACTCCCACCGCGGGCTGCCTCCCACCCCGGACCTGTGTCAGCCGATGCCCTCGCGCCGCGTCAGATCGGACAGGAACTCGCGGAACTCCGGACCGAGGTCGTCGCGCCGCAGCGCCAGCTCGACCGTCGCCCGCAGGTAGTCGATCTTCTTGCCGATGTCGTAGCGACCGGACTCGAAGACGTAGCCGTAGACCGGCTCGACCGCGATGAGCCGCTGGATCGCGTCGGTCAGCTGGATCTCGCCCCCGACACCGGGCTCGGCATCGGCGAGCTGCTCGAAGATCTCGGCGGTGAACAGGTACCGACCCATGACCGCCAGGTTCGACGGCGCGACCGCCGGGTCCGGCTTCTCGACCACCTGGGTGATGCGCCGCAGCGCGCCGGAGTCCTCCTGGACCGCCGCGCAGCCGTAGGCCGAGATCGACTCCGGCGGCACCTCCATCAGCGCGACGACCGACGCGCCGTGCTCGTCGAAGCCCTTGATCATGTCGGTCAGCACGGTCGACTCGTCGACCATGATGTCGTCGCCGAGCATGACCACGAACGGGTCGTCGCCGACGTGCTTGCGTGCGACCGACACCGCGTGGCCCAGGCCGAGGGGCTCGCCCTGTCGCACGAAGTGGATGTCGGCCAGCTCGGCCAGCTCGACCACCTCGGCGAGGTCGCCGGTCTTGCCCTTGGCCTGCAGCTGGTACTCGAGCTCGAAGTTCCGGTCGAAGTGGTCCTCGAGGCTGCGCTTGTTGCGCCCCGTGATGATCAGGATGTCGTCGATCCCGGCGGCGACCGCCTCTTCGACCACGTACTGGATCGCGGGCTTGTCGACGACGGGCAGCATCTCCTTCGGCTGCGCCTTGGTGGCGGGAAGGAACCTGGTTCCGAGGCCCGCAGCAGGGATGACCGCTTTGGTGACGGTTGGCATTCCCTGAGCGTACCCAGAGCGAACGCCGCGCCCACCCGGTTCCGGCGTTTCCGCCGACACCCTCCCGCGCGGTAGAATTAGCAGTCGACCTCTGCGAGTGCCAGCCCGGCCCTGTGGCACCACATCCCAGGGCCTGGGTCGACCCGACGAACCGGAGCGATTCGAATGCCCCTCTACGACTACCGCTGCAAGGACTGCGATCATCAGTTCGAGATCCAGCAGTCCTTCACCGACGATGCACTGACGACCTGCCCCGAGTGCGAGGGCGCGCTGAAGAAGGTGTTCTCGCCGGTCGGCATCTCGTTCAAGGGATCCGGCTTCTACAAGAACGACTCGCGCGGCTCGTCGACCTCGACGACGCCCGCAAGCTCCTCGGAATCGTCCAGCACCTCGACCAGCTCGACGTCGACGACGTCGTCGTCGTCGTCGACGGAATCCGTCTCGTCGGCCAGCGCCGACTGACTCACCACCGACTGAGCCACCGGCGGACGGGGCTCACCGGAGGACTGGGTTCACCGGAGGACTGGGCTCACTGGGCGACCGGTGCGGCCGCCGCGTCTGCGGTGGCCCGCTGGATCAGGTGGTCCAGCAGCGCGATCAGCACCATCTTCACCGACTCCCGCGAGCGGGCGTCGGCCCGGACCAGCGGGACGTGCTCGGGCAGCGCGAGTGCGTCGCGCACCTCTTCGAGGGAGTAGGAACCCGCGTCGGGGAACTGGTTCACGACCGCCACGAAGGGCACGCCGCGGCTCTCGAAGTAGTCGACCGCAGCGAAGCACTCCTCGATCCGGCGCGTGTCGAGCAGCACCACCGCGCCGATCGCTCCGTCGACGAGGTCGTCCCACATGAACCAGAAGCGCTCCTGGCCGGGAGTGCCGAACAGGTAGAGGATGATCTCGGAGTCGATCGTGATGCGACCGAAGTCCATCGCCACGGTCGTCGACGACTTCCGCTCGAGCTTCGACAGGTCGTCGACCCCCTCGCTGTACGAGGTCATCGTCGCCTCGGTCGTGAGCGGCTCGATCTCGGAGATGGCGCCCACGAGGGTCGTCTTGCCGACCCCGAAGCCGCCGGCGACGAGGAACTTGACCGGCTGGGGCTGTCCCCCGGTTGCCACACCGGCAGGCACCGTCGTCGGAGCGACGTCGGCGGGCAGCGGAGGTGGGGTGTCAGAGTGCTCGTACTGCATCGATCATCCTCAGTAGGAGTGCTGGCGTCGCGGACGGCGTCGCCTCGTGGACTCGGACCAGACCGGCATCAGCGAGATCCCCGACCAGGATCTGCGCGACACCCAGTGGTACGTCGATCCGAGCCGCCACCTCGGCGACGGAGATCGGCTGTCGGCACGCGGCGAGGATCGCCGCGTGCTCGAACTGGAGCTCGGCGTTCGACTCCGCATGAGTGGCGACGACGAGCGACTCGACCCTCAGGTGCACGGTCGCGTGTCGTGTCCGACCGCCGGTGATCACGAACGGCCGGACGAGCGACTCGTCCTCGGGCTCGTGGTCGCCGGCCACCGGGCCGGAATGCTCCGGGAGGCGCGACGGAGCCGCGGGGTCTCCGTTCGGTGCCGACTCCCAGGACTGCATCGTGATGGTTCCTCAGACCGCCGACAGGGCGTCGCGCAGACCGGCGCGCACCTGAGGGGTCAGCACCGAACCGAAGCGGTCGACGAGCATGGTCATCTCGTAGCCGACCAGTCCGACGTCGGAGTTCTTGTCGGCGAGGATGCCCAGGCAGCTGCCGTCCGAGATCGACGCGACGAAGAGGAAGCCCGTCGTCATCTCGACCATCAGCTGGTCGACGTTGCCGTAGCCGAAGCAGCGCGATGCACCGAGCGAGAGGCTGGTGAGGCCCGCAGCGATCGCCGCGAACTGGTCCGCACGTCCGCGGTCGAGATCTGTCGACATCGCCATCAGCAGGCCGTCGGAGCTGACGCACACCGCGTCGCTGACCCCGGGGGTCTGCTGAACGAATCGGGTCAGCAGCCAGGGGATCTGCTGGACCTGTTCACTGGTGTCGGTGATCACTGCGAGGACCTCCCGTCCTGGGCGACGCTCTCTGCGTCGCCATGTGTCAGTGCTGTGGGTGTCGGTGGTGTGGGTGTCGGTGGTGTGGTGGGTGCCACCGGGGCGTCGATCGGGGCATCGCTGACGCCGTCGGGCGCTCCGGGGGCCGACTCGGTGTCGCTGGGGCCGACACGGCCTCGTGAGCGACCCGCCTGGAACGACGACAACATGGATCGGACGCCGTCGGCGGATCGGTCCGCCGCCTGGACAGGCGCACCCAGGGTGTCGCCGCGGCGGCTCTCGGCGAGCGAGGCGCCGGGAACGCGCTTGGACAGGCCTCCGGGTCGGCCGCCGCCGCCGAACTGCTGCTGTGCGGCGGTGAGGGGCGAGGGAGCGGCGATCGCGGGTTCGGCCTCGGGCTGCGACGGGGCGGGTTGCCACTCGTGCTGCGTCGGGGGCTCCGCGGGTGCCGGAGGGCTCACGTCGGCGAAGGGGTCCGCGCCGAGCGACGAGGGTGCGACGTCGTGCGACACGGGCTCGTCGGGCTGCGCTGCGTCGGCTGGTCCGGACAGCTCCATGTCGAAGCGCGCCCACTGGTCCTCGCTCGACACCGCGTCTGGCGCAACGCCGTCGACGGGGCGGGCGTTCCAGATGGTCGAGAGCTCCTCGGCGACGGCAGGCTCGACCGCTGCTGCTCCGGTGACCGTGCCGAGCTCGTCCGCCTCGAGGGGGCGCGGGTCGAGCGGCGCTGCGGCGAAGAAGTCCGAGGTCGACCCCGTGGCGACCGACTCGGACGAGGTCGGCGGCTCGACGTCAGCGAGCCCTGCCGATGCGGTGTCCGCCGTGTCGACACCGGGAGGGTCGAAGGTGGTCGCCTCGAACGCCGTCGTCTCGAAGGTCGCCTCGGCGCTCGGCACCGGGTCCCCGAAGCCGACGGACGCGGCATCGAACGGGGCAGCGTCGAAGGCTGCGGGAGTGACGGCGGCAGGAGTGCTGTCCGAGGCGATGATGGCCGAGGGAGTGATCGCAGGCGACGGCAACGCGGATGCGCTCGTCGCCACCCCGGCTCCCGGGGCGAAGGGCACTGGTCCCTGTTCGCGCGACGCTCTCGTCCCGGGCATCGGGCCCGACACGACCGAGCGGTCCACGCCGCCGATCACGGCGCTGGCCGGCAGGGTGACGATCGCGGTCACGCCGCGACCGCCCGAGCTCGGCTGCAGTCGGACCTGCGTGCCGGTCTTCGATGCGAGCTTCGCGACCACGTACTGCCCGAGGTACCGGGTGGGCATGCCCTCGAGCTCGTCGAGACCGGAGATGCGCTGGTTGGCGGCGAGCAGCTCGACGTCGGTCATGCCGACGCCGTGGTCGATGATCGCCAGCTGGTAGCCGCCCTGTCCGAGCGACCGACCGTCGATCTCGACGGTCGAGTCCGGCGGCGAGAAGCCGAGGGCGTTCTCGATGAGCTCCGAGAGCAGGTGGATCAGGTCGATCACGACCGGACCGGACAGCGTCGCCTCTCGCAGGTGGCCGATGCGGACACGTTCGAAGTCCTCGACCTCGCTCATCGCCGCCCGGACGACCTCGGCGACCGGCGCCGGCGCACGGCGGCGGCGCGGCGTCTCGGAGCCGGCGAGGATCAGCAGGGACTCGGCGTTGCGTCGCATTCGACTCGCCAGGTGGTCGAGCTTGAAGAGGTGCTCCAGGAACGCAGGGTCGGTCTCACGCGTCTCGAGCGACGTGATGAAGTCGAGCTGACGGGCGAGCAGCGTCTGGTTGCGCCGGCCGAGGTTCGTCATCGCCTCGGCCTGGTTGACCCGCAGGGCCGCCTGCTCGCTCGCGAGGCGCAGCGCGGTGTCCTGGACGTCGTTGAAGGCCGCGGCGACCTCGTGGACCTCGGCGGCACCGGTGGCTCGCAGCGCGGGGAGGTGCAGCTCCTCACCGCCCTGGTCCTGCTGAGCCTTCACCGCGTCGGGCAGGCGGGTCGTGGCGACCTCCTCGGCCTGGGCAGCGAGGTCCTGCAGCGGCCGGGCGATCGAGCGAACCGCTCGACGCAGCAGCAGCGCGCTGATCAGGACGATGGCGACCGCGGCGACCGCAGCGAGGAGGAGCAGCTGACGGCTCCAGGTCGCGAAGTCGTCCACGACGGCGACGGCGTCAGCCTCTGCGACGTCCTGCAGCTCGGTCAGGGTCTCGCTGCGCTGGTCCAGCCCTGCGGTCCACGTGGTGAAGTCGAGGGCGCCCCGCTGGGTGAACACGTCGCGGCGGACCGAGTCGGCCGCCGACATCGAGTAGCCGACGCCCTCGATGAGCAGCCCGAGCTCGGTCGGCGCCGAGGCTGCTGCGAGCGCGGTGTACGACTCCTGCTCCGACGCCAGACCCATCAGGGCCTGGAACGAGGTCGCGTCGAGGGCTCCCTCCTGGGCGGCGATGATGGTCAGGTCACGCTCCTGGGACGAAGCGGCCTGGGCACGGGCGAGGTAGTCGGTGGTGCTCGCTGCGCTGTCGTCCACCGACTCGCCGGTGTCGATCGCCACGGTGGAGAGGTCGAGCAGCTGATCGATCGCGGCGGAGTAGGACGCCAGGGCGACCCGACCGCCGAGCTCGTTGCCCGAGACACGCTGCGCCGCGCCGAGACGGAAGAGTGCCCGGTCGGCGAGCTCCTCGATCTCGCCACCGATCTCGGCCGCCCGGGCGTCGAGCGCGTCGGCGGCCACCTGCACGTTCTCGCGCAGCTCGGGCGTCGACGCCTTGCTCTCGATCAGCGTGCGTCGCTCCGCCTGCAGAGCGTCGATGAGCCGGTACGAGCTCAACGCCAGATCGGTCCGCTCCTCCAGCCCCGCGGCCTCGGCGGACTGGGTCCAACCGAGGTACACGCCGTACCCCGTCACGGCCAGCAGACCGGCGAGGGGGATCGCCATCAGCATCAGCAGTCGGGTGCTGATGCGAAGGCGACGGGACTGGTTCTCTTCGGTCTTCCGTTGCCGTGCCACGGGAGTCGGATCGACACCGGAGGCGGGCCGGTTGAGAAAATGGTCGTCGCTGCACGCCGTGCGGGGGACGAAAAATGGTCGACCGGGCGGGGACCGCGCCCCACCGCCCGCGGATCGCAGGGGCCGGCGTTCTCCTAACATCGTGGTGATGGGCAAACGACGCCGCCGTGCAGCACTTCCGCCGCCACCTTCCGATCCGGTGACCCCCGGGCTGGTCGGTCCGCTGCGCACCGTG
>JAEWED010000192.1 GCA_023389745.1 Actinomycetes bacterium
GCGCCGAGTTCCGCCGCGACGACCTCACACCCAACGCCCGCCTCCTGTTCTTCGTCCTGACCTCACAGCAGAAGGTCGCACCCTGCGGACTGCTCGAGCTCCAGGAGTCCCGCTGGGCCCGCGACTCCGGCCTGTCGACCATCGAGCTCGACAACGCCCTCGAGGAACTCGACGCCGCTGGCTGGGTCCACATCGACATCGACACCGCCGAGCTCGTCATCCCCCGCCACCTCCGCGACGACATCCAGGTCACGAACCGCAAGATCGTCAAGGGCGTCTACTCGTCGATCGACCGCATCGAGTCCGACCGCCTCCGCCAGGTCGTCCTCGACCGCATCGCCGAGATCCCCGACTTCCCACCACCACCCGGCGGCGGACATCGCCCGAACGATCGGGCAAGCGATCGCCCGATCCATGGACCGAACGATCGCCCGGTGGATTCACCCTCATCCCTGAGCCCTGAGCCCGTAACCAACTCATCCTCATCCGCGGTCACCCCAACAGGCCCTGTGGACAACCCCGACGACGACGACCTGCCACCAGCAGCCCACCTCGACCCCGACGACCCCGTCCAACGAGCCGAGCTCGCCTGCCATCTCATCGGCGACCACGACTTCGATCGCGCCCGACGAGCCGGCCGCATCACCGTCAGCCCCACCCGCTACCGAGCCCGATGCCGCGTCGAAGCCCTCGACGCCTGGCGCAGCGCCGCCCTCGAGCTCGCCGAGCTCTGGCCCACCTGGCCACCCACCGAGATCGCCGAGTACCTCGAGCACGGCTACGCCCCCGCCGACCCATCGACCGCCCACGCCCCACCAGCACCCGACATCGACCTCCGCGACGCCCCCGTCACCGAGCTCGAGAACGGCGCCCTCGTCGTCGACCTCGACGCAGCACGCCGCAAGGCAGGCACCGCGTGACCCTCGCTGAAGCCCTCTACACCGCCATCCAGGAGATCCGAGACGGCGGCATCGGCGAGATCGAGATCGAAGAGGAATGCGACCTCGACGAGCACGGCCGCACCATCCGGCTCACCGTCACCGTCCGCCGCCACGTCCAGCCCATCTGCATCGGCCCGGTGACCGGTTGATCACCAAACACGAGCTCACCCGCCGCATCACCCACACCAGCCGAGCCCTCGCCGACCTCCGACGACCCGCCCCACAGTTCGCCCAGCTCCGCCCAAGCGGCATCACCGCCGAACGTGTCGAGACCGCCCACCGAGAGCTCGTCCGCATCCACGACCCGGCCGTCATCATCAGGGCACTGCATCACCTCGACGAGCACGCCGCCGGATACCCGGCCAACTCGATGCCCGGACCCAGCGGATCCGGCGGAGTCAGCGACCGCACCGGCGAGATCGTCGCCGCACCCTTCGCCGTCGTCGACGAGCTCGGCCTGGACGACGAACCCGCCCGACCCGACACCGTCACCAGCGACGCCGACGACCTCGACACCCAGTCCGAACGCATGCTCCGCACCGCACTCGAGCTGCTCACCTCCACCAACAGCGCCGGCACCTACCGCCTCGGCATCCGCCTCGAGCGATCCACCGAGACCGTCTGTTGGATCATCGCCGAGTGGGCACGGCTCCCGCAGGCCCGCTGGTGCAAGCACTGCCTCGGCACCAACGGCCACCGCGCCCTGGCCCATCACGGCAGGTATCGCGACCTCTGCCGACAGTGCGGCGACTGGCGCGCGGTGAACAAGAAGCTCCCACCCGCCGACGTGCTCCCCTACCTCCAGCGCGGCCAAACCCGGATGATCCCGGCGCGGCTACTCGCAAGACATCGCGCCCGACTTCCGCGCTCGGTCCGGCGCTGACACTAGGAGAACCGAATCCGCACGACGATCGTCTCGCGATCGCCGCCGGTCCTCTCGAAGGATGAGTAGCTCAATCCGGCCAGCGCTAGCTCGTTCTTGAGCACCCGCTCGGCGGCCTCCGCTCTTCCAGGTGGGTAGGTGATGGTGAGCTCAGAGAACTCCTCACCATGCGCACCGGAAACCGATCCGCCAAGTGATTCCATCGCTCGGCGAATCTTCGCGGTCAGCGCCCTGGCTCGCAGTGCATGGCGATTCTCGCCAGACTGCGGCGGCAGGTACTGGCCATCGAGCCGGCGCAGAGTGGACAGAACCTCCTCCATGACCGGGTCACTAGGTCGCGCCTCCGGTACATCCACCTCCGGCTGAGTCGCTTCAAACGCTTCCATCATGTCGGCGTACAGCTGTGACCACTCGCGGGCGAAGGAGTGCTCGATGGCTGTCGCCCGATCGGGGTCGAGGCTCACGAATATGTCGCGCATCTTGTCGCTGTCCTCCAGCGTCACCGCTTGAAGATTCCTAAGAGGTGAGTCGCTCAGCAGCGCATTGCTCCCGCCGATGACGATCGGAATTGCCGGTCTCGACATCAGCGCGAATGCCCCGGCCTCGAAGTTCAACCATGGCCGGTCGAGGTTCTCCGGGGTCACCAGGATGAAGGCAGCGTCGCAGCTCTGCGCGTTGGATTTGATCTCGGCCCACCACTCCTGGCCGCCGTAGATATCCGCCGAGGACACGAACACGTCGACGTTCTGCACGATGTGCTCGATCCGAGGTCGCAGGGCAAGCCCGACAGCCCTCGAACGCGCCATTGACCACGACAAGAACAACCGCATCCGAACCCACTCCCCTTGCGTTTCGGGCTTGAGGGTATTCGATCGATTCCTCACCAAGAGAACCATCCACCCTTCAGCGCCGGTAGGCGTGTAGAACCTCACCAGATTCGTAGCTTGGAGAGCGGTCCGCCTGGTGGTGGGCCGCTCGTCGCGTCCGGAGGCTGACGCCATGGGCAACCGCAAGGGCGCCCACCATCGGGGCTCACATCAGGTCCGGGCCCGGGCGATCGTCGCTGCTGCGAACGCCGACCCGACCACCAAGTGCGGGCGATGCGGCAAGACCCTCGCCGAGCACCGGCCTCACCGCAACGGCACAGCGGCCCGGTGGGATGCCGGCCACGTGCACGACGGCCAGGTCGGCGGCCCGCTGCGCCCCGAGGCCAGCACCTGCAACCGCTCCGCCGGCGCATCGAAGGGCAACCAGCTGCGCCGAGGACTGAAGACCACGAGGGACTGGTGACCGGATGGCTGACGTGATCGAGCTCACCGGATACGTCCGGGTCGTCGAAGTCCGCCAGGCGCCCGCACCACCCATCACTCCCATCGCACCCGCCGTCGATCCCGACCCCGACGGTCAGGGCGAGGGCGGCGACACCGAGCCGACCAGCCCGCCCCCGCCGCCCCTGATGGCCACGCTCAACCTCGGTGGCCGTGAGCTGCAGGTCAACCTGCCCGAGGGCTACACGGCCGCAGCGGGCGACCCGGTGACCGTGGCGATCACGGTCGGCCCGCCCACCCCCGCCTGAAGCCCGCGCCGAGGCGCCCGGGTTTTTCAGGGCCCGGAGCTGCGGACCCTGACCCCGATCGACGCCGTCCAGACCCGCGGCGGCCTGCCCGGCTGGACGACCAGCTTCGGGTCCGGTGAGGACACCCGCGGCGAGCCCCTCGCCCAGCCGCACGAGTGGCAGACCCCCGTGGGCAACAAGGTGATCGACGGGTTCAAGGAGCTCGCCGAGGACTACCTCGAGTGGCGGCCGCCGACGACCCGCGACTTCGACGTGTGGAACATCGCCGGGAACCCGCTCCCCGGCGGCGGCACAGCGACCGGCGGCGGCATCGACACCGGCATCGAGTTCGTGCCCGGGGAGAACGTGACCGGCCTGGTCCACCACGGCACCGCACCCGAGGTCACCGCCATGCTGGTCCGCTGGGACGGCGGGTTCGTCGAGGCCGCCGGCGTCAGCGACCCCGACCCGCGCCTCGAGGGCTTCCTGTCGATCCCCGACGTGAAGGACGGGCCGACCGCGCTCTTCACCGGGCAGTCGTCCACGCTGCGCCTGGCCACGGCCGGGGAGTCGATCGAGGGCCTGACCCACACGGTCACCGCTCCCCTGCGGTGCCGGGTGCTCGACTGGGTCACCGCCCCCGACCGCTCCGGCACACCGACCCTGTGGCGCGTCGTCGGCCGCTCCGTGTCCGCTGGCCGTGACGGCGTCGGCACCGCCGTGCTCGCCCTCGGGGTGCCCCGCGACGCCGCCGAGGCCCGGCTCGAGCGGTGGCAGCGCCGCCAGCTCGGCACGATCGACGGACGTTCCGAGCGGGCCCGCCCGTCGTCGCGGTGGGTCACCGAGACCCGAGGCCTCACCCCGATCCGCCTGCGGTTCTCCACCGGCGGCTCCGGCGTCACGATCGTCGGCGACCGCGGCAGCCCGGACCGTCCCGACGAGACCGTGCTGATCGTCGCGCTCGAGCTCGAGTGCGACGTCCCCGGCACCAGCGGCTCGACGACCGTCCGCCTCGAGAAGAACGGCTCGTCGATCGGCACCGCGACGATGGCCTCGAGCAGCGGCTGGGGCTACACGGTCCTGTCGACACCGGTCATCGCCACAGTGCTCGACCAGATCAACGTCGAGACCACCGCGGCAGGCGGCCACGGCGGCATCTCCGCCACCGCGATCTGCATGGCGGCGACCTGACGTGCCCGACCACCCGATCGCGGCCCTGAACCCCCTCAGCGTGCGAGGAGCGACCCGTTGACCCTGCTGGCAGTCCTGCTCATGAGCGAAGCGTTGGCCCAAGCGGCGACGACGGATCCACGAACGCAGATCATCCTCGCCCTGATCGCCACCGGCGGTGTGGTCGTCGGCGGCTTCTTCGGACTGCTCGGCGTGATCGTCACCGTTCGCGGCGTCGGCCGCAAGGTCGACACCGCCGCTGGCGACATCGCCGACGTCAAGGCCTCGGCGGACACCGCGGCCGCCGAGCTCGCCCGCAACGGCGGCAAGTCCACCAAGGACCAGGTCGTGGTCACCGCTGGCGCCGTCCGGAAGATCGAACGCCGCCTCGAGGCGGGCGACGAGCGCTTCGACGCCCTCGAGCAGAGCGTCGCCGAGGTCTCCGCCGGCGTCGCCCTGCTGCTCGACGCCGCCGGGATCCACCCCGACAAGGAGGGCTGATGGTCGCACTGAAGGGCAAGGGCCGCGGCGGGCCGTGGCAGCTCGCGCCGGCGCTCGAGCAGCTGTGGCGCGAGGCGAACGCGATAGCGCCGCGGCGCGATCGGTCGTCTGACGGCTCGATCGGCGACCCGGCGCACGCCGCTCGGACGTCGAACCACAACCCGCAGGAGTCCGGCCGGATCGACTGGGTCGACGCGATCGACATCGATCACGACCCCGCGAACGGCATGGACATCCACGCCCGGGTCCGCCAGTGGGTCGCCGCCGGCGACGACCGGCTCGAGGAGGTCATCTCGAACGGGCGGATCTGGACCTGGGCCCGGCGCCACGAGGGCTGGCGGAAGTACTCGGGCGCCAACGCCCACACGCTGCACGCGCACATCACGGTGCGCGACTCCCACCGCCACAGCACCCGCCCGTGGTTCGTCGGCGTGCCGGCGTTCCCGACGCCAGGGCCACCGCCCTACCGACCACCAGCAGCACCTGCACCACCTGCAGCTCCACAGTCCGAGGAGGACGACATGCACCTGATCGTGATCCGCGACAAGAAGGGCATCGCCCACATCCTGCCGAGCGGCCGCACCGTGAAGATCAGCGAGGAGCAGCTCGGCCGACTGCGCGACTTCGTGAGGATCACCGGGCGCCTGCCGATCCCCGAGGTCACCCTGCGGACCGATGCGGAGTGGACCGCGTACACGGGGTGGGCATGAGCCCGCGGGTCACGTCGTACCGCGACGCCTCGAAGCGGCGCGTGCCCGGCCAGAGGCCGGACGAGCCGGACTGGTTGCGGTGGGAGGCGCCGCTGCAGCCGCCGGTGCCGACGATGGCGGGCCCGTGGAACGATGACATCTCGGCGCTCCCGGTCGACCGTCAGCGCACCCGGCGGCTGGTCGACGTCGACGTGCCGCTGAAGTGCGAGGGCGGCGGCCGGCCGTGGGAGGGCTCGAGCTACGGCGCGACGATCACCCCCTTCACCAGGTCGACGCCGTCGCACCTGGTGTGGGACGACTCCCGCGGGTTCGTCGACAACCTGGTGTCGCCGCTGCGCGTCCAGCTGCCCGAGTGGGTGCGCCGCGAGGGCGACCCGGTCGGCTCGTCGGATCGGCACGTGTGGCTCCACGACGTCGAGCGCCGGCGTCTGGTCGAGCTCATCCAGTTCGACGACATCTCACCGCGGTGGGGCACGACGCTCCGGGTCGGCTACGCCGGCGGCGGCCGCGGCGCGGTCACGTGGGACCTGTCCAAGCCGTGGGACCCGCGCACCGCGCCTCGAGGCGTCGTCGCTGCGAACGTCCCCCAGCTGATCCACGCGTTCGGGTGGGAGCGGATCCGCGGCGGTGGCGGCTGCCTGTTCGGCACGCTCCCGAACGTGCGCCGCGGGTTCGTCGGCTGGGCCCGGGGCGGTGACGGCGACCTCGGCCTGGACGACACGCCGGTGTGCACCGGCGACCTGCTCCGCCTCACCTGCGAGGCCTACATCGAGCTGTGCGCACTGCACCCGGTCGGCACGCCGGCCCGGGCGATCGTTGACCGGCTGTTCACCCACGGGTTCGTCGTCGGCGACACCACGAGCGACGGTGGCGCACCGGACGTCGGCGCAGCGTCGCTGCTGCTCACGATGGACCGCCGCTGGGTCACCGGCGAGGGCGACACCCCGCCGCTCGCCGACCTGAAGCTGCGCCTGTCGATGTTCGAGCTCGTCCTGATCACCAACACCTGACCCAGGAGGTCACCATGCAACTGCTCCACCTGATCGGCGCCGCGCTCGCGGTGTCGATCGACACGACCATCACGCTCGCACCGCTCGTCGTGGTGCTGCTGACCGGCACGTTCATCCCGATCCTCGTCGGGATCGTGACCAAGCTCGACGCCTCCCCGGGGCTCAAGCAGGTCGTGACGATCGTGCTCGCCGGCATCGCCGGCCTGCTGAACGCGTCGCTCGTCGCGGACGGATCCGCCGTCTTCTCCGTCGAGACGCTGCTGCTCGCCTGCGCGACCTGGTTGGTGGCGATCGCCGAGTACGCCGGCGTCATGGGCTCGGCTCGCATCAACGACCGCCTCTTCCCGAACTTCGGGCTCGGCGCGCCGATCGGCACCACCGCGGTCGAGAAGATCCAGTGACGCCCCGCCGTCAGCCCACCTCGAGCGAGGTGGGCTGACCGGTGGCCGTCGGCTACTACGAGTTCACGATTCCGAACCGCTCCCGGTTCAAGGACTGCTGCTTCTACGCGAACGATCTGGTGTGGGCGCCCGGCAAGAACGACGGCGCGTGCGACGTCATCGACCCGACCACCGACACGCCGCTCACTCCGCTCGCGCTGACGGTCGGACCGTCGCACACCGTGCGCAACTGGCGTGTCGGGTGCCTCGTCGACGACCGCTACATCGTCCTGATCGGGGAGAGCACCGAGACGGTCTTCGGGGTGATCGACACCCAAGCGGGCAGCTACGCCGAGCACGCTGTCGGGGCGCGAGCGAACCGCAACGCGGCGTGCGGTGGCGGCGGCCACGCGTGGGTGTTCGGGTCGAACGGCCAGGTCCTGAAGCTCCATCCGGTCACCGGTGCGTGGTCAGAGACGGCCGTCACTGTCGCTGGCGGGTACAACTCGGCAGTCGCGTTCGGCGGGAGTGTCCTGGCGATCGGCTCCCAGACCCAGCTGATCGAGGTCGCGACAGCGACCGGCACGCAGACGGCGCGCACGATCGCCGCGGCGCAGAACAAGGCACGCAACGCCGCCGCGGTGTCGAACGCTCAGGTGTGGGCGACCGACTCCCTGAGCGGCACCTCGACCGACCGCGTGCTGCGCGTCGCCCCGTCGAGCTGGGGCAGCGACGAACGCACCATCACGGGCAACAGCGACCTGCTCACAGCGGTCGCCCCGGGTATGGGGCACGTCTGGTTCCCGCGGTCCGGCGGCTCCGGCATCGGCCGCGTCGATGACGTCACCGGTGTGACGTCGATCGAGACAACGACCGGTGGCACCACCCGCACGCGCCGCGGTGCAGCACTCGTCCCCTCTGCGCCACCGATGGGGAAGATCTACTGCCCGTCGGACGGTCACGCCACGATGGGCGTCTACACCGACATCCCGATCCCGGTGCTCAGCCGCGGCTGGTTCCGCGGCCGCCCGATCGGCTGATCAGCGCTCGTCGTCGGGCAGGTCGCAACGGCGCAACGCACCGAGCTCCGGGTACCAGCCGAGCGTGTCGCCGCGGTCGTGCTCGCGCACCAGGTGCACGCGCCG
>JAEWED010000229.1 GCA_023389745.1 Actinomycetes bacterium
TACGAGGACGGCGACGAGATCGTGCTCGACGGGTTCTTCCAGCACCGTCCGATGCCGGCCAAGCGCGACGGCGACTCGAAGATGATGTCGCTCTACCGCTACGTCGACCTGGACCAGCTGCAGGCGCGCCCGCACCGGTGGCGGTTCAACCTGGTGACCGGCGAGACGAAGGAGGAGTCGCTGTCGGACCGCGTCATGGAGTTCGGCATGATCAACGGCACCGTCGGCGGTCAGCCCTACCGGTACAGCTACAACATGACCGGCAAGCCCGGCTGGTTCCTCTTCGACGGCCTGGTGAAGCAGGACCTCCAGACCGGCGCGGAAGAGGTCTACCGCTTCGGTGACGGGGTGTACGCGAGCGAGACACCCTTCGCGCCCCGCCCGGACGCGGCGACCGAGGACGACGGCTACCTGATCACCTTCACCACCGACGTCGAGCGCGACCGGTCGGAGTGCCTGGTGTTCGACGCGACCCGGCTGAGCGAGGGGCCGATCGCTCGGGTCCGCCTCCCCGAGCGCATCTCGTCGGGCACCCACTCGTGCTGGACGCCCACAGCCGCGCTGGGTGAGACAGCCGCGCTGGATGGAGCGACCGCGCTCCGGGCCACGAATTCCGTCTCCGATTCGCAGCGGTGACGCCGAATCCGAGACGGAATTCGGGTGGTCCGAACGCGATCGGGGTGACTCTGGGGTTGCTCGGCGACGAGTGGTCGCTGCTGATCGTTCGCTATGCCCTCGCCGGCGCCCGCCGCTTCGGTGACTGGCGCGCACCGCTCGGCATCTCGGACGCGGTGCTCAGCGGACGGCTGCGCTCGCTCGTCGCCGGCGGGGTGCTCGAACGGGTGCGCTACTCGCAGCGGCCTCCGCGAGACGAGTACCTGCTGACCGAGTCGGGCCGGGACCTGTGGCCGGTGCTCGTCGCGATCTGGTCGTGGGAACGGCGCTTCGTGCCGGGGCGCGACGAGGTGCTGCCCGAGTTGGTCCACCGCGACTGCGGGCAGGTCGCCCACTCCGAGCTGCGCTGCGGATCCTGCAGGGCCCGTGTCACCGCTGCCGAGGTCTCGTTGGCACTCGGGCCGAGCGGTGCCTTCGAACGCTCTGCGCCGGTGGGGGCGAACCGGAGGCGTCCGGGCGCCTTCCGCGAGACGATGGAGGTCATCGGCAGCCGATGGTCGGCCGCGCTGCTCGGCGCGGCGTTCCTGGGAGCGACGCGCTTCAGTGAGTTCGAACGGATGCTGGGCGCGCCGCCGACCGTGGTCGCCGAGCGCCTGCAGCGCTTCGTCGACATCGGGGTGCTCCGTGCCGATGCCGGGGCAGGGGAGTCCGTGGGCTACCGGCTCACCGAGAAGGGCTCGGCCCTGTTCGACGTCGTCGCCACCATGCTGCGCTGGGGTGAGCGGTGGAAGGGTGCACCCGACGGTCCCGCGGTGCTCGCCACCCACGGCGACGACGCCCACGTGTTCCTGCCGGAGCTGGCCTGCTCGGCGTGCGGTGAGCGCCTCGACGCAGCGGCCATCCGAGTGGTTCCTGCCGGCCGGGTCCGCTCGGGCGCTGGCAGATCGGACGGGTAGCCTCCGCGGACGTGACCGAGACGACGCCTGCCTCATCCCGTCCTGCCTCATCCCGCGCTGTTTCATCCAGCGCTGGCTCCACCCGTCCCGCTGCCGAGATCGTCGCCGAGCTGGATCTCGCCACGAAGATCCGGCTGCTCTCGGGTGACGGCATGTGGTGGGTCGAGTCGCTGCCCGAGCACGGCCTGGCCGACGTCATGGTGACCGACGGCCCCCACGGTCTGCGCCAGCAGAAGTCGACGGGCGACCACCTGGGCATCGCGGCGGCCGTGGCGTCGACCTGCTTCCCGCCCGCGGTGACGCTCGGGTCGTCCTGGGACCTCGACCTGGTCGGCGAGGTGGCAAGGGCGATCGCCGAGGAGGCCCTGGAGCAGGGCGTGTCGGTCGTGCTCGGACCGGGCCTCAACATCAAGCGGCACCCCGCCGGCGGACGCTGCTTCGAGTACTACTCCGAGGACCCGCTGCTCAGCGGCCGTCTGGCCGCGGCGTTCGTCAACGGCGTGCAGGCCCACGGGGTCGGCACGAGCATCAAGCACTTCGCGGTCAACAACCAGGAGTCGTACCGCTTCGTCGTGGACGCCGTCGTCGACGAGCGCACGCTGCGCGAGATCTACCTGACCGGGTTCGAGATCGCCGTGAAGGACGCGGCGCCGTGGACGGTGATGTGCTCCTACAACCTGGTCAACGGCGTGCAGGCCTCGGAGCACCCCGAGCTGCTCACCACGATCCTGCGTGACGAGTGGGGCTTCGACGGCCTGGTGATGAGCGACTGGGGTGCGTGCAGCGACCGGGTCGCTGGGGTGAGCGCCGGGCTCGACCTCGAGATGCCCGGCTCGAAGGGTGCCTTCGACGCCGAGCTCACCGCCGCGGTCGCCGACGGCACGCTGCCCGAGCGTGACGTCGATCGCTGCGCGACGCGGGTGGTCGAGCTGCTGCAGCGCGGCCAGCGCGACGGCGCCGCGTACACCTCGGCCCGCGACGCCCACCACGACCTGGTCCGCCGTGCGGCCGCCGGCGGCTCGGTGCTGCTGTCGAACAACGGGGTCCTGCCGCTGCGCGCCGAGGGCCGCATCGCGGTCATCGGCGCGTCGGCCGAGACGCCGCGCTACCAGGGCGCCGGCAGCTCGCAGGTCACACCCACCCGGCTCGACACGCCCCTGGACGCGCTGCGCGAACGCGTCGGCGACGCAGCGACCGTGAGCTACGCACCCGGCTACGTGGCGAACACGGGTGAGAGCACCGACGAGCTGTTCGACGAGGCGCTGCGCACCGCAGCGGACGCCGACGTGATCGTCGTGTTCGCCGGGCTGCCCGCACCGAACGAGTCCGAGGGCTTCGACCGGCCCAACCTGGACCTGCCCCCGGCGCAGACCCGCCTCATCGAGGCGCTCGCCACGACCCCGACCCCGGTCGTCGTGGTGCTGCACAACGGTGGACTGGTGCAGCTGCCCTTCGCGGAGCGCGTCGACGCCGTGCTCGAGTGCTGGTTGGGCGGGCAGGCCGGTGGGTCGGCCACCGTCGACGTGCTCTTCGGCGACGCCGAGCCCGGCGGCCGACTGGCGGAGAGCATCCCCGAGCACGCCGCCCAGCTGCCGGCCGACCGGAACTTCCCGGGCCTGCCCCGACGCGTCGAGTACCGCGAAGGCCTCTACGTCGGCTACCGCTTCCACGACAGCGCCGGTGTGCCCGCCCGGTTCCCCTTCGGGCACGGGCTGTCCTACACGACCTTCGAGTGGTCCGCCCCGGAGCTGGTCGCCACGGGCGACGTCGAGGGCGGCACCGACGTCGAGGTCCGGCTGACGGTCACGAACACCGGCGACCGCGCCGGTTCCGACGTGGTGCAGGTGTACGTGCGCGACGTCGAGTCGT
>JAEWED010000004.1 GCA_023389745.1 Actinomycetes bacterium
CGGCGGAACGCCACGCGGTTGGCGAGCTGGTCGGCGACACCCTGGGCGATCAGCGCGGCGTCGAGCTCCGGCTGCTTGATCTCCTGGATGTTCAGCTGCACCTTCGGGTTGCCGGTGAGCTTCGTCAGGTCGGCACGCAGCTCGTCGGCCTGGGCGCCACGGCGGCCGATCACGATGCCGGGACGGGCGGTGTGCACGTCGATGCGGAGACGATCGCGGGTGCGCTCGATCTCGACACGGCTGATCGCTGCGTTCGGCAGCTTGTTCATGAGGTAGTCGCGGATCTTCCAGTCCTCGATGAGGTAGTCGACGTACTCCTCACGGGTGGCGAACCAGCGGGACTTCCAGTCGGTCGTGACACCGAGGCGGAAGCCGTAGGGATTGACCTTCTGACCCATCAGTCGTCCTTCTCTTCGGTCTCGTCCGCAGCGGCAGCGTCGTCGCCAGCCTCATCGTCGCCAGCGTCGTCGGGGGCGTCGGTCGCCTCTGCGGTGGCGTCCTCGGCGATCTCCGCCGAATCGTCCGCGATGACCGCGGCGGTCGCCGCTTCGTCGATCTCGGCCTCGGCGGCCTCGGCCTCGGTCGCCTCGGCATCGACCTCGGCGCTGTCCGACGTCGACTCCGCAGCGGCACCGGAACGGCTGCGCTGCACGCGGCGAGCACGATCGGCGCTCGGGCTCGAGGTGGTGCGGCCCTTGCTGGCCAGGCGAGCACGCTGGGTGTCGAGCTCGGTCTGGGTGTAGCGACCGACGATCACCGTGATGTGGCAGGTGCGCTTGCGGATGCGAGTGGCACGGCCGCGGGCACGGGGGCGCCAACGCTTCATGGTCGGGCCCTCGTCCGCGTAGCAGGCGGCGACGAACAGCTCATCCGGCGGGATGTCGTTGTTGTTCGCCGCGTTCGCGACCGCGGAGTCCAGGACCTTGGCGACCGTCTCGGCGGCACCACGGTCGCAGAACTGCAGGATCGTGCGGGCCTCGGCGACCGACTTGCCGCGGATGAGGTCGAGGACCTCACGCGCCTTGTAGGCCGAGAACCGGGCGTGGCGGTGGACCGCACGGACGCCGGGGCGCTCGTTGGTCTTGCGCTCGTCGAAGGTGATGGCAGCCATCAGCGGCGTCCCTTCGCGTTCTTCTCCTGGCCGGCGTGGAACCGGAAGGTGCGGGTCGGGGCGAACTCACCGAGCTTGTGGCCGACCATCGACTCGGTGACGTAGACGGGCACGTGCTTGCGTCCGTCGTGCACCGCGATGGTGTGGCCGATCATGTCGGGGATGATCGTCGACCGGCGTGACCAGGTCTTGATGACGGTCTTCTGGCCCTGCTCGTTGAGGACGTCCACCTTCTTGAGGAGGTGGTCGTCGACGAACGGACCCTTCTTGAGGCTGCGTGGCATCGGGATCCTCGCTCAGATCACCGGCGCGAGCCGCGGGTGCGGCGACGGCGGACGATCAACTTCTGGGACGGCTTGTTCTGGTCTCGGGTACGGCCCTCGGGCTTGCCCCACGGGGACACCGGATGGCGACCACCGGAGGTCTTGCCCTCGCCACCACCGTGGGGGTGGTCGACGGGGTTCATGGCCACACCGCGGGTCTGGGGGCGAACGCCCTTCCAGCGGTTGCGGCCGGCCTTGCCGACCTTGATGAGGTCGTGCTCGGAGTTGCCGACCTCGCCGACGGTGGCGCGGCAGTCGATCGGCACGCGACGCATCTCGGTCGACGGGAGGCGCAGCGTGGCGTAGTCACCCTCACGGGCGACGAGCTGGACGCTCGAGCCGGCGGAGCGGGCCATCTTGCCGCCGCCGCCCGGCTTGAGCTCGACGTTGTGGACGACCGTACCGACGGGGATGTAGCGCAGCGCGAGGGCGTTGCCCGTGCGGATCTCTGCGCCCTGGCCGGACTGCACGGTGTCGCCCACCTGCAGGCCCTTCGGGGCGAGGATGTAGCGCTTCTCGCCGTCGACGTAGTGCAGCAGCGCGATGCGGCAGGTGCGGTTGGGGTCGTACTCGATCGAGGCGACCTTGGCGGGCACCCCGTCCTTGCGACGCTTGAAGTCGATGATGCGGTACTGCTGCTTGTGGCCACCACCGCGGTGGCGGGAGGTCTTGCGACCGTGGTTGTTGCGACCACCGGTGCGGGACTTCTTGGCGAGCAGCGACTTCTCGGGGGTCGAGGTCGTGATCTCGGCGAAGTCGGAGACCGTCTGGAACCGACGGCCGGGGCTGGTGGGCTTGCGCTTGCGGACAGCCATGGTCACTTCACCTCGAACAGGTCGATCTGGTCGCCAGCCTCGGAGAGGGTGACGATGGCACGCTTCACGTCGGCGCGGGAGCCGAAGGTGGGCGCACGACGGTTGCGCTTGCGCTTGCCCTTGCGGTTGAGCGTGTTCACGCTGGTGACCTTCACGCCGGGCCAGATGGCCTGGACGGCGTCACGGATCTCGGGCTTCGACGCCGACGGGGCGACCTCGAAGGTGTAGACGCCCTGGTCGAGCAGCGCGTAGGACTTCTCGCTCACGACCGGGCGGAGGATGACGTCGCGGGGGTCCTTCATGATGCGACCTCCGCCGCGCTCTTGTCGGCAGCGGGCAGCGTCTGCTCGCTGAACACCACGTAGTCGCTGACGAGCACGTCGTAGGTGTTGAGCTCGCCGGGCGAGATCACGTGCACGTCGCTGAGGTTGCGGAAGCTCTTGTTCGCCGCGGTGTCGGTCGGATCGATCACCACGAGCGCACGACCGGTGACGCCGAGCGCCGAGAGGGCTGCCGAGGCGGCCTTCGTGCTGGGGGCGTCGAAGTCCCAGGCCTGCACGACGACGACCTTGTCGTCGGCCGCACGGTCCGACAGCGCGGAGCGCAGTGCGAGACGCTTCATCTTCTTGGGCGTCTTCTGGTCGTACTTGCGGGGCTTCGGGCCGAGGGCCACGCCACCGCCACGCCACTGCGGCGCACGGATGGTGCCGGCGCGTGCGCGGCCGGTGCCCTTCTGCTTGTACGGCTTGGCGCCGCCGCCGGAGACCTCGGAGCGGGTCTTCGTCGACTGGGTGCCGGCACGCTTGGCGGCGAGCTGGGCCACGACGACCTGGTGCATGACCGGGACGTTCGGCTCGATGCCGAAGATCTCGTCGGAGAGCGACACGGTGCCCTTGTCGGCGCCGGCGCTGGTGCGCAGGGTCACGTCGGGCATCAGGATGCACCTCCCTCGGCGACGCGGGCCTTGACCCCGTCGCGGATGACGACCACGCCACCCCGCGGTCCGGGCACGGAGCCACGGACCAGGATGACCTGCTGTTCGGGGTCGGCCTGGACGACCTCGAGGTTCAGGGTGGTCACCTGGTCGGCGCCCATGCGGCCGGCCATGCGCATTCCCTTGAACACCCGGGACGGCGTCGCGCACTGCCCGACGGCGCCGGGCTTGCGGTGCACGCGGTGGGCACCGTGCGACGCGGGCGCACCGGCGAAGCCGTGACGCTTCATGGCGCCGGCGAAGCCCTTGCCCTTGCTGACCGCGGTCACGTCGACCTTGTCACCGGCGGAGAAGATGTCGGCGGCGATCTCCTGGCCGACCGAGAACTCCGAGGTGTCGTCGAGGCGCAGCTCGAGCAGGCGGACGCCCGGGTCGACGCCGGCGGCGGCGTACTGCCCGGCCATCGGCTTGTTCAGCTTGCGGGCGTCGCGGTGCCCGTAGGTCACCTGCAGCGCGCTGTACCCGTCCCGTTCCTGGGTGCGGAGCTGGACGACCCTGGCCGGCGCGACGCGCAGCACGGTGACGGGCACGACGTTGTTGGCGTCGTCCCACACCTGGGTCATGCCCAGCTTCTCTCCTACGATTGCCTTCTTCGCCATGGTGGCTGTGTCCTTTGGCGTGGTCCGTCGGCCTGCCCGTCGATCGGGGATCCGATCCACAGAGATGCCGCTCACGCGAGCGCTCCGCTCAGGGAAACCTGGCGGAGCGACGTCTCGGTTGTGCCGAGCGGTTCCGGTCCGAGGAAATCGGACCGGCCTGCACGGACGTCGATTGATGCAGACTCCGCTGCTGTCGCCTGCTGTTCGCTGGGCGCCGGAGCGGAGGGAATCCCATGAGCGACAGTTCGCTCATGACGACCGGGAGAGACTAACAGCGCTCCCCCGGTTGACCAAATCCTCCGCTGCGGTGGCAGCCGGAGGGTGGTGGCCGGTTCAGGGGTGCCGGGTCAGGCGTCCTGGATCTTGATCTCGATGTCGACACCCGCCGGGAGGTCCAGGCGCTGGAGCGAATCGACCGTCTTGGGGGACGGCTCGATGATGTCGATCAGGCGCTTGTGGATGCGCATCTCGAAGTGCTCGCGGGAGTCCTTGTCCTTGTGCGGGGACCGGATGACCGTGAAGCGGTGCTTCTCGGTCGGCAGCGGCACCGGGCCACGGACCTGGGCCTGGGTGCGGGTCACCGTCTCGACGATCTTCTTCGTCGACTGGTCGATGACCTCGTGGTCGTAGGCCTTGAGCCGGATCCGGATCTTCTGTTCTGCTGCCATGGCGGTTGCTCCTCGCTGGCGCTGCCCGGACCGGGCGGCGGGGTCATCGACTTCTCAAGATGCTCGCCGCGATCGTCCGCGGCACGGAGGACGAACCTAGTGCTGCAGCACGAGGTCCGCCAATCGCTCCCCACGGAGCCGGCGGGAGCCCGGGGAGCGGCTCCGTGCGCGGGCTCCGGGCTCAGCTCCCCGAGGGGGTGTCGTCCACCTGGACGTCGAACTTCACGTCGTCGCCGTCGACCGAGGTCACCTTGATCTGGACCGGGTACACGTCCTCGTCACCGTCGACGCTGAGCTCGCAGGTGAGGGTGGCGCCGACCTCGGCCTCGAGATCGTCCGGGCAGTCGATGTTGGGCAGCTCGTCGGTTCCGACCTGCGCCGCCAGCTCGGTCGCGGCGACCTTCTCGACCTCGGCCTCGTCGACCGCGCCGGGTCCCGTCGAACAGCCGACGAGGGCGGCACCAGCGGCGAGGGCGAGCAGCGTGCGGCGGAGGGGGAGCTGGGAGGAAGTGCGCATGGGCGCACCGTAGCGGCACCCGCGGCCGTGACGTCGCTCCCCCGCCCGCATGCCTGGGCGAGAACACGAAGGGCGCCCCGAGGGGCGCCCTTCGCACGATGTTCCCGCTCTCATGAGCGGGCAGCGATCACTTCAGGATCTTGGTGACGCGACCGGCGCCGACGGTGCGGCCACCCTCGCGGATGGCGAACTTCAGGCCCTCGTCCATGGCGATGGGGGCGATCAGCTCGACCGTGACGGCGGTGTTGTCGCCGGGCATGCAGATCTGGGTGTCCTCGGGGAGGGTGATCGTGCCGGTGACGTCGGTGGTCCGGAAGTAGAACTGCGGGCGGTAGTTGGTCTGGAACGGCTTGTGACGGCCGCCCTCCTCCTTGGTGAGGACGTAGACCTGCGCCTCGAAGTCGGTGTGCGGCGTGATGGAGCCCGGCGCTGCGAGCACCTGGCCACGCTGGACCTCTTCCTTGTCGATGCCGCGGAGCAGGGCGCCGATGTTGTCGCCGGCCTGGCCCTCGTCGAGCAGCTTGCGGAACATCTCGACGCCGGTGCAGGTGGTCTTCTGCGTCGGCTTGAGGCCCACGATCTCGAGCTCGTCGCCGGTGTGGACGACACCCTGCTCGATCTTGCCGGTCACCACGGTGCCACGGCCGGTGATCGAGAAGACGTCCTCGATCGGCATGAGGAAGGGCTTGTCGAGGTCACGCTCGGGCTCGGGGACGTAGGAGTCCACGGCCTCCATGAGCTCCATGATCTTGTCCTGGGCGTCGGAGTCGCCCTCGAGCGCCTTGATGGCGGACACCTTGATGACGGGGGTGTCGTCGCCGGGGAACTCGTAGGCGTCGAGGAGCTCGCGCACCTCCATCTCGACGAGCTCGAGGAGCTCCTCGTCGTCGACGGTGTCGACCTTGTTGAGGGCGACCACGATCGCGGGCACGCCGACCTGGCGGGCGAGCACGACGTGCTCACGGGTCTGCGGGGCGGCACCCTGGGCGGCGTCGACCACGAGGATCGCACCGTCGACCTGAGCCGCACCGGTGATCATGTTCTTGATGTAGTCGGCGTGGCCGGGCATGTCGACGTGGGCGTAGTGACGGCCGTCGGTCTCGTACTCGACGTGGGCGACGTTGATCGTGATGCCGCGCTCACGCTCCTCGGGGGCCTTGTCGATGTTCTCGAAGGCGGTCGCGGAGTTGCCGGGAACGCGATCAGCGAGCGTCTTGGTGATCGCAGCGGTCAACGTCGTCTTGCCGTGGTCGACGTGACCCATCGTGCCCACGTTGACGTGGGGCTTATTCCGCTCGAACTTCTCCTTGGCCATTGTGGCTTGCCTTTCGTGAACTGCTACTTCGTGATGTTGTTGGTGGAAGTTGGGGATGCCTGATCCGCGACGTGGGTCAGGAGCAGACGTCCGAGATTAGTGCCGCAACGGCACCAGGGCGATCACTGCCCGTTGACGCGGGCGACGATCTCCTCCTGCACGTTGCGCGGAGTCTGCTGGTAGCTGTGGAACTGCATCGTGTAGGTCGCACGGCCCTGGGTCTTGGACCGCAGATCGGTGGAGTAGCCGAACATCTCGGCCAGGGGCACCTCGGCGGAGACCACCTGCATGTTGCCGCGCTGCTCCATCTGGCCCACCTTGCCTCGGCGGGAGTTGAGGTCGCCGATGACGTCGCCCATGTAGTCCTCGGGGGTGACGACCTCGACGGCCATGATCGGCTCGAGCAGGACCGGCGACGCCTTGCGCACGGCCTCCTTGAAGCCCATCGTGCCGGCGATCTTGAACGCCATCTCCGAGGAGTCGACGTCGTGGTAGTCACCGTCGAGCAGGCGGACCTTGACGTCGACCATCGGGTAGCCGGCGAGCGTGCCGTTGGTCATGGCGTCGACGACACCGTGACCGACCGAGGGGATGTACTCCTTCGGGATGCGACCGCCGGTGATCTCGTCGGAGAACTCGTAGCCGCCGCCGGGGCCTGCGGGCTCGAGGGCGATGACGATCTTGGCGTACTGACCGGTACCACCCGTCTGCTTCTTGTGCAGGTAGGTGTGGCTGTCGATCGTCGAGGTGATGGTCTCGCGGTAGGCCACCTGCGGCTTGCCCACGGTCGCCTCGACCTTGAACTCGCGCATCATGCGGTCGACGAGCACCTCGAGGTGCAGCTCGCCCATGCCGGCGATCAGGGTCTGCGCGGTCTCCTCGTCGGTCTTGACGCGGAAGGTCGGGTCCTCCTCGGACAGCGCGTAGAGGGCCTTGGACATCTTGTCCTGGTCGGCCTTCGTCTTCGGCTCCACGGCGACCTGGATCACCGGCTCGGGGAACTCGAGGCTCTCGAGCGTGATCGGGTTGGCCGGATCCGAGAGCGTGTCACCGGTGCGGGTGTCCTTGAGGCCGATGCCGGCGACGATGTCGCCCGCGTACACGGCTTCCTGCTCGATCTGCTCGTTCGCGTGCATCTCGAGCACGCGGCCGATGCGCTCCTTGTTGCCGGAGCGGCTGTTGAGGACGGTGCCGCCCTTCTCGAGCGTGCCGGAGTAGACGCGGAAGTAGGTGAGCTTGCCGACGTGCGGCGCGGTCATGATCTTGAACGCAAGGGCCGAGAACGGCTCGTTGGCGTTCGGCTTGCGCTCGATCTCCTCGCCCTTCTTGTCGGTCCCGACGACGGGGGGCAGCTCGGCCGGCGACGGCATGTACCAGCAGATCGCGTTGAGCAGGGGCTGCACGCCCTTGTTCTTGAACGAGGTGCCGTTGAGCACCGGCACGACGCCGTGGTTCAGGGTCGCGTCGCGGATCGCTTCGCGCACCTCTGCGGGCGAGATGTCCTCGCCCTCGAGGTACTTCTCCATGATCGTGTCGTTGTGGGTGCCCAGGACGTCCATGAGCGCCTCGCGGTACTCCTCGGCCTGGTCGGCGAGCTCGGCGGGGATCTCGACCTCGTCCCAGCTGGCGCCGAGCTCTTCGCCGCTCCAGATCCAGGCGGTCATCGTGACCAGATCGACGATGCCCTTGTAGTCCGACTCGGAGCCGATGGGCAGCTGCAGGACCGCGACGTTCTCGGTCAGGCGATCCTTGATGGACGCGAGCGCCCGGAAGAAGTCGGCGCCGGTGCGGTCCATCTTGTTGACGAAGCACATGCGGGGCACGTCGTAGCTGTCGGCCTGGCGCCAGACCGTCTCGGTCTGGGGCTCGACGCCGGCGACGCCGTCGAACACCGCGACGGCGCCGTCGAGCACGCGCAAGGAGCGCTCGACCTCGACGGTGAAGTCGACGTGTCCCGGTGTGTCGATGATCTGGATGCGGTGCTCGACCTTGTTGACCGTGTCGGTCCAGAAGGCAGTGGTCGCAGCGGACGTGATCGTGATGCCACGCTCCTGCTCCTGCTCCATCCAGTCCATGGTCGCGGCACCGTCGTGGACCTCACCGATCTTGTAGCTCTTGCCGGTGTAGTAGAGGATCCGCTCCGTGGTGGTGGTCTTGCCGGCATCGATGTGGGCCATGATGCCGATGTTGCGGGTGCGGTCGAGCGGGAACTGAGCCATCGTCTTCTCGTCGTCTCTGGGGTGGTCGGGGGTGTGGGACTACCAGCGGTAGTGGGCGAAGGCCTTGTTGGACTCGGCCATCTTGTGGAGGTCTTCCTTGCGCTTCATCGACGCGCCGACGCCGTTGCTGGCGTCGAGGATCTCGTTGGCGAGGCGCTCGGCCATGGTCCGCTCACGACGCTGGCGGGAGTAGCCGATGACCCAACGGATCGCGAGGGTGTTCGCACGACGCGGACGCACCTCGACGGGCACCTGGTAGGTGGCGCCACCGACACGACGGCTGCGCACCTCGAGCTGCGGCTTGATGTTGTCGACGGCACGCTTGAGGGTCGAGATCGGCTCGGTGCCGGTCTTCTCCTCGATCATGTCGAGTGCGTCGTAGACGATCTTCTCGGCGGTGGAGCGCTTGCCGCGCTGCATCACCTTGTTCACGATCTGGGTGACGAGGACCGACCGGTAGATCGGGTCGGGCAGCAGCTCGCGCCGGGGGGCGGGACCCTTGCGTGGCATCTCAGGACTCCTTCTTGGCGCCGTAACGGGAGCGGGCCTGCTTGCGGCCGCGCACACCGGAGGTGTCGAGCGTGCCGCGGATGATCTTGTAGCGAACGCCGGGCAGGTCCTTCACACGACCGCCGCGGACCAGGACGATGCTGTGCTCCTGGAGGTTGTGGTCCTCGCCCGGGATGTAGGCGGTGACCTCGATGCCGCTGGAGAGACGCACACGGGCGACCTTGCGAAGCGCCGAGTTCGGCTTCTTCGGCGTGGTCGTGAAGACGCGGGTGCACGTGCCACGCCGCTGGGGCGCGCCCTTCAGCGCCGGAGTGGACTCCTTGCGACGCTTGCTCTGGCGGCCCTTGCGGACCAGCTGCTCGATCGTGGGCACAGTGAAACCTCTTTGTACTTCCGTCCGTGGTGGAAACTGGTGGTCGACGTCCCGACGTCCCCGGCGTAGCTGGGGGCTCTGAGGGACCGCAGCGCGCGTGAAGCGGCCTGCGACCGAAGCGACATCCTACGGGTGGCCCCGTCCGAGTGGCAAACGGGCCCCGTGTCGCCCCGGGTGGCACGACGACGGGGCGGGCCGAGGCCCGCCCCGTCGATCGGGAAACTCGTCGTTCCGGCTGGGATCAGCCCTGACCCTCGGCCGGGGTCGGGAAGCCGATGACCTCGGCCTCGGCGACGCCGCCCGCGGGCAGCGACGCCAGGAACTCTGCACCGTCGGCCCCACCCTCGGAGGAGTAGAAGTCGAGCGGCTGGTAGTCCGGGGCGAACGGCTCGATGTCCTGGTACTGGGACATGCCGGTGCCGGCCGGGATGAGCTTGCCGATGATGATGTTCTCCTTGAGGCCGATGAGGCCGTCGGAACGGCTCTCGATCGCGGCCTCGGTGAGGACTCGGGTCGTCTCCTGGAAGGAGGCGGCCGACAGCCACGAGTCGGTCGCGAGCGACGCCTTCGTGATGCCCATCAGCTCGGGGCGACCCTCGGCGGGCTTGCGGCCCTCCTGCACGAGTCGCTTGTTGGCGTCGGTGAAGACTCGCTGGTCGACGCGCTCGCCCGGCAGGAAGTCGGAGTCACCCGGCTCCTGGATCGCGACCCGGCGGGTCATCTGCCGCACGATCAGCTCGATGTGCTTGTCGTGGATCGACACGCCCTGGTCGCGGTACACCCGCTGGACCTCGTCCACGAGGTACTGCTGCACCGCGCGGACGCCCTTGATCTCGAGGAGCTCCTTGGGATCGCGAGCACCCTCGACGAGCGGGTCGCCGGCGGTGACCTCGTCGCCGTCCTTGACCTCGAGGCGACGCTCGCGCTCGATGGAGTAGGTGTCCTCGTCACCGTCGTCGCCGACGATGGTGAGGGTCCAGACCTTGCCGTCCTCCTCGTCGAGGCGGACGACACCCGAGGTGCGGGCGAGGACCGCCTTGTTCTTCGGGCTGCGGGCCTCGAAGAGCTCGACGACGCGGGGCAGACCACCGGTGATGTCACCGCTGGCACCGGCGACACCGCCGGTGTGGAAGGTCCGCATGGTGAGCTGGGTACCGGGCTCGCCGATGGACTGTGCGGCGATGACGCCGACGGCCTCGCCGGGCTCGATGGTGCGGCCGGTCGCCAGCGACGTGCCGTAGCTGGCGGCGGAGATGCCCCGCTCGCTCTCGTCGGTCAGCGGCGACAGCACGCGGACCTCGGTGATCGCCGGGTCGTCACGCAGGACCGACATGGCGTGCTCGCCGATCTCGGTGCCCCGCGGGATGACCGTGCCGAACTCCGGATCCTCGTTCGAGAGCGTGATGTCCTCGGCGAGGGTCCGGCTGTAGAGCCGGGTCTCGAGGTAGTAGCGCTTGCCGGGCTCGTCCGGTCGGACGTTCTCGATGATCGTCGAACGCACGGGACCCGACTCCTGGAGCGGGTTCCGGTCGTTGATGATCAGCTCCTGGCTGACGTCGACGAGGCGACGGGTCAGGTAGCCCGAGTCCGCGGTGCGCAGCGCCGTGTCGACGAGGCCCTTCCTCGCACCGGGGGTGGCGATGAAGTACTCGAGGACGGAGAGGCCCTCACGGAAGTTCGACTTGATCGGACGGGGGATCATGTCGCCACGGGGGTTCGCCACGAGGCCTCGCATGCCCGCGATCTGGCGGACCTGCATCATGTTCCCTCGAGCGCCCGAGCCGACCATCATGTCGATCGGGTTGAACTTCTTCGACTCGAGCTCGGCCTGCATGGCCTTGGTGACCTCGTCGGTGGCAGTGGTCCAGATCTCGACCTCCTGCTGCTTGCGCTCACCGTCGGTGATGATGCCCTGACGGAACCACTTCTCGACCTTGTCGGCCTTCTTCTCGTGGCTGTCGAGGATCTCGTACTTGTTCACCGGGGTCGACACGTCGTTGATCGAGATCGTCAGACCCGACCGCATGCCGTAGTTGAAGCAGAGCGCCTTCATGTCGTCGAGCGCCTTGGCGGCGACGGCCTTCGGGAACTCGATCGCGAGACGGTCGACGATCGCGCCCATCTCCTTCTTGCGCACCGGGGTGTCGACGTAGCCGAAGCCCTCGGGCAGCGCACGGTTGAACAGGAGGCGACCGGCGGTCGTCTTCTTGTAGACGGCCGCCTTGCCGTTCGCCGGCGTCTCGAGGAGCTCGGCGTACTGGTGGCCGTCGTACTTGCCACCGCGGTACTCGATCGGCGCGTGCAGCCCGATCTCGCCGGCCTCGAGGGCCCGCTCGACCTGGTCCATGCGACGGAACACGCGGCCCTCGCCGGCCTCACCGGGGGCGTCCTCGGTCAGGTAGAAGGCACCGATGATCATGTCCTGGGTGGGCGTGACCAGCGGGCGACCGCTCGCCGGGCTGAGCATGTTGTTCGCGCTCAGCATCAGCACGCGGGCCTCGGCCTGGGCCTCTGCGGACAGCGGCAGGTGGACCGCCATCTGGTCGCCGTCGAAGTCGGCGTTGAAGGCGGTGCAGACCAGCGGGTGGATCTGGATGGCCTTGCCCTCGACCAGGATCGGCTCGAAGGCCTGGATGCCCAGGCGGTGCAGCGTCGGCGCACGGTTGAGGAGCACCGGGTGCTCCTTGATGACGTCCTCGAGGACGTCCCACACCTGCGGACGGCGGCGCTCCACCATGCGCTTGGCGGACTTGATGTTCTGGGCCAGCTCGCGGTCGACCAGCGCCTTCATCACGAAGGGCTTGAAGAGCTCGAGCGCCATGAGCTTGGGCAGACCGCACTGGTGCAGCTGCAGCTGCGGGCCGACCACGATGACCGAACGGCCCGAGTAGTCGACGCGCTTGCCGAGCAGGTTCTGGCGGAAGCGGCCCTGCTTGCCCTTGAGCATGTCGGAGAGCGACTTGAGCGGGCGGTTGCCCGGGCCGGTGACCGGACGGCCACGACGGCCGTTGTCGAACAGCGCGTCGACGGCCTCCTGGAGCATGCGCTTCTCGTTGTTCACGATGATCTCGGGTGCACCGAGATCGAGCAGCCGCTTCAGGCGGTTGTTGCGGTTGATCACGCGGCGGTACAGGTCGTTCAGGTCGGAGGTCGCGAAGCGGCCGCCGTCGAGCTGCACCATCGGACGGAGGTCCGGCGGGATGACCGGCACCGAGTCGAGGATCATCGCCCGCGGGTCGTTGACCTTGTTGCCGTGCTCGTCCTCGCGGCAGAACGCCGCGACGATCTTGAGCCGCTTGATGGCCTTCTGCTTGCGCTGGGCCGACAGCGGCTTCTTGCCGTCCTCGGGATCGATCGCGGCCTTGAGCTTCTCGAGCTCCTCGTTGAGGTCGATGCGGTCGAGCAGCTGCTTGATCGCGTCGGCGCCCATGCCGCCCTCGAAGTAGTCGCCGTAGCGGTCCTCGAGCTCACGCCAGAGCAGCTCGTCCTCGAGGATCTGACGCGGGAAGAGGTCCTTGAACTCGTCCCAGACCCGGTTGAGCAGGTCGAGCTCGGCCTCGTAGGTCTCGCGGATGGCGGCGAGGTCCTTGTCGGCCGCCTTGCGGCGGTTGGTGAGGTCGGACTCCTTGGCGCCCTCGGCCTCGAGGGCCTCGAGCTCGGCCTCGAGCTCCTCCATGCGGGCCGCGAGCGCGAGCTCGCGGTCCTTCTCGATGGCCTCGCGCTCGCCGAGCAGGTCGGCCTCGAGGCTCGACATGTCCTCGTGGCGCTTGTCGACGTCGACCCACGTCACCAGGTTCGCGGCGAAGTAGATGACCTTCTCGAGCTGCTTGGCCTTGAGCTCCTCACGGGCCTCGGTGCCCGAGAGCAGGTACGCCAGCCAGGAGCGGGTGCCGCGCAGGTACCAGATGTGCACCGCCGGCGCGGCGAGCTCGATGTGGCCCATGCGCTCGCGACGCACCTTGGAGCGCGTGACCTCGACGCCGCAGCGCTCGCAGATGATGCCGCGGAAGCGGACACGCTTGTACTTGCCGCAGTAGCACTCCCAGTCCTTCTGCGGTCCGAAGATCTTCTCGCAGAAGAGGCCGTCCTTCTCCGGCTTGAGCGTGCGGTAGTTGATGGTCTCCGGCTTCTTGACCTCACCGTTGGACCACGTGCGGATCGCGTCGGCCGTGGCCAGACCGATCCGGAGCTGATCGAAGAGATTGACGTCGAGCATCTATTTGCCTCTCAGCGCCCGGCCTGGCGGCGGGCGTCGTCCTCGTCGGTTCCACGTTCTGGGCGGGACAGATCGATCCCGAGCTCCTCTGCAGCCCGGAAGAAGTCCTCGTCGAGCTCGCGCATCTTGATCTCCTCACCGGTGCGGGAGAGGACCTCGACGTTCAAGCAGAGCGCCTGCATCTCTTTGATGAGCACCTTGAAGGACTCGGGGATGCCGGGCTCGGGGATGTTCTCGCCCTTGACGATCGCCTCGTAGACCTTGACCCGGCCGAGGGTGTCGTCGGACTTGATGGTGAGCAGCTCCTGGAGGCAGTAGGCGGCGCCGTACGCCTCGAGTGCCCACACCTCCATCTCGCCGAATCGCTGACCACCGAACTGCGCCTTACCACCCAGCGGCTGCTGGGTGATCATCGAGTACGGACCGGTCGAACGGGCGTGGATCTTGTCGTCCACCAGGTGGGCGAGCTTCAGGATGTACTTGTACCCGACGGTGATCGGGTTGTCGTACGGCTCACCGGTGCGGCCGTTGTAGAGCGTGACCTTGCCGTCGGTGCCGATCATGCGGGTGCCGTCGGCGGCCTCGGGGTGGAGGTTCTCGAAGATCTTCTTGATGGTCGGGTGCTTGCCCGCCATCTCGACCTCGTCCCACTTCGCACCGTCGAACACCGGGGTGGCGATGAGCGTCGCCGGGGTGGTCGTCGGGCGGGTCTTGGTCTCGGTGCCGCGCAGCGGGTTCTCGCCGACCTCTTCGTCGCCGTTGGTCCAGCCCCAGCGGGCCGCGTAGCCCAGGTGGGTCTCGAGGACCTGCCCCACGTTCATGCGGGACGGCACGCCGAGCGGGTTGAGGATGATGTCGACCGGGGTGCCGTCCGCGAGGAACGGCATGTCCTCGGACGGGAGGATCCGCGAGATGACGCCCTTGTTGCCGTGGCGACCGGCGAGCTTGTCGCCCACCGAGATCTTGCGCTTCTGGCCGACGTAGACCCGGACCAGCTGGTTCACGCCCGGGGGCAGCTCGTGGTCGTCGTCACGGCTGAACACCTTGACGTCGATGACCTTGCCGGTCTCGCCGTGGGGCACCTTGAGCGAGGTGTCGCGCACCTCTCGGGCCTTCTCGCCGAAGATGGCGCGCAGCAGGCGCTCCTCGGGCGTCAGCTCGGTCTCGCCCTTCGGGGTGACCTTGCCGACCAGGACGTCGCCGGGGTTGACCTCGGCGCCGACGCGGATGATGCCGCGGTCGTCGAGGTCGGCGAGGATCTCCTCGGAGAGGTTCGGGATGTCCCGGGTGATCTCCTCGGGGCCGAGCTTGGTGTCGCGGGCGTCGACCTCGTGCTCCTTGATGTGGATCGAGGTCATGACGTCGTCACGGACGAGTCGCTCGTTGAGGATGATGGCGTCCTCGAAGTTGTAGCCCTCCCACGGCATGAAGGCGACGAGCAGGTTCTTGCCCAGCGCCAGCTCGCCGTTGTCGGTCGAGGGGCCCTCGGCGATGACGTCGCCGGCCTTCAGCTTCTGACCGGCGTCGACACGCGGACGCTGGTTGATGCAGGTGTCCTGGTTCGAGCGCTCGAACTTGTGCAGACGGTAGGTCCGCTTGCCGGACTTCTTGTAGTCCACGACGATCCGGGAGCCGTCGACCTCGACGACCACGCCGTCTTCCTCGGCGAGGATCATGTAGGCCGCGTCGCGGGCGGCGCGGGACTCGATGCCGGTGCCGATGTAGGGCGCCTCGGCACGCAGCAGCGGCACGGCCTGCTTCTGCATGTTGGCGCCCATCAGGGCACGGTTGGCGTCGTCGTGCTCGAGGAACGGGATGAGCGACGCGGCGACCGACACGATCTGCTTCGGCGAGACGTCCATGAGCTGGACCTCGTCGGGCGAGACCGAGGAGATCTCGGTGGTGGCACCGAGGAACTCGTCGCGCTCGAGCTGGAGGCGCAGGTCGGACAGGCTGGCGGCCTGCGGCGAACGGCGCACGAGCACGCGGTCGGCACGGAAGGTGCCGTCCGGGTTCACCGGCGTGTTCGCCTGGGCGACGATGTACTCCTCTTCCTCATCGGCGGGGAGGTACACGATCTCGTCGGTCACGCGACCGTCGACGACCTTGCGGTACGGCGTCTCGATGAAGCCGAACTGGTTGACCCGGCCGTAGGTCGCCAGGGCGCCGATCAGACCGATGTTCGGACCCTCTGGTGTCTCGATCGGGCACATGCGGCCGTAGTGGCTGAAGTGCACGTCGCGGACCTCGAAGCCCGCACGCTCGCGGGAGAGGCCGCCGGGGCCGAGCGCCGAGAGGCGGCGGCGGTGGGTCAGGCCCGACAGCGGGTTGACCTGGTCCATGAACTGGCTCAGCTGGGAGGTTCCGAAGAACTCCTTGATCGCCGCGACCACCGGACGGATGTTGATCAGGGTCGTCGGGGTGATGGCCTCGACGTCCTGGGTGGTCATGCGCTCGCGGACGACCCGCTCCATGCGGGACAGGCCGATGCGGACCTGGTTCTGGATCAGCTCGCCGACGCTGCGGATGCGACGGTTCGCGAAGTGGTCCTGGTCGTCGAGGCGGTAGCCGTGGGTGCCGGCCGCCAGGTTGAGCAGGTACGTCGTCGAGGCGAGCACCTCGCAACGGCTCAGGACCGGCTGGTCCTCGTCCGGGACGTCGAGCTGGCCGGCGAGCTGCGGGAACAGCTCCTGCAGGCGGGCGATCTCCGGGCCGAGCTTACGGTTCAGCTTGTAGCGACCGACACGGCTCAGGTCGTAGCGACGCGGCTCGAAGAAGGCGTTGTTGAAGTAGTTCCGTGCCGAGTCCGGCGTGGCGGGCTCGCCCGGGCGCGCACGCTTGTAGATCTCGATCAGGGCCTCTTCCTGGGTGACCACGAGCTCGCGGTCCTTCTCCCACTGGCCCTCGAGGAAGTCGAAGTGGCGCACGAAGGCGTCGAGGAAGCCCGGCGCGTTCTCCTCGTCGTAGCCCAGCGCACGCAGCAGCGTGAACAGCGACAGGCGACGCTTGCGGGCGACGCGGGTGCCGGCGGTCGGGTCCTTGCCCGGCTTCTGCTCGACGTCGAACTCGATCCACTCACCGCGGTACGGGTGGATGGTGCCCGTGACCAGCTGGTGCTTGGAGAGGTTGCGGAGGCGGAAGCGCTCACCCGGCTGGAAGATGACACCCGGCGAACGGACCAGCTGCGACACCACGACACGCTCGGTGCCGTTCACGATGAACGTGCCGCGCTCGGTCATCATCGGGAAGTCCCCCATGAAGACCGTCTGCTCCTTGATCTCACCCGTGGCGGCGTTCATGAAGCGCGCGCGGGCGAAGATCGGAGCCGAGTAGGTCATGTCCTTCTCGCGACACTCCTCCACGGTGAACTTCGGCGGCGGACGCAGGTCCTCGTCGAAGGGGTCGAACTCCAGCTCGAGACTGAGCGTCTCGGTGAAGTCCTTGATCGGCGAGATGTCCCGGAAGGCATCGGCGAGACCCTGCTCGACGAACCACTCGAAGGACTCCCGCTGGATGGCGATGAGATCCGGGAGCTCGAGAACCTCGTCGAGGTTCGCGAACGAGTAACGGTCCCGGATGGCGACGCGAGAGGACAAGGACTTACTCCTCGTTTACACAGATGATTGGGCGGTCGCCAGACCCCGAGCGCGCACAGCTCCGCAACGCGAGACAGGCGGAGGACGAACGGCAGGGCACGGCAACCAAACAGGATATGTCCCTGAGGCACCGACGGTCAAACACACCCCGGCGTCGGGACAGGGGGCCTCCCCGTGCCGTCCGATGGGTCTGTGGGCCGATGGGTGTGCGGGTCGTGTGCCCGAGAGCGTACGAACTCGCGGGTCGCGGGTCAAGGATGGATGCCGGGCCGCCGGCGAGCGGCCCACCGCCCGCTGTCCGACCGCCCGCTGGCCCGCCGCGGCACCCGCAGACGCGCAGAAGGGGAGCCACCCGGAGGCGGCTCCCCTTCTGGCGATCGGCCCCGTCGGCCCGGCGACGCCGGGTGACGGGACCGGTGCTACTTGAGCTCGACGGTGGCGCCGGCGCCCTCGAGCGCCTCCTTGGCCTTCTCGGCCTCGTCCTTGGAGACACCCTCGAGCACGGCCTTCGGCGCGGACTCGACGAGATCCTTCGCCTCCTTCAGGCCGAGGCTCGTGAGGCCACGGACTTCCTTGATCACGCCGATCTTCTTGTCGCCGGCGTCGGTGAGCACGACGTCGAACGAGGTCTTCTCCTCGGCCTCCTCGCCACCACCGCCACCGGCGGGGGCTGCGGCGGCCACGGCGACCGGGGCGGCCGCGGTCACGCCGAAGCGCTCCTCGAAGGCCGACAGGAGCTCGGAGAGCTCGAGCACGGTCAGTGCGGCGATGGAATCCAGGATCTCTTCGGTGGTTGCCATTTCAGTCACTCCTCGTCCGCGGCGTCGGCCGCGGGTGCGTCGTCATTCGTTTCGGTTGCCGCGTCGTCGGCGACGGCGTCGGCGGGTGCGGCCTCTTCGGCCTCGGGTGCGTCATCGGCGGTGTCCGCCTCTGCTGCGTCGGCCGCGGGAGCGGCCTCTTCAGCTGCGGGCGCCTCGTCGGCTGCCGGAGCGGGCGCATCGCCCGCGCCGCCGGCCTCGATCAGCGCCTGCAGTCCATAGGCGAACTTCGCCGGGACGGCCTGCATGAGAGCGGCCAGGTTGCGCATCGGCGCAGCCAGTCCACCCGCGAAGCGGGCCAGGAGTTCCTCTCGGGGTGCCACCGTCGCCAGCGCCTTCGCGCCGTCGGCGTCGAGCACCGTGGTGTCCAAGAGACCACCCTTGATGACCAGGTGGGGGTTCGACTTCGCGAACGCGGCCAGTGCCTTGGCGACCAGCACCGGATCTCCGGGCGAGCCGTCGGGCTTCTGCCCGACGAAGGCGATGGCGGTCGGACCGACGAGCTCGTCGGTGACCCCCAGGTCGAGTTCGTTGACGGCACGACGGACGAGCGTGTTCTTGTACACGCGGTACTCGCCACCGGCATCACGCATCGCTGCGCGGAGCTCGGCGAGGTCCTTGACGGTCAACCCCCGGTATTCGGTGAACAGCACGGCGTCAGCGGCGGCGAGCTTGTCGCGCACCTCTTCGACCACGGCCACCTTGTCCGGCCTCGGGTTCTCCATGGGCACCTCCTTCCTTGATGTTCGGGAGCATCGGGCACCGCGTACAGCGGACGGCCCGGCTCGACCTGAACACAGGTCGGGTGCTGGAGTGTCCACCTACCCAGGCGGGCTGTTGCCCTTTCAGTCCGTGTCGGGTGCTGGACGAGCCGGCAGTCCGACGCAGATCACCATGGGGTCTCGGGCGAGCAAGATCCTCGGTTGATTCTGACCCCGGGATGCTAGGTGGCCTCGGCCGACGGTTCCAACCCGATGTCCAGGACCAGGTTGCCGACCTTTCGGCCGGAGTCGACCCGTCGATACGCCTCGACGATCGACGCGAGCGGCACGACGTCGTCGAACACCACTTCGAGCGAGCCGTCGGCCACCATGCCCAGCAGCCGCGACATCTCCTCGGTCCGTTCCGGCGCCGGCCCCGCCACCACGTCACCCCTGGCTCGCACCGTGTCGACCAGACCGGCGGCCACGAGCAGCAGCACCCCGCCGGGCGCCAGCAGCTGCCGGCCCGCAGCGAGGCCGAGCTCGCCCACGGTGTCGACGACGACGTCCCACCGGCGGGAGTCAGGGCCGCGGGAGTCAGGGCCCGGGTCGAACGCGGTGCGGTCCAGCACGGTCGAGGCGCCCAGGCGTCGCACGAGCGCGGCATTGGCGGCGCTGCAGACCCCGGTGACCGTCGCGCCCGCGCCCGCGGCGAGCTGCACCACGTTGGTGCCGACCGCACCGGACGCCCCGATCACCAGGACCGACATGCCGGGTCCGATCGTCGGCGATCCCCTGCTCGCACGCCGCTCGTCGGCACGGCGCAGGAACTGTGCGGCAGTGGTCGCGCCGAAGAGCAGGCCGGCGGCCTGCTGGTGGGACACGCCGGCCGGCACCGGCACGGCCCTGCCGGCGTCGATGACCAGGTGGGTGGCGTGTGCGCCCATCGCGACGCCGGTCATGCCGGCGACCCGTGCGCCGGGAGCCAGCTCGCCGGAGGCGGCGACGCCCGGGCCGACCGCCTCGACCTCGCCCGAGAACGTGTTGCCGAGCACCTGGCGCCGCGGGCGTCGGATGCCGAACGCGACCCGGGCGAAGGGTCCGAAGCCCGGAGGGAACCGGGCGCCACGGATGCGGGCATCGCCGGAGTTCACCGCCGCTGCGGCCACCCGCACCAGGATCTGCCCCCGGCCGGCGGCCGGGACCGGTCGCCGGTCGAGGCGCACCACCTCGGGCGGCCCGTACCGGTCCACGACGGCCGCCACCATGTCCCTTCCTTCGTGTCCGGACATGCCGCACCCTCCCCTGCCGTGCTCACGGCACCTTACGGTCGTAAGGCCCGGCGCACTCCCGGCCCTGCGCTGCTGCGACACCTCGCCACGATCACCGCGGTGGACCCTGGATCAACGCCCACCCGATCCTCGCTGCCGGCTCGGGGGCTCCTGACCCCGGACCTATCGTGGGTCCATGTTCGCCCTCGGGATCGATGTCGGCTCCACGAACGTGAAGGCGGCGCTCGTGGGAGCGGACGGTGTGCTCGAGGGAGTCGCCTCACGTGCGCTGACCACGACCACCGCGGCGGAGTCGGTGACCCAGGACGTCGACCAGATCTGGACCGCCGTGTGCGACGTGGTGGCCGAGCTCACCGCTGCGCACCCCTCCGTCGCGGCCCGGCTGGTCGCGATCGGGGTGTGCAGCCAGTACTCCTCGATCGTGCCCGTCGACGCGGACGGTCGGGCGCTCGGCCCGATGAAGATGTACCTCGACAGCCGCGGGGCCGACCGTTGCTGGGCGATCCTCGGTGAGCACCCCGACGCGTTCGACACCTGGGTCGCCCGTCACGGCATCCCCCCGATCGGTGCGGGGCTGAGCCTGTCCCACCTGCTGCACCACCAGTTCGACGAGCCCGAGGTGCACCGTCGGACCACCGCCTACCTCGAGGCCATGGACCTGGTGAACCTGCGGCTCACCGGGAAGGTCGCCGCCACGCAGTGCACCATGTTCGCCTCGCAGCTGATCGACAACCGGACCGTCGGCACCACCTCGTACGACCAGGACCTGCTGCGCATGTCGGGCGTCGACCCGGACCGTCTCCCACCGCTGATCGACGTCGACGGTGTGGTCGGTGAGGTCGCGCCGGACGTCGCCGCCCGCCTCGGCCTGCCGCCAGGCGTCGTCGTGCGCGCCGGGATGAACGACACGCACGCCGGCGCCTTCGCCACCGGTGCGCTGCGCAGGTCGGACCGCTTGGGGCTCGTCGTCGGGACGACCGGGGTGCTCGTCCAGGCGATGCCCGGCCACCAGGTCGACCTGGACCACGAGGTGCTGTCGATGCCGGCGCCGCTGCCGGGCCGCCACGTCGTGATGGCCGAGAACGGCATCGCCGGCCGCGCCGTCGAGCGCGCGCTCGAGGTGCTGTCACCCGGACCGGCGACCACCGACGAGCGCTTCGCCGAGCTCGAGCGGGCGCTCGGCGAGTCCGTTGCCGGCGCAGGGGGGCTGCTCTTCCTCCCGTGGCTCGCCGGGTCGATGTCGCCCTCGGCGTCGACCGAGATGCGCGGCGGCTACCTGGGCATGTCGCTGCAGTCCGAGCGCCAGGACCTGCTCCGGGCGACCGTCGAGGGCGTCGCCCGCAACCTCCGCTGGCTGCTCCCCGCGGTGACGCAGCTGTGCGGCACGGCGGCGACCGAGGTCGTGTTCGCCGGTGGCGGTGCCCGCAGCGACGGCGTCGCGCGAGTGCTCGCCGACGTGCTGGGCCTGCCGGTGCTGGTCGCCGATCGCCCCGAGGTGGCCGCGGCCCGGGCCGTGGGGCAGGTCGCCCTCGCTCGCACGCTCGGCACCGATCCGACGCTGTCGGAGACACCGACGGTGCGTCGCCACGAACCCGATCCCTCGACACGAGCGGTGCACGACCGCCTGCAGCCGCTGTTCGAGGCCGCGTTCGAGGCGAACCGCGCGATCTGCGAGGCTCTAGGCCATGAGTGACTTTCCGTACGCAGAGCGCTTCCCCGTCAACCGCACCCTGCCCGACCACGGACGACCCCGTGCGGAGATCCTCGAGGAGCTCCGGCAGATCTCCGCGGAGGAGGACAGCACCTGGGAGACCGGTCAGATCTCGGGCTCCTACTACTGCGGCGACCACGAGCACTACGACTACATGAACCAGGCGTTCGGCCTGTTCGGCCACGTCAACGCCCTGCAGCGCGACGTGTGCCCGAGCGGCACCAAGTTCGAGGGCGAGATCATCGCCATGACCCTCGACATGCTGCACGCCGAGGCCGTCACCGACACCACTCCGGCCGGCATCGTCACCAGCGGCGGCACCGGCAGCATCACCCACGCGATGCTCGCCTACCGCGAGCACGCCCGGCAGACCCGCGACATCACCCGCCCCAACGTCGTGAAGCCCGAGACGGCGCACGCCGCGTTCGACAAGGCGTGCCACCTGTTCGGCATCGAGCTGCGCGTCGCCCCGATCGACCCCGCGACCGGCACCGTCGTCGTGAGCGCCGTCGAGGAGCTGATGGACGACGACACGATCGCCATCGTCGGCTCGGCGTGCAACTACGGCTACGGCACCGTCGACCCGATCCCCGAGCTCAGCGAGCTCGCCCTGTCACGAGGCGTGGGGCTGCACGTCGACGGCTGCCTCGGCGGCTTCATCCTGCCGTGGGGCCAGGAGCTCGGCTACGACATCCCGCTGTTCGACTTCCGCCTGCCGGGCGTCACCAGCATCAGCGCCGACACCCACAAGTACGGCTACGGGCTCAAGGGCTCGTCGGTGCTCGCCGTGCGTGACAAGGCGCTGCGCAACTCGCAGTACTTCTACCTGACCGACTGGACCGGCGGGAAGTACTGCTCCCCCGGCATGGAGGGCTCACGCTCGCTCGGTCTGCTGGCCGCCACCTGGGCGTCGATGGTGGCCTACGGCAAGGACGGCTACCGGGAGCACGCCAAGGCGATCTTCGAGACCGCGGACGCCATGAAGGCGGCGATCCGGTCCCACCCGGAGCTGCACATCATCGGCGAACCGACGTTCTGCTTCGCGTTCAACTCCGACGTGTTCGACATCTACCACGTCAACGACTTCATGCGGCTGCGTGGCTGGCGCTTCAACGGCCAGCAGTACCCGAACTCGATCCACATGGCGGTCACCGGGCCCCAGACCCAGCCGGGTGTCGCCGAGAAGTTCGCCGCCGATCTCGCCGAGGCCGTGCAGTACGGCATCGAGCACAAGGACGAGCCGGCCGGCAGCGCCGCGATCTACGGCGGTGTCGCCGGCGGCCTGACCGACGAGGCCGACGACTTCATCCGAGCCGTCATGGCCGACATGATGGACACCCAGCAGTCCCTGCCGCCGCTGCCGGAGTGAGCCCCCACGACCTTGCGTGAGTTGGTGTTGCTGGACGACGACAACTCACGCAATGTCGATGAGTGCGACGTCAGCGGGAGCGGAGGACCTCGACCGCGACGGGCGGGTCCGCGGCGTTGAGGCCGTCGACGCCCAGGTCGAGCAGTCGCGTGTAGCCGTCCGCGTTCTCCCACTCGCGCTCGTTGGGCCAGATCCAGAGCACGAACCCGTCGCGGTGCGCCCGTTCGACGAGCTCGGGGGTGAGCACCTCGATGCCCTCGTACGATGGGGGGATCTGCAGGATCGTGCGCCCCTCGGGCGGCGTCACGCCCTGGAGCACGTACTCGGTCATCGCCGCGAGGCCCGGGGTGATCGCGACCTGCGGGGACCGCTCGTGGAACGCCTCGGCGAGCTGGTCGTCGAACGCGGTCACGATCGACGCGTCCAACTTGTCGTGCTCCTCGAGGATGCGTGCGAGCTCCTCGGCGGCCGGCACCGCGTCGGGGTACTCGCCCTTGATCTCGATGTTCAGGACGTGGTCCGGGTAGCGCTCGACGATGTCCTCGAAGCGGGCGATCCCGAAGTCGTCGGGCGTGTAGCCCTCCGGCGGGTCGACCTCGCCGGTGCGGACGCCTCGCAGCACGTAGGCATCGCGGGGCTGGTCGGTGCAGGCGCTGCACTGCTCGGTGAACCAGTACGCGGCGTCGAGCGCCTCGAGCTCGTCCGCGGTCATCTCGGCGACGTTGCCGGTCGCGTCGGTGGTGCGGTCGACGGTGTCGTCGTGCTGCACCATCAGCACGCCGTCGGAGCTCAGGCGCACGTCGAAGTCGAGCACGTCGACACCGGCGCGGACCGACTCGGCGTAGGCGTACGGCGTCGAGTGCGGGTGCGCGTTCTCGCCGCCCGCGTGGGCGAGCACGACGGGCCGACCGAGGGCGAGCACCTCTTCGACGGTGGTCGCCTCGGGTGCCGGCACCGTCGACGAGGTCGGCGCCGCGGTGCTCGACGCAGCGGTGGTCGACGTGGCTCCCTCGCCGTCGCCGGAGCTGCACCCGAGGAGGAGGATCGCACCGAGTGCGACCATCGGGACGAGCGTGGCTCGACGGAGGCGGGAAGGTCCGGTGCGCGGCGTGGACATGTCCCGAGACTACGGGTGGCCCACTCCCCCGACCGCGAGCTCCACCGACGGGCGTCCACGGCGGCCTCTGCCGACCGGGGCTCGTCGGGCGAGGGGTGTGGCACCGCTACCATCCGCCGATGCCCACACCGATCGAGCTGGTGATCTTCGACTGCGACGGCGTGCTCGTCGACAGCGAGCGGCTCGCGGTGCGGGTCGAGTCGCAGCTGCTCACCGAGATGGGTTGGCCGCTCAGCGAAGCCGACGTGCTCGACCGGTTCGTCGGCCGGTCCGACGCCCACATGATCGGCGAGATCGAGGCGCACTTCGGTCGACCGGTGCCCGAGTTCGTCGAGCAGTACCGACTCCGGCTGTTCGAGGCGATCGAGAAGGAGCTCGCTCCCGTCGACGGGGTGCTCGACGCCCTCGACTCGATCGCGCAGGCCACCTGCGTGGCGTCGAGCGGGACCCACGAGAAGATGGCCCGCACCTTGGGCACGACCGGGCTGTTCGACCGCTTCGACGGCCGCATCTTCAGCGCGACCGAGGTCGAGCGCGGCAAGCCCGCCCCTGACCTGTTCCTGTTCGCCGCGGCGGAGATGGGCGTGGCACCGACGTCGTGTGCGGTGATCGAGGACAGTCGGGCCGGCGTCGAGGCCGCCCGGGCCGCGGGCATGTCGGCGTTCGGCTACTGCGGCGGGCTCACGCCCGCGGCGTGGCTCGAGGGACCGGGCACGGTGGTCTTCGACGACATGGCCCAGCTGCCGGGCCTGCTCGCCGAGCACGCCTGACCCAGTTCGGCCAGCACGCTCAACTCGAGCAGGAGTCGGGGACGTCGTCGCCGGCGAGCAGCGCCGCGAACCAGGGCCGGACCGCCGGCAGCGCTCGTTCGGCCACCAACCCGTGGTCGATGCGCTCGTAGGTCCGGTACTCGACGTGCTCGCCCGACGCGCAGAGCCGATCGACGAACGCGTCGGTGGTGCGGGGCACGACGAGTCGGTCGGCCAGGCCCTGCGCCACGAGGACCGGGACGTCGATCGGCACCCCGCCCGGCGTGTTCTCGGCGAGCAGGTCGTCCCAGGGCGCGGTGGTCGCGAGGTCCCGGGTGAGGAAGTCGCCGACCAGCGGACGGGCCAGGGCGTGCAGCGCGTGCTGCTGGCCCAGCAGGCACATCGCAGCCATCGCGTCGATCGAGGTCTGGGCGGGCTCGCTGAGCACCGACGACAGCTCGGCGCCGGGAGTCTCCGGACCGTAGAACCCCGCGTAGGCATCGAGGGCGTACGAGCCGATCGTGACGCCGCTGACCTGGTCGATGTCGTCTCGGAGCAGCTCGGTCAGCTCTGCCGCTGGTGCCGCGACCGCCACGCCTCGAAGCTCGAGCTCGGGTGCGTACTCCTCCACCTCCTGCGCGGCGAAGAGCACCGCGTGACCACCCTGGGAGTGCCCCCACAGCAGCAGCTCGTCGCCGGCACCGACGTCGGGGATCGACCGGGCGGCGCGCACCGAGTCGAGCACGGCGTGGGCCGCCGTGCCGCCGATCAGGTACGACGACGGACCGTCGACACCCATGCCCGGGTAGTCGGCGGCGACGACGGCGTAGCCGGCGTCGATGAAGTCGGTGAGGCCCTCGATGAGCACGAACGGGTCGACGCCACGCGACGGCGCGCAGCGTGGCGCGGTCCCGGTCGTCGGGTGCCCCCACGCCACGACGGGCCGGCGTGGGTCGGGCCGGCCGGGTTCGGCGGGGGCGACCACGACCGCAGAGGTCACGAGCTCGTCGCCACGGGCGTCGGTCGAGCGGTACAGGACCCGCCAGGCGACGGCGCCCTCGGGTGCGCCGACGAGCCGTTCGGTCCGGACCAGCTCACCGGGTGACCCGGTTCCGACGTCCTCGGGCACGACGTAGAACTCGTCGCGTTCGATGCGATCGACCGCGAGACCGCCGGCGCGCCACTTGTCGTCGACGGTGCACGCGGCGCCGATCACCGACACGGCGAGCAGCGCTGCGCACCCGGCGGCGAGCCGCCGACCCCGGGCGGGGCTCAGCGGGTCCCCACGGTGGCGACGATGCCCTTGAGGTACTCGCCCTCGGGGAAGGCGATCGGGTGGTCGAGCGCGTGGCCGGTCCGCATCACGTCGAGCAGCCGTCGATCCGACTCGTCGGCGGCGGCGAGCACCACGGCGTGGAACTCCTCGGTGGTGACCCTCGACGAGCACGAGGCCTGCACGAGCACGCCGCCGGGTTCGACCAGGTCGAGCGCGAGTCGGGTGAGGCGGGCGTAGGCACGCAGCGCACCGTCGACCTGGCTGCGGCGCCGGGCGAAGGACGGCGGGTCGACGACGACCACGTCGAAGGTCCGGCCCTCGTCGGCCATCTCGGCCATGACCGTCATGGCGTCGCCGACGGACCAGTGGTGCCGGCACGCACGGACCGCCGGCCGATCGCGGTTGGCGGCCATGTTGCGTCGGGCGGTCTCGATCGCGGCCTCGCTGATGTCGACGCTGTGCACCAACCGGGCACCGCCGGCGGCGGCGTTGACCGAGAACCCGCCGGTGCACGAGTACACGTCGAGGACCCGGGCGGAGCTCGACAGGCCGCGGACCCGCAGCCGGTTGTCGCGCTGGTCGAGGAAGTGCCCGGTCTTCTGGCCCGACACGACGTCGGCCTCGAAGGTCAGGTCGTTCTCGACGAAGCGGACCGGGCCGTCGGGCAGGTCACCCACGAGCGCGGTGCCGTCGTGCCAGCGGTCCTGCGCCGCGGACACCGTCCGCGACAGGCGCAGCACCAGTCGTGCCGGCGCGAGCGTGGCCTCGACCGCGCCGACGAGCTCGTCGAGGTACGGGAACCACGCCGGCGTGTACAGCTTCATCACCACGGTGTCGCGGTAGACGTCGAGCACCAGCCCCGGCATCGCGTCGTTCTCGCCGTTGACCCACCGGAACGCGTCGGTGTGCGACGACGCCACCAGCGGAGCCCGCAGCTCGAGCGCCGTGCGCAGGCGCTGCTCCCACAGCTCCGGGCCCACCTGCACGGGTGCACCGTGGTGCAGCAGCTTGATCCGGATCGGCGAGTCGGGGTCGTAGAGCCCGATCGCGTTGAAGCGCCGCTTGTCGTCGAAGACCACGGCCAGGTCGCCGGCCTCGCCCTCGGGGCGGACCTGGGTGATGGACCGGTCGAACACCCACGGGTGACCGGCGCGCACCTGTCGGAGCGCGTCCTTGGTGAGTCGGACGGCGAGGCGCGGGTGGTCGGTCATCGGCTCAACCCTCGCATCCGCCCCGATCGACGACCAGTCCGGCGGATGTCAGCGGCCCTTGCCGAGCTGGGGACGCCGCGGCAGACGCCGCAGCCCCATCCAGGCCAGCGCGGCCAGGTGCGAGGCCGCCTCTTCCGCGGACATCTCGGGGTTGTCGACCCACCACTGCCCGACGAAGGTGACCGTGCCGATCAGGGCCTGTGCGTAGAGCGGCGCAGCGGTCGGGTCGTAGCCGGCCTTGATGAACTCGCTCGACACGACGTCGTCGACCCGTCCGCCGACCGCGGCGAGCAGGTTGGCCAGGCCGTTCTGCGACGGGGCGTCGCGGGTGAGCACGGCGAAGCCGTCGGGGCGCTCCTCGACGTAGCGCATGAACGCCAGCGCCGCGCCCTCGATGCGCTCCTTGGGCGTGCCCTCGCTGATCGCGTCGGAGATGCGGCGGACCACGTACTCCATCTCGCGGTCGACGATGACGGCGTACAGGCCCTCCTTGCCGCCGAAGTGCTCGTAGACGATCGGCTTGGAGATGCGAGCACGCTCGGCGATCTCCTCGACGGAGGTGCCCTCGTAGCCGCGCTCGGCGAAGACGGCGCGGCCGACCTCGACGAGCTGCGTCCGCCGTTCACCGGCCGACAGTCGGGTACGTGTGCCGTCCGCCATGTTGACGACGGTACTCCTCCGTCGTAGGTTACGGCACCGTAGGTTACGGCTGCGTAACCTACTGGGCCGTAACCTACGGCTACGTAACCTTCATCCGCCGGCCGTGGTCAGATCCTCGAACCGGCGCGACGCCCCGTCTTGCCGTACCCCATCGCCCCACGAAGGACCTCGATGATTCCCCCCACCGCAGAGGACGTCCGCAAGCAGATCAAGGCCGAGCTGCCGGAGGACACCTTCGAACGGCAGCCGCAGCGCGCGCTCTGGTTCATCCCGCTCGTCGCGGCGACGGTCGCCGCCGGAGCGACGATCATCGTCGCCCGCCCCCCGTGGTACCTGTGCCTGGTGCTCAGCCTGGTCATGGCCCAGTGCTTCGCAGCGATGGGCTTCCTCGGTCACGAGGTGCTGCACGGCTCCGTCGTGAAGTCCAAGGGCCTGCAGTACGCCCTCGGCTACCTCGGCTTCGGGCCGTTCCTGGTCTCGCCGTCGCTGTGGCGTGTCTGGCACAACCAGGTGCACCACGGGAAGACCAACATGGGCAACTCCGACCCCGACAGCTTCGGCACCGTGTCCCGTTACGAGAAGGCGCCGTCGACCCGCTTCGTCGCCCGCCTCGCCCCGGGCTCGCGCCACTGGCAGAGCTACCTCTTCTTCGCCTACTGGTTCACGTTCCACGCCCAGGTCGTGCTGTGGATCCAGGCGAAGTACATGCGCTCCTTCGCCCGCTTCGACCGTCGCCGCGCCATCGTCGACAGCGCGGTGTGCCTGGCGCTGTGGGCGGTCGTCGCCGTGCTGGCCGGCCCGTTCTACGCGCTGTTCGTGATGGTCATCCCGATGATCGTCGCCAACTTCATCGTCATGAGCTACATCGCGACCAACCACTTCATGCGTCCGATGACCGAGACGAACGATCCGATCGAGAACTCGATGAGCGTCACGTCGCCCGCCATCGTCGACCGGATGCACTTCAACTTCAGCCACCACGTCGAGCACCACCTCTTCCCGAAGATGAGCGCGAAGCACGCCCCGCGGGTGCGCCGCTGGCTCCTCGCCAACGAGGCCGACCGCTACGTCTCACCGAAGCACTGGATGGCGTTCCTCTACCTGTACAAGACCCCGCGGGTGTACCTCGACGCCACGACGCTGTGCGATCCGGACCACCCCGAGGCCTACCAGGCCGACACCCGCCAGCTGGCCGAGATCCTGCACTGACGAGGGAGATACCGCGCGCCGCCCCGGATCGGCGAGACTTCACGTCGTGAACGTCGACACGATCGGGATCCATCCCCACCGCGCCCCCGTCCACGGCAGCGGCCGGCCCACCGGCTCGCTGCCCGCGAGAGTGATCGCCGCACTCGCCGTCGTCGCGGTCCTGCTCTGCGGAGCGGACCTGGCCGGCGCACACGGCGACACCGGCGAGCTCACCGTGACCCGGGCCGAGCAGTCCGGCCCGAACCGCATCGACCTCGAGGTCGGCATCGTGCACGGCGACGACGGGCACATCGCGTCGGACGCCACGGTCAGCGCCACCCTCGTGGGCCCAGCGGGCGACACCGTCGGGCCGGTCCCGCTCGCCCAGGTCGAGCCGGAGAGCTCGCTGTACGCGGCCGAGATCGAGGTGTCCGGTCCCGGTTCCTGGGCGGTCGCGGTCGACTCGACCAACCCGTCCGCCGGGACCCAGACCGAGATCGACGTGGTCCAGTCGCCCGCCGACGGGACCGACACCACGACATCGACCACGACCGCGGCGCCGACCACGACCGCGGCGCCCGCCGACGGCACCGACTCGGCGGCAGCGACGCCGCTCGACGCGGAGAACGAGTCGTCGTCCAGCGACAGCCGGTGGCTGCTCGTCGGCGCAGCGGTCGCCGCCGTCGCACTCGTGGCGATCGTGACCTTCGCCCTGCGCCGCAACAGCGGCGACGACCCCGACGACGACGCGCTGGCCTGAGCCATCGGCTCCGGCCGGCCCGCTCGGCGGGCGCGCTCAGCCGGCCTCAGAGCGGCGCGGCGAAGCTGAGCTCGTGCCCGTCCGGGTCCGAGATGTGGAAGTAGCGCTCGCCCCACGGCGCATCCGCCGGCTGGGTGCTCGGCTCGTAGCCCCCTGCGACCGCGCGCTCGTGCACGGCGTCGACGTCGTCGACCCAGAGGATCACCCGGCCCCACACCTCGGCGGGCGGCCGGTAGTCGGGGACGAGCTGGAGGTTCACCGCACCCGGCCCTGCCGCCAGGCTGCAGAACGCCGGTGTGTCGCGGCCGTCGCGGACCACGAAGCCGAGCGTCCGGTAGAAGCGCAGCGACCGATCCATGTCGGTGGACGCGAGGGTCACCGCGCTGAGCAGCTCGATCGGCGGCGTCACCGGTCACCTCGGTCCGACGGTCGCGGGTCGAACGTCAGGTGCTCGCTGACGTCGCCCCAGAACTGCGGGATCATCGTGCGGTCCGCGAACCGCCAACCGTCGCCGGTCCGGACGAGGCGGTCGACGTAGCGACCCGCGACGACCGGCTGCAGCGGCAGGGTGTCGGTGCACTGCAGCACGGTGAACCGCGACCGCACCTCGAGCTCGTCGGGGCCGAGCTCGTCGACGATCACGTTCGTGACGACGTGCGAGGTGCGCGGCGTGCCGTCCGCGTGGCGACGCGTGGTGGCGCCGTAGAGCGAGGCGATGGCGTCGGAACCGGTCGCGATCTCGGTGCCCTCCGCGTCACGGAGGACCGCGTCGCCGAGCAGTCGCCCCACGCCGTCGAAGTCGCCGGCGTCGATCAGCTCCGCGTAGCGCGCCAGGAGCTCGCCCGCTGCCCATCGATCCTCACTCGTCACCGTCATCGGCTGTACTCCCTCACCGACTGGTCCCTCACCGACTGGTCCCGTGGTCACCGGACGCGACCGAACCGTGCCGACATGCCAGCACGGATCGACGGGTCAGGTGGGGACTTCAGCGGTCGGACATGGCGCGACCGACCGCGACCATCGAGCGCAGCACGCCCGGCACGGCTCGCAGCGCCCCGGCTACGTCGCGCCGCAGCGACACCCGGTAGTCGGGCCGTCGGTCGACGGGCCGTCGGTCGTCGGCCCGTCGGTCGTCGGCCCGTCGGTCGTCGGGCTGCCGCCTCGAACCTCGCTCGGGCATCCAGCACGAGTGCAGCGCGAGCGCCGGCGAGAAACCCGGGGTCGTCGCCCGGGCGACCGGCCCCTGGTCCAGGTGCGCAGCGTCGAAGAGCTGCAGCTCCTTGTTGCCGTCGCGGTGCACGACGACGAGCACGTAGCCGTCGTCGGGCTCGTCGGACCCGACCCGTGGCACGAACGTCGGCGGCGACGGGAACTCCCCAACCGGGTACTCCCAGACCTCGGCGACCTTCATCGACTCCAGGTCGAAGCGGCTCAACGTGCCGGGCATGGCGTGGGTCGGCAGCGACCTCGGCGCCACGACCCCGTCCTCAGCGTCGCCGTAGAGCCGCCACCACTCCTCGGTGACCAGCTCCGGATCGAACCCCATGCCGGCGAACCAGAGCTGGCGCTGGTGGCGGCGCGCCTCGACCCGGTGGCGGTCGCTGGTGGCGAGCACCCCACCCCAGACCCGCGTCTCGTCGGCGATCGTCTCGGAGCGGACGACCCGGCCGTCGACCGGGTCGATCAGGTACGCGGCGACGACCGTGGGCTGCACCGCCAGCGCGATCAGGCCCTGGTGGTCGGGGTGCACCGGCTCGCCCGTGCCGTGCACCACCGACTCGTCCGTGGCGGTGATCATCAGGTCGGCCAGCGGCATGTGCTGGGCGACGACGCGCAGCAGGCCGTCCACCTCGTCGACGTCGACGCTCAGGTGGCCTGTGGGCATCGGCAGTCGCACCTCGGTCACCGCGACCTCACCACCGGCCGGGGTGCGCTGCAGATCGCCCTTCGCCACGAGCCACAACGTCGTGTGGTCCTGGTTGCGCCGCTGGCGGGTCGCGCCGCGGAACGTCTCGGGCTCGACCACGAACGGCAGGTCGGCGAACACGACGTGGCGCTCGGACACCTTCACGTCGTGGATGGAGTCGTAGGGCGACATGCCCGTGAGGCGCCAGCGCCGCACCGGCCCGTCGAGGTCCCAGCGGGCCAGGTGCGCCTCGGCCGCGACTCCCGGCGGAGCGAGCTGGGTGTAGTTGAGGAAGTACATGCAGCCGGCGTCGACGTCGACGGCCGGATGGGCCGCGACGGCGCAGAGCGGTTCGAGCAGACCGGGCACCGCCTGCAGCCACTCGTCGTTGCCGCCGACAGCGGTCAGGTGGCGCATCGTCGCGGGATCGACCTCGACTGGTCGGCCGGCGTCGTACCCGACGAAGAGACGGCCGTCGATGGCGTCGACGTTGGTGTTGGCGTAGTTGGTGACACCGAAGGGCGACAGCTCCATGAACGCGACGCGACCGAAGAGGAACGGGAGGCGTCGACGCAACGTCGCCACCGGGGTGTCGATCAGACGGTGCCGCACGGCCACCCGGCCGGCGGGGTCAGGCCGCATCGAGATCCGGGCGAGCAGACCGGGCTCGCCGAACCAGTGGCCGCCGGGGCGTCGTTTGTCGGGGCCGACGATGAACACCGAGCCGTCGACGTCGTCGGGCCAGTGCCCCTCGACCACCTCGAGGCGGTGCGACGCCTCGCCCTGACCCCGGAAGAGGTTCGTCGTCAGCGTCGCCATCGGTCCCCCTCGACCCACCGGCTCCGCCGCGGCCGGACGATGAACAGTGTTCACCGTGCCGTGGTCCGTGTGCAATCGTCGCGGACCGCGCGTGACGAGGTAGGGTCCACGGCGCGATGAACGGTGTTCACCGGGAATCGACCACCAACGCGTCACTTCCGGGGGGACCGATGACTCGTAGAACCGTGCTGTGCACCCTGATCGCCGTCCTCGCAATCGTCGGCGCGTCGTGCAGCGAGCCCGAGGACACCTCGACCGGCGACACCGGCGACACCGCCGCCGAGTCGGTCGAGTGCTCGGCCGAGCAGCTCGAGCAGTGCGCACGCGAGAGCTCGATCGCCGACCTGGTCCCCGACGAGCCGGTGGCCGCCGACGGCGAGCCCTTCCGCATCGGCATGGTGAACCAGGAGAACACCCCCGCCGGGTCGTTCCCCGAGCTGAGCCAGGCCGTGCAGGCCGCGATCGAGTACGTGAACGCCGAGCTCGGCGGGCTCGACGGTCGACCGCTCGAGCTCGAGGTGTGCAACACCGAGTTCAGCGCCGAGGGGTCGACCGCCTGCGGTCAGCGCTTCGTCGAGGCCGACATGCCGGTCGTGCTCGGCGGCATCGACGTGTTCGGCAACGCGATCGACGTGCTCGCCGACAACGAGGTCCCCTACGCCGGTGGCATCCCCATCAGCACCCAGTCGGTGCAGGCAGAGAACTCCTACCAGTGGAGCGGCGGCAGCTGGGGCGCGGCGGTCGCCTTCGCGGAGCACGCCTCGAAGGAGCTCGACGCCGAGCGCGTCGCCGTCGTCTACGGCGAGTTCGGCTCGATCACCGAGGCCGCCGAGTACGCCCGGACGGTGCTCGAGCGCAACGGCGTCGAGACCCAGCTCGTGCCGTACCCGATCGTCGCCACCGACCTGGTGTCGCCGATGCAGGCAGCGGCCTCGACCGACCCCGACGCGATCTTCGTGCTGGCGGCCGACACGAGCTGCAAGGCGGGCTTCGAGGCGATCGCCACGCTGGGGCTGGACGCCCAGAAGTACTTCGTGGGCGCCTGTGCGGCGCCGACGATCATCGACTCGGTCGACCCGGCGTCGACCGAGGGCACGATCTTCAACGTCGAGGGACCGATCTCGAGGACATCCCCCGAGCCCGATCCGGACTTCACGCTGTACGAGGGAGTGCTCGCGGAGTACTCCGACGGGCTCGACCCCGTCGGTGCCGGCACGGTCTCGTTCCGGGCGTTCATGAACCTCTACACCGTGCTGCGCGAGCTCGGAGCGGACGGCGCCACCCCGGCGGCGATCACCGATGCGCTCGCCGCCAAGGTGGACGCGCCGAGCTACATGGGCCACCCCTACACCTGTGACCGTGAGCAGTTCGAGGGGCTGCCGGCGATGTGCTCACCCCAGCAGATCCTCGGTCGCATGGAGGACGGCGACCTGCAGCAGCTCGGCTCGTGGTACGACGTCGGCGCCATCTACGCCGGATGAGCGCACCGCGCTCGGCCCGAGACCTCCGGGAGCACTGAGATCGCCGATCACCTGGGTTACCTGCTCGCCGGACTCGGAGGGGGCGCGGTCGTCGCGTCCCTCGCGCTCGGCCTGGTGCTCGTCCACCGGTCCTCCGGTGTCGTCAACTTCGCGCACGCGGCGATGGGCATGTACGTCGCCTTCGCCTTCTTCGAGTTCCGGGCGACCGGGGACCTGGTGCTGCCGATCCTCGGACTGCCGGCCCGGGTCCACCTGCTGGCGCGGCCGACCCTGGCGAGCGCGCTCGCCGTCGCCGTCGTGCTCGCTGCGCTGCTCGGCCTCGTCGTCTACGGGCTGGTGTTCCGGCCGCTGCGCCGCGCCCCGGTCCTGGCCCGGGTCGTCGCGTCGCTGGGCCTGCTGCTCTACCTGCAGGAGATCGTCCGGCTGCGCTTCCCGATCGCGGGCTCCGGTGTCAGCGTCCGTCGAGCGGTGCTGCCCGAGGGCCCGGTGCGCATCGCCGGAGCCGCCGTCACCGAGAACCGGCTGCTCCTGGCCGGCGGCGTGGTGGTCGTCGCGCTCGTGCTCGGCGCGGTCTATCGCTGGACCCGCTTCGGGCTCTCGACCCGAGCAGCCGCCGGCAACGAGAAGGGCGCCCTGCTGATCGGCATCTCGCCGGACCGGCTCGGCGCGCTGAACTGGATGATCGCCTCGATCCTCGCCGGCGTGGCCGTCATCCTGATCGAGCCCATCGCCGGGCTCGACCCGACGACCACCACGCTGCTCGTCGTCCCGGCGCTCGCCGCCGCGCTGCTCGGCTCGCTCAGCTCGTTCGCGATCGCCACCGCCGCAGGTCTGGGCATAGGGATGGTGCAGTCGCTCATCCTCGGGTACGCCGTGCGTCCGAGCACGACGTGGATCCCCGACTGGCTGCCGACCACCGGGCTCCAGCAGTTCGTGCCGGTCCTGCTGATCGTCGGCGCGCTCGTCTGGGGTGGCGACTCGCTCCCCGACCGCAGCGCCGTGGTCGACATCCGACTGCCCCGCTCGCCGTCACCGCGACACGTCACCGCATGGACGCTCGGGATCTCGTCGCTGGTCCTGGTGGGGCTGTTCACCGTCGACGCGGGCCACCGCCAGGCACTCATCACGTCGATGGTCGTCACCCTGCTCGCCCTGTCGATCGTCGTCGTCACCGGCTACGTCGGGCAGATCTCGCTCGCCCAGCTCGCGTTCGCCGGGGTCGCGGGCTTCACCGTGATCCGGCTCACCGAGCACCACGTGCCGCTGCTGATCGCGGTGCTGCTGGCCGCGGGTGTGTCGACCGTGCTCGGCATCGTCGTCGGTCTGCCGGCCACACGGGTGCGCGGCATGAGCCTGGCGATCACGACGCTCGCCCTCGCCGTCGCGGTCGAACAGCTCGTCCTCGCGAGCCCACCGCTGTCGGGCGGCGCGGCGGGCTCCTCGGCGC
>JAEWED010000022.1 GCA_023389745.1 Actinomycetes bacterium
GTCATACGCCGGCCGTCGTCCCGAGCCGCGAGCTCCGAGCCCGCCTGCGTCCTACGGAACGGACCCCCAGCGTCCGGCGCCCTGCGCGCCGTCGGAGCGGACCGAGCCGGGAGTGGGGACGCCGTTCAACGAAGCGGTTCCCTTGACGGTCCCGACGCCCGGTGTTGCTGTGAGGGGCGTCGACGAGCCCGTCGAGACGCAGGGACCGCCCGATACGAGGCGGATCGACGACCCGTTCGACGTGCCGACACGCAACGATCCGAACCTGCGAAAGCTCGTGGAGCGCGAGCGCGAGCTGCACGAGGCTCGTCGCCGACAAGGTCGTTAAGACCCGCCCGGCCAGGATCAAGGGGGGGCAGCGACGCCCGGTGAGCGCGAGCAACCCCACGGGCGGGGCTTGAAAACCGGCGTGCGGCGCCGGTGCCCCAACCAGAAGCGAGTTCCGTGCCGGCCAGCCGTTGACGCCGCTACTCGTGTGATTAGCTTGGCCGCGACTGCGAGACTGAAAAACCAACGACCATCCGTCACGCAGAACGGGTGTTGTCATTCGGAGCCACGCTCGGCGCCAGACCCGACTATGGTCCGCGCCTCGAGCGAGCCGCTCTTCATTGGAGGCGAGAGGACCATGGGCAAGATCATCGGAATCGACCTCGGCACGACGAACAGCGTCGTGGCCATCATGGAGGGCCGCGAGCCCAAGGTGATCGTCAACGAGGAAGGCTCACGCATCACTCCCAGCGTCGTCGCGTGGGATGACAAAGGTGAGATCCTCGTCGGCCAGATCGCCAAGCGGCAGGCGGTGACGAATCCCGAGAACACGGTCTTCAGCTCCAAGCGCTTCATCGGCCGCCGCTTCGAAGAGGTGAATGAAGAGGTCAAGCGGGTCCCGTACAAGCTGGTTCGTGGCGAGCACGGCGACGCGGCCTTCGAGCTTCGCGGCAAGAAGGTGACCCCGCCGGAGGTCAGCGCGAGGGTGCTCCAGAAGCTGAAGAAGGCCGCGGAGGACTACGTCGGTGAGAAGGTCACCGAGGCGGTCATCACGGTGCCCGCGTACTTCAACGACTCGCAGCGCCAGGCGACGAAGGACGCCGGCAAGATCGCCGGCCTCGACGTCAAGCGCATCGTCAACGAGCCGACGGCCGCCGCGCTCGCGTACGGTCTCGACAAGAAGAAGGACGAGATCATCGCCGTCTACGACTTCGGCGGCGGCACGTTCGACATCTCGATCCTCGAGGTCGGCGACAACGTCGTCCAGGTCATCTCGACGAACGGCGACACGCACCTCGGCGGCGACGACATCGACAACCTGATCATCGACTGGATGGTGGCCGAGTTCAAGAAGGCCCAGGGCATCGATCTCGGCAAGGACAAGATGGCCCTCCAGCGCCTCAAGGAGGCCGGTGAGAAGGCGAAGATCGAGCTCTCGTCCGTCCAGGAGACGAGCATCAACCTGCCGTTCATCACCGTTGGCCCCGGCGGCCCGGTGCACCTCGACATGCGCCTGTCGCGCTCGAAGCTCGAGCAGATGATGTCGCCGCTGATCGAGCGCTCGATGGAGCCGGTCAAGAAGGCGCTCCAGGACGCGAAGAAGCAGCCGAACGACATCGCGGAGGTTGTCCTCGTCGGCGGTTCGACGCGCATCCCGCTCGTGAAGGAGACGGTCAAGAAGTTCTTCGGCAAGGATCCGCACCAGGGCGTGAACCCCGACGAGGTCGTCGCGATCGGCGCCGCGGTCCAGGCCGGCGTCCTCTCCGGCGAGGTCAAGGACATGGTCCTCCTCGACGTCACCCCGCTCTCGCTCGGTGTCGAGACGCTCGGCGGTGTGATGACGGTCATGATCGGGCGCAACACGACGATCCCGACGCAGAAGAAGGAGATCTTCTCGACGGCGACGGACAACCAGCCGTCGGTCGAGGTCCACGTCCTCCAGGGTGAGCGCACCGAGGCGCGCTACAACCGCACGCTCGGCAAGTTCCACCTCGAAGGCATCATGCCCGCGCCGCGTGGCGTGCCGAAGGTCGAGGTCACGTTCGACATCGACGCGAACGGCATCCTCTCCGTCCACGCGAAGGACACGGCGACGGGCAAGGATCAGAAGATCACGATCACGGCGAACTCCGGCCTCAACGAGAAGGACATCGAGAAGATGGTCGCCGAGGCGGCCGCTCACGAGGCGGAGGACAAGGAGCGTCGCGAGCAGATCGAGCGCCGCAACAAGCTCGACAACCTCTGCTACACGCTCGAGAAGACGATCTCCGAGAACAAGGAGAAGCTCCAGGCCTCGGACATCTCGACGCTCGAGGGCCTCATCAAGGACGGACGCGCGGCGGTCGAGAAGCAGGACGACGCGCAGGTGGCGGACGTCCTCGAGAAGCTCGAGAAGGAGGCTCACCGCCTCGCGAGCGTCATGTACCAGGGAGGTCCGGGCGCCGGTGGTCCGGGCGCTCCGCCGGGCGGCGAGGCTGCTCCCGAGGCCGGCGAGAAGAAGAAGGACGTCATCGACGCGGAGTTCGAAGAGACGAGCTCCTGACGGACGGTCCGCGGCGAGCGCTCGGAGCTTCGGAGCTCCGGGCCGCTCGTCTCGACTGACCAATGA
>JAEWED010000024.1 GCA_023389745.1 Actinomycetes bacterium
TCCTCGCACCGAATCCCCGAGCCGCCGGCGTGTGCCGGCCAGGAGCCCCTCATGCGATCCCGTTCCCCCCTGTCCGCCCCGCATCCACGCGTGCTGTTCGTGGCCGCCGCGACCGTCGCCCTCCTCGCCGCCGTCGGGTGCAGCAGCGACGACGTCTCCAACCCCGACCCTGCCCCGGAGACGACCGAGACCACCGCAGCCCAGAGCGACGAAGCCACTGGCGAGCCCGCTGGCGATCCCGAGGCCGACCATGGTCACGACTCGCCGGGTGCTGCGTCGGTGTCGCTGCTCAGCCCGGCCGACGGCGACCGCCTCTACGGCCCGGTGACGGTCACGATGGCCGCCGAGGGCATCGAGATCGCGCCCGCCGGTGACGTCGTCGAGGGCTCCGGGCACTTCCACCTGGTCGTCGACCTCCCGTGCGTCGACGAGGGCGTGTCGATCCCGAAGGACGCCAACCACGTGCACTTCGGCAAGGGGCAGACCGAGGCGACCGTCTTCCTGCCCGCCGGCCGCCACGAGCTGTGCCTGCAGGTCGGCGACGGCGTGCACGTCGCTCAGGACATCACCGACACGATCACGGTCGAGGTCGGAGTCCGCGACCAGACCGAGTGGTGCGACGTGGCCGGCGCGATGAACGACACCATCACGACCGCGAAGTTCGCGGATGCCACCACGGACGAGCAGTTCTCCGAGCTGCAGGCCACCTGGCTCGACGGCGCGGCGCTGCTCGATCAGCTGATCAAGGGCATCGAGCACGTCGACGAGGAGCACCGCAACGACGTCGACATCATGCTCAACCACATGTGGGACAAGGCGTACGCGATCATCGACGAGCCGAACCTCCAGGCGGCGGCCGAGCGGCACGGCGCGCTCAAGGCAGCGGAGCCCGCAGAGATGGGTCCCGCGACGATGTGGATGGCGACCGCCTGCGAGTCCCAGCTGACCTGACACCGGCGTCGCACTCGACTGCTCCCCACGCTGCGGCCCGCACACGATGCGAGCCGCAGCGTCACGCGTCCTGGGACACCGGGCCGTGGGTTGACGAGAACGAAGTCCTCACACATACTTAGCCATGTGGCTAAGTATGTGTCGGAGCTGGACGGGATGTTCCACGCCCTCTCCGACGGCACGCGCCGGTCGATCGTCGAGCGGCTCGTTCACTCTCCTGCCTCGGTGAGCACGATCGCCGAGCCCTTCGACGCCGCGCTGCCCACGATCGTCGAGCACCTGAAGGTGCTGGAGCGCGCCGGGATCGTCTCCTCGGAGAAGGTCGGCCGGGTTCGCACCTACCAGCTCGTGCCGGACGCGCTCGTGCCGGCGAACCGCTGGATCGTCGAGCATCGGCTGCCCGGCGAACGGCGACTCGACCGGCTGGGCGACCACCTCCGCACCCCCTCCATCACACGACCGACACCACCTGGAGCAACGACATGACCCTCACCCAGACCCACGCAACGTTCGTGCTCGAACGCGAGTACCCCGTCCCCGTCGAACGGGTGTGGCAGGCGTTCGCCGATCCCGAGGTGAAGGCCAAGTGGTTCGGCAGCGACGACTTCGTCGAGGTCGAGCGGTCCGACGACTTCCGTGTGGGCGGCGTCTCGATCGACGACGGCCGACACGGCGTCGACGGACCCCTGTCGCGCTTCCGGGCGACCTACTCCGACATCGTCGAGCACCAGCGGATCGTCTACGCCTACGACATGTGGCTCGACGACGCCCACGCCTCGACGTCGATCACCACGATCCTCTTCGAGCCGATCGAGCAGGGCACACGCCTGACGTTCACCGAACAGGGTGTGCACCTCGACGGTGTGCACGGCCCCGGACCCGACGCAGCGGCGGGCCGCGAAGAGGGCACGGGTTGGCTGCTCGATCAGATCGCCAAAGTCCTCGCCGACTCCTGACCTCGCCGACGCCAGACCTCGTCGACGCCAGACCGCGCCGTCGTGACCGCCGGGCCGATGGGCCGTCGGCGTGTCAGGCGAGCGGATCCTCGCCGGCCATGTCGAGCGCGGCGAGCCACGAGAACACCATGGCGGAGCCGATGGGGCCTCCGGCGCCCGGATAGATGCGACCGAGCGCGGGCGCCATCGTGTTGCCCGAGGCGTACAGGCCCTCGATGACGGTGTCGTCCGCTCGCAGCACCCGGGCATGGCCGTCGGTGCGCACCCCACCCTTGGTGCCGATGTCGGTCACGACGACCTGCACCGCGTAGTACGGAGCCGCGTCCATCACACCCAGGCACTTGTTCGGACCGTCGGTGTGCGGTCCGAACACACCGGCGACGACGCGGTCCCACGGGGTCTCGCCGCGACCGAAGTCCTCGTCGGAGCCGCTGAGCGCGAAGCCGTTGAAGCGTTCGACGGTCGCGGTCACGGCGTCGACGGGCAGGCCGAGCTGTTCGGCCAGACCCTCGAGCGTGTCGGATTGCCACAGGCAACCGGCCGCTCGCCACGCCTCGACTTCGAACCAGTCGGCCACCTGCGGCTCGACCGGCAGCATCGAGAAACCCCGTGCGTCGATCTGGCGCTGGTCGAAGATCCAGTACGCCGGGATGTGCGCGGTCGACGACGAGTTGTGCAGCCGCATCAGCTCGTGCCCGGCACGGTCGTACGGCAGGCGCTCGTTCATGAAGCGCTCGCCGTCTGCGTTCACCCAGACGCCGCCCCAGACCATCGTGTAGAACACCGGGCCGCCGACGGGTGTCACCACTCCTGGGGCGAACCAGGCCTCATCCAGCAGCGCGGTGTCGGCACCGACCGCGACCGCGGCGGTGAGCGCGTCGCCGGTGTTCGCCGGGCAGCCCATCGTCCACTCGTCGGTGAGGGGCGACTGGTGCTGCTGGCGCAGCTCGCGGTTGCGTTCGTAGCCGCCGGCGGCGAGCAGCACCCCACGCTCGGCGAAGTAGCGCACGGTCTCGCCGTCGCGCACGGCCTCGATGCCGACGACGCGGTCGCCGTCGACGATCAGGTCGGTGAGCACCGTCGAGGTGTGCAACGTGACGTTGCCGGTGCCCATCGCGGCGAGCAGCGACCGAGCGCTCAATGCCTGTCCGCCGATCATGGCCTCGGTCTCGGGGGTACCCCAGCGCTCGGTCCACAGCGGGCGACGCACGAGCGGTTCGAGCTCACCCAGCTCGGAGCGGTCGATGTCACGCGGGAAGATCGTGCGGCCCTGCTTGAGGAAGCCGGGCTCGTCGGCGAAGTAGTCGGGGATGCCGCGCCAGTAGAACTCGCCGAAGGACTCGTCGGCCTCGAGCTCGGCGATCATCGGAGGTCCGGCCTGCAGGAACGCCTCACGCAACTCGGCGGGCGCGTCGTCGCCGACGATCGCGTCCAGGTACGGACGGGCGGCCTCGGGCGAGTCGTCGATGCCCGCGCGCAGGATCGCCGGGTTGCCCGGCAGCCAGATGCCTGCGCCCGAGTACGCGGTCGTGCCGCCGACGTACTCGGTCTTCTCGATCACCAGCGTGCGCAGGCCTCGCGCTGCGGCAGCGAAGGCGCCGATCAGGCCGCCTCCGGTGCCGACGACGATGACGTCGTAGTGCTCCTCGTCGCTCACGGTCCCTCCTCGTGGGCAGTGTCGTCAGTGGGCAGATCGTCAGTTGCCCGACGCGTCGGGTTGCTCCCACGTCGTGAGCAGCTCCGGTGCCCGCAGCGGCCAGGACGACAGGTAGGTCGCGCCGTCCGGTCCAGCAGTGAGCCGGTGCACCGTCTCGGCGTCGATGACGCAGAACTGCGCAGCGTGCAGGTCGACCGTGGCCTCGTCGGCCGGCTCGTCGGTCACCTCCCGGTGCGTCACCGCGAGGGAGCCCTCGAACACCAACAGCAGCAGCGAGCGGTTGTGGCGGTGGGCCGCCACGGTCGCGCCGGGTGCCAGCCGGATGGCGGTCAGCCCGAACGACGGGTCGATCCGAGTGGACTGCCACGCCCCACCCCCGAGGCGCGGCTCCGGCGACCCCTGATCCGGTGTGCCGGCGTCGGGCGAATAGGGCACCCACGCAGCGTCATCGGCATCGAGGAGGTCGAGGAACTCGATCGGCACGACGGCACTGTGCCGAGACGCTGCGCCGACTGTCGAGTCGTCGTCCTGATGGGCGGGATGCCGGCCCGTGGCCCGCGAGCGGCGCGACGATGATGTCCCGATGGGAGTCATCGTCGCCGATCTGCTCGATGGTCAGGACTGGGTGCCGTTGGCCCTGGACCAGCAGGACAACCCGACCTACTTCTGGCACGACGGCCGTCCGCTGTCCGAGGCACCGGTCGACTTCGCGGCGACCTTCGACGGCGCCATGGAGATGTGCGCGAAGCCGATCCGCATCCGCACCTACAACCGCAACCCGCTGCGCGTGGTGCCGAACTTCGTGGTGCCACGCCACCACCACAGCCTGGACGAGATGGTCATCGTGCTCGAGGGCGAGTACCGCATCGACCACGGTGACGAGGACCCGCAGTCGGTCACGATCGGACCCGGCGAGTACTTCCTGAGCCGTGCCGGCACGCCGTACACGATGACCGCCGGTCCGGAGGGCGTCACCTACATCGAGACGTGGCCGTCACCCCTGCCCGAACTGCTCACCTACTGGCACGACGAGGGCTGGGTGCACCGCTGACTCAGGCGGAACTGAGCGCCCTGGTCGATGGTCGGCATCACACGACCTCCTCGTGTCGGGGGTTCCAGCAAGCTGGCCGGGGGAATTCCCCTCTCGGTCGAGCGACGTCACTCCGAGCGGACCCTCCCGCGGAAGCGTCGTTCAGCAGCGAGCACCGACCCTTGGGGTGTCCTGATGCCGAGTTGCGACGAAACACGGGGGGAGGTCCGACTGCTCGCTTTCGTTCCAACTCGGCTCGGGTAGTGCTCCCGACACTCCCCCTCTCCGGCGCTCGCGATCGAATGACCCTGGGGGCGCACCGCTGCCCGACTCGTTGCGGTCGGAGCGGGCCTCTGACAGCCTCGACGCCATGATCGACGATCGGACCCTCAGCAAGCGGGCACGTGCGCTGGGATCAGTGCTCGAGCCCGTCGCAGGGCAGGTCTACTTCTCGCCGGAGTGCCACGCAGCGTACGAGCAGCTCGGGTTCTCGCCGAGCCCGGGCGTCGTCGACGGGGTCGCGATGCCCGACGGGGTCGCCTACTTCACGAGTCGTGGCTCCCTGCTCGGCCAGGCCCCCGGAGCGGTCGTCGCGTCGGCGTTCGGCGTGTTCAACCCCGCGGTCGTGGAGCCCTGTGTCGAACGGGGCTGGGCACTGACGGACGCGGCGACGATCTGCGAGGCCCGCACCGACGGTGCGGTGGCCCAGCTGCGCCGGGTCCTCGGCGACCGCCCCGACGGGGTGGAGCGCGCCGTCGAACTGCTGACACAGGCGAACGAGCCGCTGCGTCCCGAAGGTCGTGCACTCTTTGCCGGCGTGCTCGCACAGGGACTTCCGGGAGAACCGCTGGCCGACATGTGGCGGCTGGCCGATCGGCTGCGCGAGTACCGCGGCGACGTGCACATCGGGGCCTGGACCGGCGCCGGTCTCGACGCCACCGAGATCGGACTGCTCACCGAGCTGTACTGGGGCCTGCCGATGCGGAGCTACATCCGCACCCGTGCGTGGAGCGAGGACGACCTCGACGGGGCCGAGGCCCGCCTGGTCGAGCGTGGCCTCGTCGCCGACGGTGCCTTCACCGACGAGGGGCGCCTCGTGCGTGAACAGATCGAGGTCGCGACCGATCGTGGCTGCCGGCCGATCATCGATGCACTGGGGCAGGACCTCGACGAGTTGGTCGCGATCCTGGAGCCGTGGGGCCGGCAGGTCCGTGACGCCGGCGGCTATCCGCGCAGCGGCCCACTCGATCTCGCCCGGAGCACGCACGAGTGAGCAGCCTCCTCACTCCCTCGGGTCACCCGGCACCGCGACGTTGACGAAGCACCATGGCACGCCGAGGGCGGTGTCCGGGTCGGCGACGAGCACGGGAGCGCCTCGCTCGGTGTCGTCGACAACGACACCGACGCCCTGGGCCCGAAGGTGTGCCTCGGCGCGGTCCAGGTCAGCCACCTGCCAGGTGATCGAGTGGTAGCGATCGTGCGGCTCGTCCTCGAGTGCCTGCCAGGCCTCGGTGCCGGGTGACGGGGTCACGTAGCGGAGGATCGATCCGGCCAGGTGCACCGACACCGAGTCGGCCCCGGTGGCCGCGTCGACGCCACGGTGCACGACCGATCCGCGCAGCACGTCGACGACCAGCCGAAGCGCCCGCTCCGGCCGGTGCGTCAGGATCGTGTGGTGTGCGCAGCGCACGATGCCGAGCGGGTCATCCGCCGCAGGGATCTCCTCGGCCGACGGCGGCTCCCACCCACCGTCGAGTCGCGGGTCGAGCGGGAACGGGAAACGCGGCACGAACTCGTAGCGCAGCCCCGCGTCGCCGGGCGCGGTGAAGAACAACGGCATCTCGGAACCGGCAGCAGTCGGCGGGTGCACGCCGTCGACCGGCTCGCCGAACTGGTCGACGACGCCGATGCCACGGGCCTGCAGCAGCCGGTACAGCGAGGCGATGCCCTCGACGTACCAGCCGAATCCGGCGAGTCGGGGCTGGTCGACCGGGTCGTAGCAGGCACGCCCACCGGGCCGGTACCGCTCGGGGTCGATGCAGTCGAACAGCACATCCGCGATCGGGGTGAACGTCGAGTAGTCCGGCAGGGCTCGCCGCGCGGAGGCGCCACCCGAGCTGGGCCGCGACAACGACGAGAGCCGGTGGCTGGACCGACCGAAGACGCGCTCGAAGAACCCTTCGGCGTCGTCGAGCGACGGCACCCGATGGCTCGGGTGGTACATCATCACCAACCGGTGGTCGCTCAGGTCGCCTCCCGCAGCTCTCGCTTGAGCACCTTGCCCGATGGGTTGCGGGGCAGGGCGTCGAGGAACTCCACCGCGGCGGGCACCTTGAACTTGGCGAGCTGCCCCCGACAGTGCTCGATCAGCTCCTCGGCGCTGGGCGTCGTCCCGGGACGGGCCACGACGTGCGCGACGGGCACCTCGCCCCACCGCGCGTGCGCCCGCCCGACGACGGCGACCTCGAGCACCGCGGGGTGCTCGTCGAGCACCCGTTCGACCTCGGAGCCGGCGATGTTCTCGCCGCCCGAGATGATCATGTCCTTCAGGCGGTCGACGATGTACACGTAGCCGTCGTCGTCCTTCACCCCGATGTCGCCGGTGTGGAACCAGCCTCCGGCGAACGCGGCGGCGGTCGCGTCGGGGTCTCGCCAGTAGCCGGCGAACACCTTCGGACCGCGCAGCACGACCTCGCCCCGCTCACCCGGCGGGACCGGTCGTCCGTCGTCGTCCCAGATCTCCAGGTCCAGGTACAGACACGGTCGACCGACGCTGCCGAGCTTGGTGCGGGTGCTCGCACGGTCCAGGAACGTGTCACCCGAGACGGTTTCGGTCAGTCCATAGGCGTCGGCCAGCCAGGCGTTGGGGAACGTCCGCTCGAGGCGGTCGATGAACGGGATGGGGAGCTTCTCGCCACCGGCGATGATCAAGCGGAGCGACGACAGGTCACGCTCGCCGATGCCCGGCTCGTCGAGCACGGCCCGCAGCATCGCCGGTGCCATCCAGACCACGGTGACCCGTGAGCGTTCGATCTCGTCGACGACCCGCGCCGCGTCGAACGTGCGGTGCACCACGGTCGTCGCACCGACCGACATCAGCGTCGTGGTGACCAGGTCGAGCGCGCCCACGTGGTACAGCGGGCCGCACGCCAGACCCACGTCCGCGTGCGTCACGGCGAGCTCGGTGACGTGCGCGGCGTTCTTCCACGCCAGGTTCGCGTGCGTGAGCATCACGCCCTTCGGCCGCCCGGTGGTGCCCGAGGTGTACATGAGGCGGTGCACCGCATCGCCGCCGGCCTCGACCCTCGTGGTGGGTGTCGCTGCGGCCAGAGCGGCGAAGTCGGTCCAGTCGGCCGCCTCGGTCCGGTCCATCTGTGCCGCTGCACCAGACACCGGCACGACGATGCGCTCCAGGGCCAGTCCGTCGGCCGCCTCGGCGCCGGCGACGAGCAGCTCGCCGTCGCAGACGAACGCACTCGCGCCTGAGTGCTCGAGCAGGTAGCGGATCTCCGCAGGAGCGAGACGCCAGTTGATCGGCATGGCGACGGCGCCGAGGCTGTTCGCCGCGAAGATCGTGGCCAGGAACTCGACGCTGTTGTACGACAGCAACCCGACGACGTCGCCGCCGGCGATGCCACGAGCGGCCAGCCCGCCCGCCACGCGGGACGACAGCTCGAGCATCTCGGAGTAGCTGACGGGTCCGTCCGGGCCGACGACGATCGCGTTGTCCGGCGTGCGCGCCGCATGGTGCTCCAGCACCGAGACCCAGTTCATGTCGGCCGTCGCCGGGTTCGCCCCGCCACTCGCCGATCCGTGCGACATCACGCCTCCCCTCGTCCCCCCGGACTGCGCCGTCCCTCGAACTGCAGTGGTCGAACTCGAATTCGCTCGACCAGTCGGTACAAACTGTAGGGTCGCTCCGTGCCACAGGGCGAGCCGATCACCGAGAACCCGACGCCGAACGATCCCGCGCTCCACGAGCCGACGCCCCACGAACCCAACCGCAGCCCGAAGTGGCTGCGACGGCGTGAGCAGATCATCGACACCTCGGCCGGGGTGTTCGCGGTGCACGGCTTCCACGGCACCAGCACCATCGAGCTGTGCGAGGCGAACGGGCTCGGCAAGGGAGCGCTCTACTACTACATCGGCTCCAAGGAGGCGCTGCTCGCGGCGATCCACGACCGGGTGATGGACGAGGTGATCGCCGGCGCCGAGCGGGTCGTCGACGCCGGCGGCACGCCGACCGAGCAGCTCACGGCTCTCGGCGCCGAGCTGCTCGACGTGATCTCCCGCTATCCCGACCACGTCTGGGTCTTCCTGCACGAGTTCCCCGCGCTCACCGGCGACAACGCGTCGCAATTCCGGTCGCGGCGCCACCAGTACGAGCGTGTCGTCGAGTCCGTGATCGCCGCAGGTGTCGACTCCGGCGAGTTCCGCGACGTCGACCCGCGGCTGACCTCGCGGGCCTGGCTGGGCATGCACAACTACACGTACCTCTGGCTGAAGCCCGACGGCCGACTGAGCGCTGCCGAGGTGGCCGAGCAGTTCAGCGACCTGTTCGTGCACGGAGTGACCCGATGACCGACACCGAACCGACAGGTCCCGTCCGACAGACCGGGCCCACCACGCGCACCGAGGCGCTCGAGATGCTGCGCCGCATGCTCGTGATCCGAGGATTCGAGGAGCGGGTGTCGGGGCTCTACCGCGACGGCGAGGTGCCGGGCTTCGTGCACCTGTCGAGCGGGCAGGAGGCCTCGGCGGTCGGTGCGTGCTGGCCGTTGCGCACCAGCGACGTGATCACCTCGACCCACCGTGGTCATGGGCACTGCCTCGCCAAGGGCCTCGCGCCGACGCCGATGTTCGCGGAGCTCATGGCTCGCGACTCCGGCACCAACCGCGGCCGTGGCGGCTCGATGCACATCGCGGACCCGTCGCTCGGGATCTTCGGCGCCAACGGCATCGTCGGCGCCGGTCTGCCGATCGCGGTCGGTGCGGCGACCGCCAGCCAGCTCCGTGCCGACGGCAACCTGGCCGTGGCGTTCTTCGGTGATGGCGCGGTGGCACAGGGCGCCTTCCACGAGGCGGTGAACCTGGCCGCGGTCTGGCGGCTGCCGGTGGTCTTCTGGTGCGAGAACAACGGCTACGCCGAGTTCTCCCCCGCGTCGGCCCAGCACGCCGTCTCGCTCGACCGTCGCGCCGAGGGCTACGGGCTGACGTACCTGGCCGTCGACGGCAACGACGTCGAGGCGTGCGCCACCACGATGGCGACCGCCGCGGCGCAGGTCCGCTCGGGTGGAGCGCCCGTGCTGGTCGAGGCGACCACCTACCGCTGGCACGGGCACTACGAGGGTGACCCGCAGCGCTACCGAACGGCCGAGGAGCTCTCGCACTGGAAGCAGCGCGACCCGATCGTGGTCCACGCAGCCCGGCTCGCCGCACTCGGGGTGCGCGAGGACGAGATCACGGACCTGGCGGCCTGGGTCGACCAGGAGCTCGACCACGCGTTGTCGATCGCCCGTGCCGCGGCACCGCCGAAGGTCGAGTCGCTCGGCGACTTCGTGCTGCGGCCGCGCCCAGCGATCGCGGAGCCGGCCGCGCCGGAGCCTCCGGGTGCGGGCGAACCGGTCGAGGGCGAGCGTCCGTTCAAGATGATGGACGCGATCCACGACGCGCTCGAGGCCGAGCTCGAGTCGGATGACCGGGTCCTGGTCGCCGGCATCGACGTCGGCGACGGCGGCAACGTCTTCGGGCTGACCCGCGGCCTCCGTGACCGCTTCGGCGACCGGGTGCGCGACACCCCGATCTCGGAGACCGCCATCGTCGGGCTCGGCGTCGGCGCCGCGATGGCGGGCATGCGCCCGGTCGTCGAGATCATGTACCTCGACTTCGTCGGAGTGTGCCTCGACCAGCTGCTCAACCAGGCGGCGAAGCTGCCGTTCATGACCGGCGGCGTCGCCGAGATGGGACTGACCGTCCGCACCCAGTTCGGAGCCGGTCGCTCCTCGGGCAGTCAGCACTCCCAAAGCCTCGAGGCGCTGCTCGCGCACATCCCGGGGCTCACCGTCGTCATGCCGAGCACCCCGGCCGACGCCTACGGCTTGTTGCGTGCCTCGATCCAGGACCCGAACCCGGTCGTGTTCATCGAGAACCGGCTGATCTACGGCATGAAAGGTCCCCGACCGCCGGCCGACCACCTGGTGCCCATCGGCCGATCGGCGGTCGTGCGCGAAGGGTCCGACATCACGCTGGTCTCGGTGTCTCGCATGGTGCACGATGCGCTCGCGGCGGCCGAAGCGGTCGCCACCGACGGCATCTCGGTCGAAGTCATCGACCTGCGCACGGTCGCCCCGCTCGACCTGGAGCCGGTGCTCGAGTCGGTCGCTCGCACCAGTCGGCTGATGATCGCGCACGAAGCGGTCGTCCCGTTCGGCATCGGCGCCGAGATCGCGGCCACGGTGTCGCGTGAGGCGTTCTGGTCCCTGGACGCGCCGATCGAACGGGTCGGCGCGGTGGCCATGCCGGCGCCGTACGCGCCCGACCTGGAGCGCGCCTGGCTGCCGGGTGTCGACGAGATCGCCACCGCGCTGCGCCGCCTCGCAGCGGTCTGATCCGCCGCGCACGGAGCCTGAGGACCGCTGGCCGGGACGGCCACGGAGCACGCCGTTTCCGGAATGGACCGATCGGTCTACTGTCGCAACGACGCTCCGTCCCGGATCATGGCGCCGGGACGCACATCACGAGGGGGGCCATGGAGGACCGGGCCGGGGAGACGGGAGCCGACGACGCTCGCCCGAGTGGCGACGTGGACGTCGAGGTGCTGGTGATCGGTGCCGGCGTGACCGGGCTGTACCAGCTGTACCGCGCCCGTGAGGACGGCTTCTCGACGGTGCTGCTCGAAGCCGGTGACGGCGTCGGCGGCACCTGGTACTGGAACCGCTACCCCGAGGCACGCTTCGACTCCGAGAGCTACACGTACGCGTACGTGTTCTCGAAGGAGCTGTTCCACGAGTGGGAGTGGTCCGAGCGCTTCGCCGGCCAGCCCGAGATCGAGCGCTACTTCCAGCGCTTCGTCGAGCACTTCGACCTGGCCCCGCTGATCCGCTTCGGCACCAAGGTCACCTCGGTCGTCTGGGACGCCGCCCGTCACGCCTGGACGGTCACGGTCGAGGACGGCACGACGTGGGTCGCCCGATACGTCGTCGCGGCGACCGGGATGCTGTCGTACCCGTACATCCCCGACGTGCCCGGCCGCGACGACTTCCGCGGCGAGTCGCACCACACCGGCCTGTGGCCCGCCGAGGGCGTCGACGTCTCCGGGAAGCGGGTCGCCGTCGTCGGCACCGGGTCCAGCGGCGTGCAGGTCATCCCGCCGATCGCCGCAGATGCGGCCGAGCTCGTCGTGTACCAGCGCACACCGAACTGGTGCACGCCGCTCAACAACGAGCCGATCAGCGACGAGGAGCAGCAGCGGCTGCGCGACGACTTCGAGCACATCCAGCGAACGCTCGACACCTCGGCCACGGGGTTCCTCATCCCTCCCCCGTCGCTCATGTCGAGCTCGCACACCCCCGAGGAGCGACAGGCGTTCTACGAGACGATGTGGAACAGCCCCGGGTTCGCAAAGCTGCTGGCCAACTACAAGGACCTGCTGAGCGACGCCGAGATCAACCGTGAGTGGTGCGACTTCATCGCCGCCAAGGTCCGCTCGATCGTGACCGACCCGGTCACGGCGGACCGTCTGATCCCGACGGACCACCGCTACGGAGAGAAGCGACCGCCGTTCGTGACCGACTACTACGAGGTGTTCAACGAGCCGCACGTGTCGTTGGTGTCCCTCGTCGACACGCCGATGCTCCGCATCACCGAGACCGGCATCGAGACCGCCGAGGGGCACTGGGAGTTCGACGTGATCGTCTGGGCCACCGGGTTCGACTACGGCACCGGCCAGCTCAACCGCCTGGGTGTGCGCGGCGTCGACGGGATCGCGCTCGAGGACCGCTGGGTCGATGGCCCGTGCACGTACCTCGGCGTGCAGGCCGCCGGGTTCCCGAACTTCTTCTTCCCCGGAGGCCCCCACGGCGCCAGCGCCAACATCCCGCGCTACAACACCGACCAGGTCGACTACGTCGCCGACCTGCTCGTGGCCATGCGTGAGCAGGGCGTCGACGTGGTCGACGTGCCCGACGAGCTCGAAGCCGGCTTCACCGGGATGATCGATGCGATGGCCCGACACGTGCCCTTCACGAGCATCAGCTACTTCTTCGGCTCCAACATCCCCGGCAAGCCGGTGAAGAACCTGCTCAACCCCGGGGGACGCCCGATGCTGTTCAAGTTCATCGCCGAGCAGCGCGACGAGGGCTACCGGTCGCTGCTCTCGCCGACGGGCCCGGGTGAGGACCGCTCGTGACCCTCGACGGCCGCACGGCGGTCATCACCGGCGGCGCCTCGGGCATGGGCCGCGCGGCGGCGGTGCTGTTCGCGCAGCACGGGGCCCACGTGGTCGTCGTCGACCGCGACGGTGACGCTGCGGCGTCGACCGTCGCCGAGATCTCCGACGCGGGCGGGCGCGCCGAGTTCCACGTCCTGGACCTGTCCGACCAGACGGCCGTGGCGCCGTGGGTCGAGACCCTCGATCACGAGGTCATCGACGTCTTCTTCAGCCATGCCGGGCTGCCGGGCCCACCTGGTTGGCGCTTCGACGCGGATAGCTGGAACGAGACGATGGTCGTCAACGTGTGGGCGCCGATGGAGCTGACCAAGCTCCTCCTGCCGCGGCTGCGTCGTTCGCCGTCGGCGTCGCTGATCTACACGGCCTCGACCTCGGGCCTCCGGGCGGTGCCCGGCCTGCTGACCTACTCGGCCAGCAAGGGTGCGTTGATCCAGTTCGTGCGATCGCTCGCCGTGCAGCTCGCGCCGCAGAACATCCGGGCGAACGCGATCTGCCCCGGAGCGACCGACACGCCGGCGCTGCGTCGCGACATCGAGGACGGCACGGTGCCCGTGCCGCTCGAGACGATCGCCGAGCACATCCCGATGCGGCGCCTCGGCACGACCCAGGACGTCGCGAACCTCGCGCTCTTCCTGGCCTCGGACGCGTCGTCGTACGTCACCGGGCTCGCCATCCCCGTCGACGGAGGAGCCACCGCATGACGACGGACGTGCCGTCCTCGACACCCTCGACACCCTCGGCGCCCGCGGCTCCGGCGGCGACGCCGGCGCTGCGCGACGACCTCCGTGTCGATCCTCGCCTGGTGGCCGCGATGGAACCGTTCGGGCTGGCCGATGCGCTGCCGCCGTCGCGGCTCGATGCGGCGACCCCGCTCGACAAGATCCGCTCGGTGCTCGATCGCCTCGAAGCGGGCTCTCCGACGATGAACGCGCTCGCGGTCGATGGGCTCGATCCCGTCGACGGCGTCGATCGTTCGACGGTCACGATCACCGCACCCGGCGGCCACGAGCTCACGATGTTCGTGCACCGCCCGTCGGAGGCGGCCGGGGGCCTGCCGGGCGTGCTGCACCTGCACGGAGGCGGCGGCGTGATGATGTCGGCGGCCGACGACCACTACGTGCGCTGGCGTGACGAGCTGGCGACCCATGGCGTCGTCGTGGTCGGTGTCGAGTTCCGCAACGGCGCCGGTCGACTCGGTCCGCACCCGTTCCCCGCCGGCCTCGACGACTGCGCGGCCGCGCTCGCCTGGCTGCACGAGCAACGCTCGTGGCTGGGGCTGTCGTCCGTGGTCGTCTCGGGTGACTCCGGCGGTGGCAACCTCGCCCTGGCCACGGCGCTGCGGGCCAAGCGCGAAGGCGTGGCGGAACGGATCGACGGCGTCTACGCGCTGTGCCCGTACATCTCGAACGCCTACGCGGCACCGCCCGAGGACCTGCCGTCGCTGCGCGACAACGACGGCTACCTCGTGTCGGTCGCGCTGTTGGGTGCGATGGCGAAGGCGTACGCGCCCGATCCCGACCACGCCCGGAGCCCGCTCGCCTGGCCATTGCTGGTCGACGACGCCGAGCTGGTCGGCCTTCCCCCGCACGTGGTGTCGGTCAACGAGCTCGACCCGCTGCGCGACGAGGGCCTGACGTACTACCGCCGACTGCTGACCGCGGGCGTACCGGCTCGCGCCCGCACGCTCCACGGCACGGTGCACGCGGCAGAGAACAACTACTTCGCGGTCATCCCCGACGTCGCCCGAGCAACCCTGGCCGACATCGCCTGGTTCGCCCGGTCGCTCTGAGCCGCTCCCCGCTGCCGCCTCGCCGCCCCTCCCGCTGGAGCATTCGTCGCGCGACTCCGCGGAAGTGTGGCTGCCGCGGAAGTGTTGCTGCCGCGGAAGTGTTGCTGCCGCGGAAGCGTTTCTGCCGCGATTCCGCAGCAGCAGGCGAGTCGCTGGACCGAGCGTGGAGTGTCCTCCAGAACCGAGTTGGAACGAATTGATGGGAGGCAGCTGGGTCCCTTTTCGTCGTGACTCGGCTCCGGGACGTCACCGGCCACCACACGTCGAAGTTCTGAGCGGCCCCGAACGCCTCCGGTGCACCCCGAGCCGAAGTCGGCCGTTTTCAGATGCGGCGAGCTAGGAGCCGAGCACAGCGGTCAGCATCGCGGTGAGCTCCTCGTCGGAGAAGTCCACGGCGCGCGCCGTGGGGAGCTTCACGGTGCCCCGGCCCGAGGAGAGCTCGGGGTGGCGTCCGATGAACCCGGCATCGTTCGACTCGTGCAGCCCGTAGAGCGAGAGCCCGTGCTTCCAGACGCCGACCGGGAGCCGGTGCTCACCGACGACGAACGTGGGCATGTCGTAGGTGATGCGCAGTTCGACGTCCGGGTGGAGGGTCCGGACGATCCGATCGATCCGGTCCCACATCGGACGGTGCTCGGGCGCGATGCCGTCGAGATAGGTCTGCACATCGGGCGGCAGGGGGACGTTCACGCCCATCAGTACAGCCGCCGGTGTGCACCGGCCCGCGGATGGGCTGCTCCGGGACGGCTGCTCAGAGCGTCACGAACGCGACGCCGATGGCCACGAAGGCGACCAGTGACACGACGACGGCCATCGAGCTGATCCGGTTCGCCTGGCGGAGCTGGCACAGGTCGCCATCGGAGACGTCCGGTTGCCGAGCCGCTGCACGGAGCCGGAGCATGACGACAGCCCGGATCAGGCACCCGACGAGCGTGGCGACGGCGAAGAACACGAGTACGGGCACCAATGCGACACCCCTCATCCAGCAGCGTTGCTCACTGCATCATGCTCGCTCACCGTATCGTTCGCACCGCATCGTTCGCCGCGTTCCCACACGGGCCGTCTGGAGTGATCGCCGTCGCCACGCGACGAGGACTCACCCAGGTACGAGTGCGCGGCGCAGTGCGTCGATCTGCGAGGCACGGAAGTCGCGCACGACAGCGGCGCGCTGCACCATGTCGAAGGCGTGGAACCCGCCGGGCACGACGACCAGCTCGCAGTCGGCTCCCGCGCTGCGGAGCCGGTCCGCATAGGCGACGTCCTCGCGGTGGAACAGGTCGAGCGTGCCGACGCCGATCCACGCCGGCGGCAACCGGCTCAGGTCGTCGCAGCGGGCGGGTGCCGCGGTGGCGGGCACGTCGGGCGAGCCGGGCTCGACACCCAGGTACGACGTCCAGCCGAACCGGTTCGATGCCCGGTCCCACAGCCGGACGTCGCGCTCGTCGAAGTCCGCGGGCAGGTCGACGGAGCGGTCATCGAGCATCGGGTAGAGCAGCAACTGGAACGCGGGTGACACCACACCCCGCTCGACCGCCATGATCGCCAGGCCTGCGGCCAGCCCGCCACCCGCGCTCGCGCCGGCGATCGCCACCCGAGAGGCGTCGACGTCGGGCTGCGCGGCGAGCCACTCGAGCGCGGCATGGCAGTCGTCGAGCGGCCCCGGGTGCGGGTGCTCGGGAGCGAGCCGGTAGTCGACGGCGACGACCACCGCGCCCAGACGACGGGCGAGGTCGGCACAGCCCTCGTCGTCCTGCGCGGCAGCACCCATGACGAACCCGCCGCCGTGGATCCACAGGATCCCCGGACCCGGAGCGTTGACCGAGACGCCCGCAGGACGATGCACCCGCAGCGGCACGTCACCGGCGCGGTCGAGCGTGACGCCGGCCGGCTGACGCCGGGCCGCCAGCCCGATGACCGAGCGCACCGCCGGCAGCGATCGTGGCCCCACGACGTGGCGCGGGAGCAGCGTCGCCGCTCGGCGCAGCTCGGGATGGAAGGGCGACGGCGCCATCGGCCCACCTCTCTGCATCGTGTCGGACGGATCCGGGTGCAGCCACGGGGTGTGGCAGCGCCGAATGATCGCACACGGTCGTTGACGTTTTCGACCGATCGGTCTAATTTTTCGGGCGATCGCACAGCATCCCTATCGGCGGGCACCTTCGCGCCCCGACGGGACGGCACACGGGGGTGGCGCCATGAGCATGACCGAAGCTCGGACCGAGACCGGCGACCGGGGCCTCGACACGCCCTATCCGATCACGTCGGAACAGGTGCGCAGCCTGCAGGAGGACAGCTGGGCGTCGTTGCCCGGACTGCTCGACGCCGACACCGCGGCGCAGCTGCGAGATGCGCTGCTCGCGGCTGAGCCCCGCACGACGATCAGCGGGCCGACCAAACCTGCCGCCGATCCTGCTGCGCTGCTCAGCCACGAGGGCGTCGCCTGGAAGGACCCCTTCATCCGCAGCATCGCCACGTCGACGCGCCTGTCGAGTGCGGTGGTGGCGCTGATCGAGCAGACCGACGCGCTCTTCTGCCAGGACATCAGCTTCTTCAAGCCCGAGGGCGCCAAGCCCATCCCCTACCACCAGGACTACTCGTACTGGCCCTTCGACCGGAAGGGCTGCGTCACGCTGTGGATCGCCCTGGTCGATCTGACCCCGGAGATGGGTCCGCTGCGCTACCTGAAGGGCTCGCACCGAGAGGGCCCGCTCGGGCTCATCGAGCAGCGAGACATCCGTGACGCCTACCCGCACCTGCGCGACAGCGAGGTCGTGGGCGGCAACGCGATGAAGGCCGGCGACGCACAGGCCCACTGGGAGCTGACGCTGCACGGCTCGGGTCGCAACAAGGGCCCCGGCCGTCGAGAGGCGGTGGCGTTCCGCTACATCCGCAGCGACACGATCTACGTCGGGCTGACGCACCCGCACTACGACCAGTTCGGCCTGCAGCCCGGTGACCGCTTCGTCGACAACGATGCGTTCCCGCACCTCGACGCCAACGGCGTGGTCGAGCGCAGCACCGACGGCGACTGAGCATCGGGCCGAGCCCCGCGACGGCGCACCGCGCCGGCGGGCTACCCCAGCCTGGCGCGGCCGAGCCTCAGTGCGCGTCGGGCTCCGGGAAGGCTGCTTCGCGGCGGTGCAGCACGGCGCACAGTGCCTGGTTGTACGGCGTCGGCACGCCCATGGCACGACCGAGCTCGACGACCTGGCCGTTGATGACGTCGACCTCGGAGCGGCGTCGGGCGAGCTGGTCGAGTCGCATCGACGGGCTGGCGTCGGGGATGGTCGACGCGAACTCGGCGACGTAGGCGATGGGGTCACCGAAGGAGAACGTCACGCCGCGCTCGATGCCGATGCGGTGTGCTTCGAGCATGCAGCCCATCGCCACCGCCCACAGCTCGTCGTCGTCGTGCAGCTCGCCGATCGTGACGTCGAACACGGCGGTCGGCGCGCTCAGGGCGACGTTGCAGAGGAACTTCTCCCAGATCATCTGCTCGATGTCGGCGAAGGCCTTCACCCGGAAACCGGCCTCGGACCAGCTGCGCTCGATCTCGAGCACCCTGGGCGTGAGACCGCCGGTCATCTCGCCGATGCGGATCAAGCGCATGCCGTTGTGGTGCACGAACCCGGGTGCGGGGATCGACGAACCGAAGCCTTCGGCGATGCCGATGACGACCTGGGACGGGTCGACGTGTGCGGCGACGCGCTCCCCTGCACCCAGGCCGTTCTGGAACGGCATCACGACGTCGTCGGGTCGGAGCAGGTGCACGATGTCAGCCATGACGGCGTCGACGTCGGCGGCCTTGGTGGCGACGACCCACAGGTCGCAGGCCCCGGCGTCGGCCGGTGAGTCACCGA
>JAEWED010000092.1 GCA_023389745.1 Actinomycetes bacterium
TGCGGTCGCTGGTGCAGACGGTGCTCGACCGCTACGACGCAGCCCTGACGACCGTCGCCGCCGACCCGCTGGCGGCCACCCGACCGGACGACGGCAGCGAGGCACGGCCCGGGCTCGCCGAGTGGCACTCGGCCGTGGTCGAGGGCGGCTCCTTCTCGACGGCCATGCTCGCCGAGCTGGTGGACCGGGCGATGCACGAGTCCACCGTCGTGCGTCCCGGTCCCGACGGTCGGTCGTACCGGCACGTCGCGCTGCAGGCCGTGGCCGACGGCGACCTCGTGTCGTTCACCTGGTGCGGGCACGCGCCCGGTCTGGGGATCGACACCACGACCGGCGAGGTCGTCGACGACGCCGTGGCGCTGTCGCACGGCACCGGTGAGCTCCGGTACGAGGGGTCGCAGTGGCGGCTGCTGACACTCGATGCGTTCGACCTCGACGTCGCAGCACCCGGGACGCCCGATCCGTGCCCGGGCGAGGTCGTCGCGACGGGGGCGGCCCGATGAGCCGGCGCCGCGCACCCTTCGTCGGCGGCCGCATGCTCGCCGTCGGGGTCCTCGTCCTCGGGCTGGCCGTCGTGGGCGTGGCCGGTGCACCGCCCGCCGGCGCCGACCGTGGCGGCGGCGCCCGCTCCCACGTCGTCGGACGCGGCGACATCGTCACGTCGATCCTCGGATGGGACCGGAACCCGCCACGCGGCGGCGCTCCTCGGGGCACCGCTCCCCGCTGCCGGTGGCGGACCTTCGGTGACGCCGAGCTCGAGTGGTTCGTCGCGGTCGCCACGCACCTCGCTGCATCCGGGGTCGCCGTGCCCGTACCGGACGAGCTCCGGGCACTGCTCGGCAGCGGCGTGCTGCCCGACGGCGACCTGCAGGCCCGCGTCTGCGACGGCCGCATCACCGAGGTGCGCTTCGTCGACATCGGCACCCGTGACCCGTTGCGGATCCTCGAGCGCCGCATGATCACCCACCTGCCGGTTCCCGACCCGAGGATCTCCCCGCCCAGCGCGGCAGCGGTGCCGGTGGGGCACCCGGTGTTCTTCTCGATCGACCCGGAGGACTGGACCGAGGTCGGCGGTTCGATCACGGTGGACGGCCTGACCGCAGAGGTCCGTGCCCGACCGGTGTCGATGCGGATCCTTCCCGGCGATCCCGGTGCCGCCACGTCGACCTGCCAGGGGCGCGGGCGCGCCTACGACCCCGACGACGCCGCTCCCCCACGCCACCAGGCGACCCGACCGGGCGTGTGCAGCGTCACCTACGCGACCGCCACGGCGGGTCGCCGCTCGACTCGGTCAGCGGGCAACGGCCCGCTCGGCGACGCCCGACCCCAGAGCTGGGTCGGCACCGTGACCGTGCTCTGGCAGGCGGAGTGGCGCGTGGGCGACGGCGAGTGGGCATCGCTCGGCACGATCCCGCGCACCCGGCTGATCGAACGGTCGGTGGGCGAGGTGACGACCACGCTCGAACGCCCCTGACGCTTCCGGCCCTCGGCGTCGTGCGACTCCAGGCTCACTCGAACGTGCGACCCCAGTCGCGGAGCATGTCGAGGAAGCCGGCCGGGCTGTCGGGCGCCGGCTCGCCCGGCTGGTACGCGACATGGCGCAGCGTGCCCGAGAACGGGAAGGCGCCGTGGCGCTCGTGCAGCGCCCAGCTCACCGGCGAGCGCCGGTCGATGCCGATGTCGATGCCCTGGAACGGCGCCATGGCCATCAGCAGTCGGAATCCCGTGTCGCTCGCGACCTCGGCGCCGTCGACGGCGAGGGCCAGATCCCAGAGGTTCCCGCCGGGGCAGGTGATGCGCAGCTCCAGGTCGTGGTCGCCGGGCTCGACGACGGGACCCCGGACCTCTCGCTCGACGCCGTAGCCGTTGTGCACCGCGACGAGCTCCGAGTTGTCGTCGACGTACAGGGCGTAGCCGCCCCCCTGGTCGCCGTGTGCGACGAGCACGCCGCAGTCACCCTCGGCGAGGGTCACCGACGCGGTGATCGTCACGTCACGCCACAGGATCAGGCGCTGTGAGCGCCAGCGGTCCAGCGACGGCGTCTGCGGACCGAACACCACCGGACGGTCGTAGCGCTCGGTCCACGGCGGACGCAGCAGGTATCGGTAGCCGGTCCCCTCGTCGAGCGGGAAGATCTGGTTGTCCCACGCCGCGACGTCCCACGCCTCGATCAGCTCGGCCAGTCGTTCGGGCTCGTCCGCGGCCAGGTCGCGCACCTGCGACGGGTCCGTGGACATGTCGAAGAGCTCCCAGGGCTCCGCCGAGAACGAGGTGTGCTCCTCGTGGCGGGTCACGGCCTCCCAATGGCCCCGGCGGTAGCCGCGGTGGCCCTCGTTCTCGATCACCACGTCCTTCGATCGGCCCTCTGCCGCGGCGTCGAACAGCGCGGCGCCCACGTCCTCGCCCGCCAGCTCCAACGACGGCACGCCCCGCCAGATCGCCGGGCGTTCCACGCCGGCCAGACCGAGCAAGGTGGGCAGCAGGTCGGTCACGTGCACGAACTGGTTCCGCAGCTCGCCGGCGGGGATGCCACCAGCCGGCCACGACACGATGAAGGGCACCGAGTGGCCGCCGCGGTGTGCGTTGATCTTGTACAGGCGGAACGGGGTGTTCGACACCATCGCCCAACCACGCGGGTAGTGCGGGAACGTCGTGGGCCCGCCCATCTCGTCGAGCCTGGCCAGGTCCTCGTCGAAGGGCTCGTCGGCACCGGTGCGGCCGAAGTGCAGGGTGCGCAGGTAGGCGCTGGTGCCGTCGGCCTCGCCTTCGCGCGAACCGCCGTTGTCGGACGTGAAGACGAAGATCGTGTTGTCCCACTCGCCCAGCTCCTCGAGCGCGGCGCGCAGGCGGGCGACGTTCTGGTCGATGTTGTCGACCATCGCTGCGTAGACCGCCATGTACTTGGCGAACAGCAGCTTGCGATCTTCGGACAGCTCGTCCCACGCGGGCACGTCGTCGCCGTGCTCGGCGTTGCGGGGCGCCAGGGGCGTCCCCGGCGGGATCACGCCGAGCTCGAGCTGACGCTCGTAGCGAGCCTGACGAATCGCGTCCCAGCCGGCCCGGTAGACGTCGTCGTGGCGCTCGATGTCGACGGCCTTCGCGTGCAGCGGCGCGTGGACCGCCCCCTGTGCGTGGTACAGCAGGAACGGCTTGGTCGGATCCGACGCCTTGCTCTCACGGATCATCGACACCGCACGGTCGGTCAGGTCGTCGGTCAGGAAGTACCCCTCGGGGTACTCGTCGACGGCCACCGCGTGGTTGTCCTCGATCAGCCGGTGCGGGTGGTGCAGGTTCGTGAAGCCGTCGAGGAACCCGTAGTAGCGGTCGAAGCCCTTCTGCAGCGGCCACGACGACCGGTCACCGGCGTCGTTGGCGTTGCTGTCCTTGGTGAGGTGCCACTTGCCGACCATGAGGGTCTGGTAGCCGGCGCCGCGCAGCACCTCGGCGAGCGTCGGGGCGAACGGGGTGAGTTGCATCTCGTAGCCGGGGAAGCCCGGGTCCGAGTGCGCGACGTGCCCCATGCCCGCACGGTGCGGCTCGAGGCCGGTCAGCAGCGCAGCACGCGTCGGCGAGCACATCGGGGTCGAGTGGTAGTCGGTGAAGCGGACGCCCTCGGCGGCGAGCCGGTCGATGTTCGGCGTCGGGATCTCGGAGCCGTAGCACCCGAGGTCGGCGAACCCGAGGTCGTCGCACATCATCACCACGATGTTCGGCGAGCCCTCGACGGCAGGAGCCGGCGACCACGACGGCTCCGAGGTCGCGAACACACGACCCACCTTCCCTCCGAACCCCGCGTACGCCAGGGTCGGATCGTCGGGCTGCTGCTGGTCGGTTCCGCTCGTCACGGGCAGCAGCGTAGGGAGCCGCCGCACCACATGCCCGCACCCGGTTGCCCGTCGCCGGTGGGCGGCGGACCAAGATGGACCCCATGACCCCGGACGCGCACGGCGAGGTTCCCGAGCCGCCACGGCTGGCGCGTGCGGTCGTCGACGAGTTGCGGGCGGAGCTCGACGACGCCGCGATCCTCGACCCGGCCGACCCGACGGTGGGACGGTCCGACCTGGAGCGCTACGTGGTGCCCGCCCGCGGACCCGCCGGTGCCGCGGCCGCGGTGGTCCGTCCGGCGACGACCGAGCAGGTCCGCAGCGTCGTCGCCTGGGCGCGCCGACATCACCTGCGCCTCATCCCCCAGGGGGCCAACACCGGGCTCGTCGGCGCCTCGACCCCCGGCGCCGCGGGTGAGGTGGTCCTCAGCCTGGAACGGCTCGATCCCGAACCCCGCATCGACCCGGTGGACCGCACCGCGGTCGTCGGCGCGGGCACACGCCTGTCGACGCTCAACGACGCCGCGGCGCAGCACGGTCTGGTGCTGCCGATCGACCTGGGCGCGGACCCGTCGATCGGCGGGATGGTCGCCACCAACACCGGCGGCGCTCGCATGGTGCGCCACGGCGACATGCGACGGCACGTCCTGGGGCTGCACGCGGTGATCGCGGACGACGACTGCTCGGTGGTGGGCACGCTCGACGGGTTGCGCAAGCACAACGTCGGCCCGTCGATCGAGCAGCTGCTGATCGGGTCCGCCGGCGCGTTCGGCATCGTGACCACGGTCCAGGTCGAGCTGTCGGTCGTCGAGCCGCATCGCAGCTGCGCCTGGCTGGCACCGACCGACGACGACGCAGCGATCGGTGCACTCGTCGAGATCGAGCGCGCACACGCCTCCGAGCTCTCGGCGTTCGAGGTGCTCTCGGCACCGGCGGTGGTCGCCGGGGCGAGCCGGGGCGGCCACGGCGCGCCCTTCGACCCTGTGCCGCCCCTGTCGGTGCTCGTGGAGTTCGCCGGCGACGACGACGTCGAGGACGCACTCGTCGACGCGCTGGACCGCTGCTCGCAGCTCGGGCTGCTCACCGATGCGGTGGTGGTGCCACCCGACCACGCCTGGGCGCTGCGCCACGCGGTCACCGAGGGCCTGCGCGACCTCGGCGTCGTGACCGGGTTCGACCTGTCCGTGCCACGGCCGGCGCTGCCGGCGCTGCGTCACGCGGTGGCCGAGGCGGTCGTGGGCCGGTTCCCCCGGGCCACCACTGCGGACTTCGGTCACTGGGGCGACGGTGGCGTGCACTGCAACGTCGTGTGGCCACCGGACGCGCCGCCCAGCGCGCAGGAGCTCGACGAGGTCCGGGCGCTGGTCTTCGACCTGGTCGTCGACCGCTTCGACGGCAGCTACAGCGCCGAGCACGGCATCGGGCCGCACAACGCATCGCAGTGGGAGCGACGCACCGACCCGGCCCGCCGACGGATGCTGGCCGCGCTCCGCCAGGTCGTCGATCCGCTCGGCGTGCTCGGCCACGCGGACCTGCCGTTCTGATCGCTGCCCGACGTCCTCGGTCGAGGATCAGCGGTGGGAGTCGACCACGTCGTCGACGAGCACGCCGTGGCGGTCGAGCAGCAGGTCGGTGATCTGCGCGGCCGGCACCGGGCGAGAGAAGTAGTGGCCCTGTGCCAGCCCGCAGCCGAGCGCGTGCAGCGACTCCGCCTGTGCCGACGTCTCCACCCCTTCGGCGATGCACTCCTTGTCGAGCGCCCGAGCCAGGTGCACCACCGCGTTGACGATCGCCGTGTCGCCCTCGTCGACATCGATGCCGGCGACGAACGACCGGTCGAGCTTCACCGCGTCCACGGGGAAGCTGCGCAGGTAGGTCAGCGACGAGTAGCCGGTCCCGAAGTCGTCGAGGGCGATCCGCGCGCCGAGCAGCTTGAGCCGTTCCAGGCGGGCGCGGGCCGCGACCACGTCGTCGAGCATCACGCTCTCGGTGATCTCGAGCCAGAGCGAGCCCGGTGTGGTCACCTTGGCGTCGGTGACCTCGGCGACGACGCCCGCGAAGCTCGGGTGCTGCAGCTGACGGGCCGACACGTTGACCGCCACGCTCAGGTCGGACCAACCGGGCAGCGACTGCCACTCCGAGAGCTGCGCACAGGCCGTCTCGAGCACCCAGGCCCCGACGGGCACGATGAGCCCGGTCTCCTCGGCGATCGGGATGAAGTCGGCGGGCTGCACCAGGCGACCGTCGCGGCGCCACCGCAGCAGCGACTCGACGCCCGTCATCCGACCCGTCGCCAGGTCGACGACCGGCTGGTAGTAGAGCTCCAGCTCCTCGCCGTGGCTGGTGCGGCGCAGCGAGGTCTCGATGCGCTGACGTTCCGAGGCTCGCTCCCGGAGCTCGTCGTCGAAGATCACCCAGCGGCCACGACCGTCGGTCTTGGCGCGGTACATGGCGGTGTCCGCGTCGCGCAGCACGGCCGACGGGTCGGTGTCGGACTCGTCGGCGAACGAGATCCCGATCGACACGCCGAGCTGCACCTCTCGACCGCCGGTGCGCCACGGGGCCCGCAGCGCCGACTCGATGCGATGGGCGATGACCACCGCGTCCTCGGGACGGTCGAGCCGCTCGCAGAGCACGACGAACTCGTCGCCGCCGAAGCGGGCGACGGTGTCGCCGGGGCGCACCACCGACGTGATCCGCTCCGCCACACCGCGCAGCACCTGGTCACCCAGGTCGTGGCCGAGGGTGTCGTTCACCGACTTGAAGTGGTCGATGTCGACGAAGAGCAGCGCGATCGACGATCGCCCCGGGATCTCGCGCAGCCCGTCGAGGGCGTGTGCGACCCGGTCGAACAGCAGCGCCCGGTTCGCGAGCCCCGTCAGCGGATCGTGGGTCGCCTGCTCCTCGAGCGACATCTCGAGGCGCTTGCGGTCCCTGATGTCGCGTCCGACCGCCGAGAAGAACCTCGCCGTCGGATCGGCGGGATCTCCGTGCACCAGCACCTGGACGAGCATCGGCACGATCTCGCCGTCGGGTCGCAGCGCCGTGGCCTCGCCCGACCAGCGACGCTCGCCGTCGGCGTCGTCGAGCATCTCCCGGATCCGGTCGAACCACGAGCCCTCCGGGTGCCAGTCGACGTCGAGGCGCCCGCCGCCGCCCAGCTCGGCCAGGCCGAAGAAGGCACGGGCCGCAGCGTTGGCGTACCGGAGGCTCCCGTCGCCGTCGAGCAGCACGGCGACGTCGTCGGTCAGGTCGAAGATCTCGGACAGCAGCCGGCGGTCCTGCTTGGCCCGGGCCGCCTCGGCGGTCTGTGCGCGCAGGGCGCTCGACGCGCGGTGGTGCGCGGTCACGTCGCGGAAGTTCGACACGATCCCGGCGACCTCGGGGTCGTCCAAGTGGTTCGCGAGCACCGTCTCGACCCAGCGCTCCTCGCCCGAGGCGTGGGTACATCGAACCTGCAGCCGGCGGACTCGTTGCGGGTCGGCGGCGACGTCGTCGTGCGCCGCGACCAGTCGGGCCCGATCGGGCTCGTCGACCGAAGCCTCGATCCGGTGGCCGACGGTCTCCTCGGCGCTGTAGCCGAGGATCCGGTGGATGGCGTCGCTCGCATACGTGACGACCCGGTCGCGACCGGTCACCAGCAGGCTGTCGTTGCTGTTCTGGAGCAGGGCGCGGAAGCGACGCTCGGAGTTTCGCAACGCCTCGTCCGCGGCGACCTGGCGCGTCACGTCGCGCATCGACATCAGCACGCCGCGGACCGCCGGGTCCTCGCGCAGGTCCCGTCCGGCGATCTCGACCCAGACCCAGCTGCCGTCGCGCCGGGCGGCACGGCACACCGTGCGGCACTCGTCGGGATCAGTCCCGTCGAGCAGCGCCGCGAAGTTCTGGAGCGCCTGCGCGTGCGACTCGGGGTGGATCAGCGCCATCGGGTCCCCGGCGACGATCTCCTCGGGTGCCCAGCCGCCGAGCCGCTCGACCGCGCCGCTCACCCACTTCACGGTGAGGTCCTCGCCCACCACGAGCAGGGCGTCCGACGACGCGTCCAGCACGACTCGGTAGTACTCGTCGGATCGTCGCTGCTCGGAGTCGGTCATGGATCGGGGAGCCGTGGGGCGGCAGTCGGCCACGTGATGTGCCGCATCCTTGGAGTGTACGGAGCGCCTCTCGCGTCTCCACCCGCACAGGACCCGAATCTCACCGTCGACAGGTGTCGACGGTCACCGACCGCCGACGGTCACCCGAACGCGGTCACCCGAGCATCCACGGTCACCTCGTGAAGCGCAGCGCCCGCAGCACCATCGGCACCTGCAACGGCAGTCGCAGCCAGGTGGCAGCGGTCGCGAGGCGACCGACGTCGGGGTCACGGGTGGCATCGACGGTCATCTGGATGTTGGCCGGGTAGACCGCGACGATCGTCGCCGCGGCGAGCCAACCACCTGCCTTGCGCGTCGCCGGTACGGCCAGCAGCACCCCCGAGGCCAGCTCCGCAGCACCGGACCACAGCACGGCGCCACGGCGCCACGGGATCCACTTCGGCACGATCTTCTCGAAGGGGCGGGGCACGACGAAGTGCAGCGCGCCCATGGCGATCATCCCGGCGGCCATGGTCAGGCGCGACCGGTCCTCGGGTGGATCCGCCGAGGGATCCGTGACTCGGTCCACGAGCGCGGCAGGCAGCTGGGGCATCGGGCCAGTCTTCCAGCGACCGGCGGGGCCGTCGACCATCGGGGTGTGCCGCGCACGAGCCGGTGGTGTCACCCTGCGGTCCGCGCACCACTAGCGTCGCGGCGATGCCAGGTTCCACGACGAAGGCTCCGACGACGAAGGGCCTGACCGCGACCCGACGGGCTGTCGCTGCCACCCTGGCGGCAGGAGCCCTGCTCGCCGCCGGCTGCACCGGGACCTCGTCCACACAGGTCGAGGTCTCGGCGCCCGAGGAGAGGGTCGAGGCGACCACGACCACGCTGCCCCCCGACTGCGCCGAGGCGTTGCCGCCCGCGGCCCAGGCCGCGCAGATGCTGATGGTGATGGTGACGGCACCGCAGAACGCGGCCGAGGTCCTCTCCAGCGGCCAGGTCGGTGGGTTCGGTCTGAAGGGCCGGCAGTCCGCCACGGTGGGCGACGAGGTGGCCGCGGCGATCACCGGTGCGCCGGTGAAGCCGTTCGTCGCCAGCGACGAGGAGGGCGGCACCGTCCAGCGGCTGCGACTCGCCCTGGGGAACCTGCCCTCGGCGGCCGACATGGCGGACGGCACCCCGGAGGAGGCGGCGACCACGATGGGCGAGTACGCCGCGGAGATGGTCGAGCTCGGGTTCAACATGAACTTCGGTCCCGTCGCGGACGTCGGCAGCGGATCGGACCTCGGCACCCGCTCCTTCGGCGACGACCCGAACGTCGTGGCCGACTTCGCCGTCGCGATCGTCGAGGCCCAGCAGCGCGCCGGGATCACCTCGGTGGCGAAGCACTGGCCCGGCATCGGCGGTGGCAGCTCCGACCCGCACATCAGCCTCGACGCCCTGCCGCCCGTCGACGACCTCCGATCGAGCGACATGGTGCCCTTCGACCGCCTGATCGCAGCCGGCGTGCCGGCGATCATGGTCGCCCACGCCACCGTGCCGGGGCTCACCGGCGAGGCCGAGCCGGCCAGCCTGTCGCGGGCGGCGATCACCGACGAGCTCCGTGGGCGCCAGCGCTTCGACGGGCTGGTGATCACCGACAGCCTGGGCATGGGAGCGGTCGTCAACACGGTGCCCCAGGACGAGGCGGCGGCCCGTGCGATCGGCGCCGGCGCCGACATCGCGCTGCTGTCGGGCACCGACATCGTCCCAGCAGCCCACCAGGCCCTCACCGAGGCGATCAGCTCGGGGCAGATCCCCGCGGACCAGGTGACGACATCGGTGCGGCGGATCCTGGCTGCCAAGGGCATCGAAGGCGAGTGCCTCGGCCTGGTCGCGAGCTACGCCGCGCTCCTGCAGAACGCCGACGCCCAGGACACCACGACGAGCACGGACGGCGAGGGCGACCGCGACACCGGCGTGAACTCCTCCGACACCGGAGCCACCGGCACCGGCACCGGCACCGGCACCGGCACAGCAGGGGCGGGCTCGAACGGCAGCTCCAGCGGGTCGAGCGGCACTGGCACCAGCTCGGGCAGCGGCTCCAGCGGGTCGAACGGCACGGGCACCAGCTCGAGCAGCGGCAACGGCTGAGGAGCGACCGAGCGGTCAGTCGGACCCGACGACGGCCAGCTCGTCGAGCGCGGCGTTCACACGTCGCAGGTCGCCGAGGCGACAGCTCACCCCGGTGGCCGGACCACCCGACCGGCGAGGGCCGTCCCACCGCTCGACCCGCAGTCCCCGCTCCGCGAGCTGCTCGACGACCCGTTCGAGCTGCGGGGTCGGCAGGTCGAGCACCAGCACGACGTGTCGGCGGCGCCACCGGACGGCATCCCAGCGCCACAACGCGGACCAGGCGATCAACGGTCCCAGGATGCCGACCAGCCACATCCTGACGCGCAGCCGCCCCCGGCTCAGCGAGGCCACCAGACGGCGGAGCAGCGCGCCGGCGCCCACCCCGCCGAGCAGCACGCCGGCGGCGAGCGTCCGGTTCGGCTCCGTCACCCGCAGCCCGCCGTAGCGGGCGCGCAACAGCCGTGAGCCCAGCCTCGGGTGGTGGTGGTCGACATGGGCGGCGAAGCGGGCCATCAGCTCCCGGGCGTCCATGGCGTCAGTCTGGCCCCGCCGCCGCCGGATGCGGTGGCATCGCCACTGTGACACCCGACGTGACCGGTGACACACCGCTGGACGAGAGGCATACTGTGGAGGCGACATCCACCGACTGGGAGGTCGGCCATGAGAGTCTCCGGAATCCTCGCCTCCAAGGGAGCGACCGTCACGACGATCTCTCCCCAGGCATCCGTGGCGGATGTGGCAGATGTGCTCCGCCTGCGCGGCGTCGGTGCGCTGGTGGTGTCGACCGACGGGCGCCACATCGAGGGCATCATCACCGAGCGCGACGTCGTCTGCCGACTGGCGGAGCGCGGCGAGCTCGCACTGTCCGAGTCCGTCACGACGGTCATGAACGACCAAGTGCGCACCTGCGCACCCGAGGACCACGCAGAGGAGCTGATGCGTCTGATGACCGAGCACCGCATCCGCCACCTCCCGGTCGAGGTCGACGGTGTGCTGTCTGGCATCGTCAGCATCGGTGACGTCGTGAAGTGGCGGGTCACCGAGCTCGAGGACGAGACCCGCCACCTGCACGACTACATCACGACCGGACGCTGACGCGCCTCGGCCGAGCCGGTTCAGCCCAGCTCTCGGTGGCGGTTGACCGCCGAGACCACCGCCCGCAGCGAGGCGGTCAGGATGCTCTCGTGCAACCCGACGCCCCAGTGCACGGTTCCGTCGGCCGACTTGGCCTCGACGTAGGCCGCGGCCGTGGCATCCGCGCCGCCCGAGACACCCCGGACCGACACCGCGTGCTCGGCGTAGTCGAGCACGTCGAGGCGGAACGAGTCGGCGCCGACGATCGGATCCTCGGCCAGGGCGTGCACGAACGCGGCGAGCGGGCCGCCGCCCTCACCCTTGACCGTCCTCGGCTCACCCTCGACGAGGAGCTGCGCGACGACCGTCGCGCCCTCGTCGGTGGTGGTCACCTCGGCGGAGCGCAGCTGCACGCCGTCGGGGCGGTCATCGAGGTAGGCGGCGGTGAACTCGCTCCACATCGACTCGGGGCTGATCTCGGTGCCGGAGTCCTCGGTGATGTGCTGGATCGTGCGGGAGAACTCGATCTGGAGCCGACGGGGCAGGTCGAGCCCGTGCTCGGTCTTCATCACGTAGGCGACGCCACCCTTGCCCGACTGGCTGTTCACCCGGATGACGGCCTCGTAGGTGCGGCCGACGTGCGCGGGGTCGAGGGGCAGGTACGGGACCTCCCAGACCTCGTAGTCGCCGTCCGGTGCCGACGCCGCGAGCGCTTCGGTCCCCTTCTTGATCGCGTCCTGGTGCGATCCCGAGAACGCCGTGTAGACGAGATCGCCGACGTAGGGGTGCCGCTCGTGCACCGGCAGCCGGTTGCAGTACTCCGCGGTGCGGCGCAGCGCGTCGATGTCGGACATGTCGAGCTGCGGGTCGACGCCCTGGGTGAACAGGTTCATCGCCAGGGTGACGACGTCGACGTTGCCGGTGCGTTCGCCGTTGCCGAACAGCGTGCCCTCGACGCGGTCCGCGCCGGCCATGACGCCCAGCTCCGCGGCGGCGACCGCCGTGCCGCGGTCGTTGTGGGGGTGCAGCGACAGCACGACCTGGTCGCGGTTCGGCAGGTTCCGGTGCATGTACTCGATCACGTCGGCGTACAGGTTCGGCATGTAGCACTCGACCGTCGCCGGCAGGTTCAGGATCAGCTGCTCGTCGGGACGCAGCTCGAGGGCCTCCATGACCGCGGCGCAGATCTCGATCGCGTAGTCGGGCTCGGTGCCGGTGAAGGACTCGGGCGAGTACTCGTAGCGCACCGCGGTCCCCGGGATGCTGGCCTCGAGCGACCGCGCGTACCGGGCGGCCCGCACGGCGATGTCGGTGATGCCGTCACGGTCGAGGCCGAACACGACGCGGCGCTGCAGGATCGACGTCGAGTTGTAGAAGTGCACGATCGCCTGCTTGGCACCGGCGATCGCCTCGTAGGTGCGGTCGATCAGCTCTTCACGGCACTGGACCAGCACCTGGATGGTGACGTCGTCGGGGATGTGGTCCTCGTCGATGAGCTGGCGCACGAAGTCGAAGTCGGGCTGCGACGCCGACGGGAAGCCGACCTCGATCTCCTTGAAGCCCATCCCGACCAGGGTCTGGAACATGCGCAGCTTGCGCACGGGGTCCATGGGGTCGATCAGGGCCTGGTTGCCGTCGCGCAGGTCGACCGAGCACCACAGGGGCGCGGTCTCGATGCGGCGGTCCGGCCAGGTGCGGTCGGACAGCCCTCCGCCGGGCCCACCGAGGGGAAGGAACGGCCGGTACTTGTCGAAGGGCATCTTCTTCGGGTGTACGGGTTCCGGTGACATGTTCGTTCCTGTTCTGGGTGGTGTGGGTCGTGTGGGGTGTGTCGCTGATGACGCCGGGCCGCCTCGATCGGGCCGGCCGGTTCCGGGCGCACCTGCACGGAGCAGGAGCCCGAAAACCAAAGAACCTCCTGCGATGACGCAGGAGGTTCGGCGAGCCGGCTGGAGCGGGCTCGCCTAGTGCAGAAGAAGGAGGCTGGTCGCGGGGGTCATCACGTTCCAACGTACCCGCCCGAAGGTGCGATGGCAACGCCACTGGGTCACACTTGAGGCCGTGGCTCCCACACCCCCGCTGAGGATCGGATCGATCGCGCTCGACCCGCCGGTCGTGCTCGCGCCGATGGCCGGCGTGACCGACGCGCCGTTCCGAGTGCTGTGCGCGTCGTTCGGCGGCGGGTTGTTCGTCAACCAGATGGTCACCGCCCGTGCGCTGCTCGAGGGTCACGCCGCATCGTGGGAGCTCGCCCGGTTCCACCCCTCGGAGCGGATCCGCTCGCTGCAGCTGTACGGCACCGACCCCGTGACGCTGGGCGAGGCGGCACGCCGGCTGATCGCCGAGGACCGAGTCGACCACCTCGACATGAACTTCGGCTGCCCGGCGGCCAAGGTCACGCGCAACGGCGGCGGTGCCGCGCTCCCCTACAAGCGCCGGCTGCTCCGCGACGTCATCCGTGCAGCGGTCGGGGCGTCGCAGGCGGAGTCCGGTGGACGGGTCCCGGTGTCGGTGAAGTTCCGTCTCGGCATCGACGACGACCACCTGACGTTCCTCGAGACCGGCCGCATCGCCGAGGACGAGGGCGCGGCATCGGTCGCCCTGCACGCCCGCACCGCACTGCAGCACTACGCGCCGCCTGCGCACTGGGAGCGCATCGCAGAGCTCAAGGCTGCGGTCACGACGATCCCGGTGCTCGGCAACGGCGACGTCTTCTCCGCGGGCGACGCACTCGGCATGGTCGCCCGCACCGGCTGCGACGGCGTCGTGGTCGGTCGCGGCTGCCTGGGTCGACCCTGGCTCTTCGCCGAGCTCGAGGCCGCGTTCGCCGGCACCGCGCCCCCGCCTCCTCCGACGCTCGGCGAGGTCGCCGCGGTGATCCGACGTCATGCGACGTTGATCGTCGAGTGGCAGGACGGCGAGGAGCGGCTCGCGCACTTCCGCAAGCACCTCGCCTGGTACCTCAAGGGCTACTCGGTGGGCGCCACGGTGCGCCGCGACGCCGGGCAGGTCGCCACGATGCGGGACATCGAGGCGCTGCTCGACCGGCTCGACCCCGACGTCCCGGCACCCGAGGGCGCCGAGCGCATCGTCCGCAGCCACTCGAACGCGCTCAAGAAGGTCGCGCTGCCCGACGGGTGGCTCGTCGATCCCGACGCCGAGGTCGCCCTGCCGCGGGGCGCCGAAGCGCTGGTCTCCGGAGGGTGACCTCGAGATGACCGCATCGACGACGGGGCTCGTGCTCGCCTCTGCCTCACCGCGCCGCAGCGAGCTGCTGGGCCGACTCGGACTCGTGCCGGTGGTCGATCCGGCGCACGTCGACGAGGCGCGGCTTCCCGGCGAGGACGCCGAGGACTACGTGCTGCGCGTCTCGGCCGACAAGGCGCGCGCCGTCGCCGCTCGACATCCCGGTGCGGTGGTCGTGGCGGCGGACACCGCTGTCGTGGTGGACGGTGAGCCGCTCGGCAAGCCGGCGGACGCGGCCGATGCGTTGGCCACCTTGGAACGGCTCTCCGGTTCGACCCACGAGGTGTTGAGCGCAGTCGTCGTCATCGATCCCGACGGCATCGAGCACGCCGCGCTCGCCCGGGCTGCAGTGCGGATGTCGACGAGCGAGCCGGCGGAACGGGAGTGGTACGTCGCGACCGGGGAGCCGCTCGACAAGGCCGGCTCGTACGCGGTGCAGGGCATCGGCGCGTTCCTCGTCGAGGGCATCGACGGCGACCCCACCACCGTCATCGGCCTGCCGTTGCGAACGACGCTCGACCTGCTGGTCACCGCGGGCGTCAGCTGGCCCTCGACACTCTGACAGGATGAGCCGGTGGAGAAGCTGATCTACCTCGCCCGGGTGCGCGCCGGTGTCGACGGCGCGACGCTGCGAGCGACCGCACTCGACGACGTGGTGCCCGGTCTGCGAGACGCCGGAGCGGCGCAGGTCTCGGTCCACCTGTGCGACGACCGGGTGGGCATCGCAGGGCCGATGCCGTGCCCGAGCGGCGAGCTCCCGTTGCGCGCCGCGGTCTCGTTGTGGGTGCCGTCGCACGACCTGCGCGGCGAGATCGACGACCTCGTCGCACGGCTCGGCGAACGCGTCGAGGGCTACCTGGTCACCGAGTCGGTGTACTCCGAGTTCGGTCAGCGTCGCGGCGCACCGAGGAACTGGGCGAGCGGCACGCGCTCGCCGGGAGTCGTCACCGTCGCAGTGGTCCACCGGAACCCGCAGCTCGACGAACGGACGTTCCGGGAGTTCTGGTACGGCCACCAGTCCCCCATGTCGGAGCGGCTCCAGCCGCGCCTGCGCTACGTGCGCAACACCGTGGTGCATCCGGTCACCGCGGGTGCCCCACCGCTCGACGGGATCGTCGTCGAGAGCTGGGAGTCCGAGGAGCTGGTCGCCGACATCGAGGCGTTCCATCTGGGCGATCTCGAGAACCTCACGGTCATGCTCGACAGCGTGGGCACGGTGTTCGACATGACCCGACTGCGGAGCATCGCGATGTCGGAGTACCTGTTCGACGACTGATCCGTCAGGCGGCTGGGACTGGGGCGACTGGAACTGGGGCGACTGGAACTGGGGGCGACTGGCGCTCAGACGAAACCGGCCCTGGTGAGCGGCATGCCGCTGGTCCCGTCGGGATCGGGAACGACGCCGAGCACCTGGTGCACGGCGATGCCGCCGTCGTGGAAGCCGTTGGCCGACCCGGCCATGTAGAGGCGCCACACCCGGGCCCGTGCCGGACCGACGAGCTCGACCGCCCGCTCCCAGTCCGCCTCGAGGTTCGCGACCCAGGCACGCAAGGTGCGGTCGTAGTGCTCGCGCAGCGACTCGACATCGCGCACCTCGAAGCCGGCCGCCTCCATCGCGAGCACGACCTGGCCGACGTCGATGAGCTCTCCGTCGGGGAACACGTAGCGCCCGACGAAGCTGCGCGGGCCGATCCGGGAGCCACCCACCGAGGAGATCGCGTGGTTCAGGAGACGGCCCTCGTCGCCCAGCAGGCCCCGCAGCGTCTCGAAGTACTCCGGGATGTGACGGGCGCCGACGTGTTCGAACATGCCGATCGACGAGATCGCGTCGAACCGCTCGCCGGCGAGCTCGCGGTAGTCCTGCTCGCGGATGTCGACCAGGTCCGACAGCCCTGCGGCAGCCACCCGTTCCCTCGCGTGCACGACCTGTTCGTGGCTGATCGACACGCCGACGACCCTGGCCCCGTGGTGTCGGGCGGCGTGCATCGCGAGCGATCCCCAGCCGCAGCCGACGTCGAGCAGCGTGGCGCCGGGTCGCTCGGGCAGTCCGAGCTTGCGGCACACCAGCTCGAACTTTGCGGTCTGCGCGTCCTCGAGCGTGGTGCCGTCGTCGACGAAGCGGGCGCACGAGTAGGTCATCGACGGTCCCAGCACGAGTCGGTAGAAGTCGTTGCCGACGTCGTAGTGGTGGCTGATGGCCGCGGCGTCGCGTTCCTTGGAGTGCAGGCGGCCGCGCTGGTGGGCCTCTTCACGCGGTGGAGCGAGCGGCAGCCCGAACCCGCCGACGGAGCGCACCGCAGCGATCGCAGCCGTCGCGGCTGCCAGGTCGGGACGGATGCGTGCCGCGTGCGCCAGCAGTGCCAGCACCTCGATGACATCGCCGCGGATGTCGAGCTCGCCGGTGACATAGGCGCGTCCGAGGCCCAGCTCCCCCGGCGCCCACAGCATCCGCCGCAGGGCGTCCGGGGAGCGCACCACCACCGAACCGGTCTCGGCGGCGCCGCCCTCCCAGAACGTGCTGCCGTCCCAGAACGTCCTGCCCTCCCAGAACGTGCTGCCGTCCCAGAACGTGAAGGGCACCGGCACCCCGTCAGGGAAGAACGCATCGAGCACCGGTGCGAGCCTCGAGGCGACCGACTCGGGGTCGCCGGGATGCCATCGATGGTGGTGCACACCTCTGTCCGGCGCGTCGGTCGGACGTCGCTCGACGGACGTCAGCCGGCGGGGTCGTGTCGGGCGGTGGTGTGTCCTCACGGGCACCTCCTCGACTCGGTGGCCGTCGGCGGCGGCCACGCGTCTGCGTGATCGAGTCTAGGAAGGGCCCGCGCCGCGTTGCTGGAGAAGTGAAGGACCCGTCGAACGGTCCTCCACGCTCAGTGCTTGAAGTGCCGCTCGCCGGTGAAGACCATCGCGAGGCCCGCTTCGTTCGCCGCGGCGATGACCTCGTCGTCGCGGATCGAGCCGCCCGGCTGGATGACCGCGGTGGCGCCGGCTTCGGCGGCGGCGTCGAGACCGTCACGGAACGGGAAGAACGCATCCGAGGCGCAGGCGCCGCCCACGGCGCGGCCGTCGGCCTTCTCGGCGGCGATCCGACCGGCGTCTCGCCGGTTCTGCTGGCCGGCACCGATGCCGACGGCCTGTCCGTCCTTGACCAGCACGATCGTGTTCGAGGTGACGCGAGCGGCCACCCGCCAGGCGAGCTCCAGGTCTCGCCACTCGTCCTCGCTCGGCGAGCGGTCCGTGGCGACGGTCCAGTTGCTGCGATCCATCGACACCGTGTCGGCGGTCTGCACGAGCAGGCCGCCCGAGATCGAACGGACGTCGAGGGCCGGCACCACGGGGGCGGGTGCGGTCAGCACCCGCAGGTTCTTCTTCGCGGTCAGGATCTCGAGGGCGTCGTCCTCGTAGCCGGGGGCGATGACGACCTCGGTGAAGACCGGAGCGAGCGCCTCGGCGAGGCTCGCCGGCACCACCCGGTTGAGTGCCACGATGCCACCGAAGGCCGACGTCGGGTCGCAGGCGTGCGCACGTTCGTAAGCGGTGGTGATGTCGCTCCCGGTCGCCGCGCCGCACGGGTTCGCGTGCTTGATGACGACCGCGGTGGGCAGCTCGCCGAGGGAGTGGACCAGACGCCAGGCGGCGTCCGCGTCGTAGACGTTGAGGTACGACATCTCCTTGCCGCCGTGCTGGACCGCGTCGTCCCAGCAGCTGCCGCCGGGCAGCGAGTAGCGGGCACCGTGCTGGTGGGGGTTCTCGCCGTAGCGCAGGCTCTGGGTCCGGGTGGCGGACAGGTGCAACGTCCGGGGCAGCTCCGAGGACTCGGCGACCTCACCGGCGTCGCCGGAGTCGAACCACGACACGATCGCCGCGTCGTAGGCGGCCGTGTGGGCGAACGCGTCGCGGGCGAGCCGTCGGCGCGTCGGGGCGCTCACGTCGCCCTCGGCGCGCAGCTCGGCGAGCACGATCTCGTAGTCGGCCGGGTCGACCAGCACCGTGACCTGCGAGTGGTTCTTCGCGGCACCACGGACCATGGCGGGGCCGCCGATGTCGATGAGCTCGATCGAGGGGTCGGAGCTGAACGGGTAGAGGTTGACCGCGACCAGGTCGATGGCGGTCACGCCGTAGGTCGCCATGTCCTCGACGTGGCTCGGGTCGGTGCGGTCCGCGAGGATCCCGCCGTGGATGGCCGGGTGCAGCGTGACCACGCGGTGGCCGAGCATCTCCGGGAACCCCGTGACCTCTTCGGTGGCCATGACCGGCAGACCGGCCTCGGCGAGCACCCGGGCGGTGCCGCCCGACGACACCAGCTCCCACCCGAGCTCGACCAGGGCGCGGCCGAGCTCGACCATCCCCGTCTTGTCGTAGGCGGACAGCAACGCTCTGCGCGGCGCCGCGGCGTGAGGGGCAGGGTCGGTCATGTCACTCGCTCCGTTTCGTGGATCGATCCGGTGTCGAGGATCGACCTGATGGTGTCGACGTAGAGCCGACGCTCCACGGTCTTGATGCGTTCGTGCAGGCTGGCCTCGTCGTCGTCGGCTCGGACCTCGACGGCCTCCTGGGCGAGGATCGGTCCGACGTCGACCTGCTCGGTGGCGACGTGCACCGTGCAGCCGGTGACCTTGACGCCGTAGTCGAGGGCGTCGCGCACCGCGTTCCACCCGGGGAACGACGGCAGCAGCGACGGGTGGGTGTTGACGATCTTCCCCGGGAAGGCAGCGAACGCGGAGGGCGCCAGGATCGTGCCCCAGCCGGCCATCGCGACCAGCTCGATGCGCTCGATGCTGAGCACGTCGAGGACCCGGTCGGTGTAGCGGGCCCGGTCGAACCCGGCGCCGAAGTCGGTGCGCTCGACACGCTCGTGGCGCAGCCCGTGGCGCTCCGCGACGTCTTCGACGGCGCAGGGACGGTCGACCACGACGACGGCGATCGGCAGGCCTGCGTCGGCCATCGCGTCGAGGAGGGTTCCGCTGCCCGAGGCCAGCACGGCGAGTCGCATCGGCGTGGAAACTACCAGCCGCACCGCGCCCCTCCCGCAGCCGAGATATAGGGGTCGTCATCGACATCCCCTGTCGATGACG
>JAEWED010000096.1 GCA_023389745.1 Actinomycetes bacterium
CCTACGAGCTGGTCGACGGCCGAGCGCCCGAGGCGTCCGGCGAGGTCGTCATCGACCGGGGCACCGCCCGCGCCGGGGAGCTGTCGATCGGTGACCGGACCAAGGTCCGCACGCCGACGCCCGTCGACGTCACCGTCGTCGGCATCGCCGCCTTCGGCAACCAGGACTCGATCGGCGGCTCCGGCTTCACGGCGTTCACCCCCGAGGACGCCCGCGAGCATCTGCTCTTCGGTGCGCCGGGGTGGACCAGCATTAACATCAGCGCCGACGCAGGTGTCACTCCCGGGCAGCTCGCCGAGCGGATCGGCGCCACGCTGCCCGACGGCTTCGAGGCGAAGACCGGGGAGCAGATGAGCGCGGCGGCGACCGAGAGCATCGGTGAGGACTTCCTCGACATGATGCAGACGTTCCTGCTGGCGTTCACCGTCATCGCGCTGCTCGTGTCGACCTTCAGCATCTACAACACGTTCTCGGTGATCCTCGCCCAGCGGACCCGGGAGTCGGCGCTGTTCCGGGCGATCGGCGCGACCCGGGGCCAGGTGCTGGGCTCGATCGCGATCGAAGCGCTCCTCATCGGCGTGATCGCCTCGGTCGGCGGGCTGCTCGTCGGCTTCGGTCTGGCGTTCGGGCTCACCGCCGGGATGCGCAGCATCGGCGTCGACCTGCCCGGCGGCCTCGAGGTGACGCCGACGAGCATGGTCGTGTCGGTCACGGTCGGTCTGGTGGTCACGCTGCTCGCCAGCCTGGCGCCGGCGATCCGTGCCGCCCGGGTGTCGCCGATGGCGGCCCTGCGCGACGCGGCCGTCGACCGCAGCGACACCGCCGTCGTCCGCGCCGTGCTCGGCGCCGTCGTGACCGGCGCCGGCATCGCGCTGGTGCTCTATGGCGCCCTCGGCTCGCTCGAATCGCCGATCAACGTCGTCGGGCCAGGTGCGCTGCTGTCACTGGTGGGCCTGGTCGTGCTCGGCCCCGTCGCCGCCCGTCCCGCCAGCCGCCTGCTCGGCGCCCCGATCGCCGCCAGCCGCGGCGTGCCCGGTTCGCTCGCCCGCGGCAACGCCATGCGCAACCCCCGGCGCACCGCCGGCACCGCGAGCGCGCTGATGATCGGCGTGTCGGTCGTCGCACTGTTCACCGTGGTGGCTGCGTCGCTGACGGTCAGCTTCCGCGACACCCTCACCGGCTCGCTCACCTCGGACCTGATCCTGGTCGAGAACGGCTTCAGCGGCAGCGGGATGAGCCCGGAGCTGTCGACACGGCTCTCGGCGCTGCCCGAGGTCGACGACTCGGTGGGGCTCGGCTTCGGCGCCGCCAGGGTCGAGGGCGAGGAGCTCGAGTTCGCCGTCGTCGATCTGGGCCGCCTCGACCGGGTCGCCGACCTCGAGGTCACTGCGGGTGCGCTCGCGGAGCTCGGCCGCAACGACATCGCGGTGGCGAGCGACGCCGCCGAGGAGCACGGGTGGGAGCTCGGGTCCGAGGTGCCCGCCACGTTCATCGACGCTGCGGACGAACCGCTGCGTGTCGGTGCGATCTTCGAGAAGGCCGAGATCACCGGATCGCTCCTGATGTCCCAGGAGCTCTGGGCCGCCCACAACACCGTCGCCCTCGACTTCGTGAACCTGATCGCGCTGGCCCCCGGCGTCGACGTCGAGGACGGCCGCGCGGCGGTCGACGCCGTCGGTGAGGAGTTCGGAGCCCCCGAGGCGCTGACCAGCGCCGAATACGCGGATGACGTGGCGGGGCAGATCACCCAGATGCTCAGCATCGTCTACGTGCTGCTCGCCCTGTCGATCATCATCGCCCTGATGGGCATCTCGAACACGCTGGCGCTGTCGATCCACGAACGCACCCGCGAGCTCGGCCTGCTCCGGGCGATCGGCCAGACGCGGGGTCAGCTGCGATCGATGGTGCGCTGGGAGTCGGTGATCATCGCCGTGTTCGGCACCGTGGGCGGCATCGGCCTGGGCCTGTTCCTGGCCTGGGGACTGGTCCGCGGGCTCTCGACGGACCTGGAGGGCGCGTCGTTCAGCGCACCGATCACCCAGCTCGTGGTCATCACGACCGTCGGTGCGCTCGCCGGTGTGCTGGCGGGCATCCTCCCGGCCCGGCGTGCGGCCCGCCTCGACGTGCTCGGTGCGATCTCCGAGGAGTAGCCCTGATCGCCGCGGACCGGCTCAGTGCTCGCCGGCCTGGCGGGGCTCGACGCCCAGCGCGGCGCACGCCTCGTGGTACATCCGCACGACCTCGTGGCGGAAGTCCACCCGCTCGGCGGGCACGCCCTCCCACGGGACCTCGACGTCGACGTCCGAGCCGTCGACGGTCGCGGTGAACACCGCACCCGAGGGGCTCATCGTCGCCATCCGGGCGGCAGTGGCGTCGGGGCGGCCACCGAGGGACCGCACGATCAGCAGGTTGTCCTCGACGTGGTCGGCGTTCATGTGGTTGCAGACCGCCGAGATCACGGCCTCGGAGTACAGCTCGTCGTTGCTCACGGCGTCATTCTCCACGTCTCCCGGTTCCCCTGCACGCGGCCCTCAGGACGCGGCGCGTGCCGCAGCGACGTCGGCGTCGAGCTCGGCGAGCACGGACGTGTTCAGCTGGTAGGCCAGGGCGACCTCTTCGGTCATCCGGCGGGCGGTGTCGTCGTCGAAGGGCGCACGGTCGAGCAGGTCGCGGTAGTGCGCCTTGAAGGCGGGGATGTCGTCGATGTCGTCGAACTCGTAGAACGCCGCGCCCTCGCCGGGCGCCAGGTCGTAGGTGCCCCGGACGCAGCGCGCGATCATCTGACCACCGGACAGATCGCCCATGTAGCGGGTGTAGTGGTGGGCGATGAAGGCCTCGGGCCGCGAGAAGCAGACCTCTCGCATCCGCTCGCAGTACTCCTTGGTCGAGGCGCTGGGGGCGACCTGCGCCTCCCAGTCGGCGCCGTAGAGGTACTCCAGGTCGGCGCGGAGCGCCGGGACCCTGGTGAGCGCATCGATGACGAAGGGGCCGGCGACCTCGTCGTCGCGCATGGCCTCGGCCGCCTCTTCGAGCACGACGTAGGCGAAGTAGTGCTGCGCCACCATCTCGGCGTACTCGTCGCGCGACAGCTTCCCGTCGAAGAGCTCGGACATGTAGCTCGACACGGCCGCGGCCTCGTGGTCGTCGGTCGTGGCGCTGCGGAGCGCTGCCGAGAACCGGTCGCTCGTCGTCGATCGGGCGTCGTGCTCGGTGCTGGACATGGGGGAGCGCTCCTTGAAGACGGTGGTCGCCGCAGCGTAGGCGAGCGACGTAAGGGTCGCTAACCATTCGAAGTCATGGGCCCTTCCCACTGCACGAACGCCGTCCCGGCAACTGGTGTCGGGAGGCGGTTTCGGTCACGCGACCAGCAAACTCCGACGGGGCCGCCTAGTATGGATGTCGTTGAGACAGTCACAGGGACTTGCTCACAAGCAGAGAAGAGAAGAAGTTGGCAACAGGTACCGTGAAGTTCTTCAACTCCGAGAAGGGCTTCGGCTTCATCTCGCGTGAGCAGGGCGAGGACGTCTTCGTGCACTACTCCAACATCCAGGGCTCGGGCTACAAGTCGCTCGAAGAGGGCCAGCGCGTGGAGTTCGACGTGGCCCCCGGTCGCAAGGGTGAAGAGGCTCAGAACGTTCGGGTCGTCTGACACCCGGTAGTACTCGAGGGAACCGCCGGCCTCCTGGCCGGCGGTTCTTTCATGTACTCCCTCAGTTCGCTCGCAGCTTCGGCGTCCTCTCAGGGTGCCGGACGGTGCGGCTTGGTCACGCGGACCCCGACCCGCGAGACTGGGGGAGCGACACGGTCAGACCGGACGGCCCGCACGCCGTCCGAGTGGGCGTCCGCCGTCGGTGACGGAGGGGACGCAAGGGTTCGGTGTGCTCGACGAGCCGCCGACGAGCAGAACGGGACGGATCCGACCCGGACGCCGAGACCAGGCGTCGGTTGCACCGGTATCCGCACCGCAGGAAGGACCACCATGGGCGCAAGCCGTACGAGTTTCGAGAAGCTGCAGCGTGACCGGGCCAAGAAGGCCAAGGCCGCGGCCAAGCGCGACAAGCGCCTCGACAAGGGCAACGAGCCGGAGACGTCCGACGAGACCGTCGACGTGACGGCGCTGACGCCGGGCCAGGAGATCCCGCCGGACCAGCTGCTCAAGATGGTGGCCGACCTGCACCAGCAGTTCGAGGACGAAGAGATCACCTTCGAGGAGTTCGAGGACCGCAAGACCGAGCTCTTCGCGCTCCTGTCGGTCGACTGACCCGGATCTCGGCCGGCTGACCTGAACCTCGAGGGTGCGGGCGAACCGCCTGCGTCCGCTCAGGTCCTGATCCCACCCCTGGTCATCGCCAGGACGTCGAGTGCCTCGTCGAGCTGGGCCTCGGTCGCCAGACCCTCGGCGAGCACGACCTCTCGCACGGTCCGGTCCTCGGCCAGGGCCTTCTTGGCGACCGCCGCCGCGGCCTCGTAGCCCACGACCGGCACGAGCGCCGTGACCAGCGACGGCGACGACTCGGCGTAGCGACGACAGACCTCGACGTTCGCGACGATGCCGGCGATGCAGCGATCGGCGAAGAGCCGGGACACGCTCGCGAGGATCCGGATCGACTCCAGCAGGTTCCGGGCCATCACCGGCAGCATCACGTTGAGCTCGAAGGTGCCCGCTGCGCCACCGAAGGCGACCGCGGCGTCGTTGCCCACGACCTGGGCGACCACCTGGTGGACGGCCTCGGGCATGACCGGGTTCACCTTGCCGGGCATGATCGAGCTGCCCGGCTGCAGGTCGGGCAGCCGGATCTCGCGCAGGCCCGTCGAGGGCCCCGACGCCATCCAGCGCAGGTCGGTGGCGATCTTGTTCAACGAGATCGCGACGACGCGACACGCGCCGCTGGCCTCGACCAGCGCGTCCTGTGCGCCCTGGGCCTCGAAGTGGTTCCTGGCCTCGTGCAGGTCGAGGTCGAGCTCGGACCGGAGCGACTCGATCACACCCCGGGCGAAGCCGTCGGGAGCGTTCAGGCCGGTGCCGACCGCGGTGCCCCCGAGCGGCAGCGACCCCAAGCGGGGCAGCGTCGCCTCGAGACGCTCGACCCCCAGCGACACCGCCGCGGCGTAGCCGCCGAACTCCTGGCCGAGGGTGACCGGCACCGCGTCCATGAGGTGGGTGCGACCCGACTTCACGACGGTGTCGTGGGCGAGCTCCTGCTCGCTCAGCACCGCCGTCAGGTGCTCCAGAGCGGGCACCAGGTCGTTCACGATCGCCTCGTGCGCCGCGACGCGGATCGCGGTCGGGAAGACGTCGTTCGAGGACTGCGAGGCGTTCACGTGGTCGTTGGGGTGCACCTCGGCGCCCAGGAGCTCGCTCGCGAGGGTCGAGAGCACCTCGTTGACGTTCATGTTCGTCGAGGTGCCCGACCCGGTCTGGAAGACGTCGA
>JAEWED010000161.1 GCA_023389745.1 Actinomycetes bacterium
GCCCAGGTCGGTGAGGATGTCGCCGAAGAGGTTGTCGGTGACGATGACGTCGTAGCGCTCGGGACGTTCCACGAAGTGGATGCAGGCGGCGTCGATGTGGTCGTAGCCGGTCGAGACCTGCGGGTACTGCTCGGCCACCTCGTCGAAGGTGCGCTGCCACAGATCACCGGCGAAGGTCAGCACGTTCTTCTTGTGGACCAGCGTCAGGTGCTGACGTTCGGTGCCCGAGGCGAGCTCGAACGCGTAGCGCACGCAGCGCTCGACGCCCATGCGGGTGTTGACCGAGCCCTGGGTCGCGATCTCGAACGGCGTGCCCTTGCGCAGGAAGCCGCCCTCGCCGGCGTAGGTGCCCTCGGTGTTCTCGCGGATGACCTCGAAGTCGCAGCGCGGCGGCAGTCGGAAGGGGCGCAGGTTGATGTACTGGTCGAGCTCGAAGCGCATCCGCAGCAGGATCCCCCGCTCGACCAGGCCGGGGGGCGCCGCGACACCGACCGCCGGGTCGCCCACGGCGCCCAGCAGGATCGCGTCCAGGCCGCGCCACTCCTCGAGCACCTCGTCGGGCAGCACCGTGCCGTCCTCGAGGTACCGGTGGGCGCCCAGGTCGTAGTCGGTGCGCTCGTAGGCCACGCCTGCGGCGTCGACCACCTTGATCGCCTCGGCGATCACCTCGGGGCCGATCCCGTCGCCGCCGATCACGCCGATCTTGTGAGTCATCTTCGGTACTGCTCCTGCGGGGTTGGTCAGCATCGGCTGGGTCGAACTGTGCCCGGGGGACAAAAGAAAGCCGCCCACGTGGGTGGACGGCGGATGAGCGCGAACCGGAGGCGGTCCGCGCTATCGAATGATCGTTACCCGGTTGTCGAGACACGACATGGGCCAGATGATACCAGCCGCCCGCCATCACTCCCTTCGAGGTGCCCGACGGCGCTGGCCCGACCTCTATCCTGTGGCCCATGGCGCAGACCCACGAGCTCTCCCAGGCAGCCCACGACCGCCTCGTCGCCGAGCTGGAGCAGCTCCGCACGCACGGCCGCATCGAACTCGCCGACAGGATCGAGCGGGCACGCGAGCACGGCGACCTCAAGGAGAACGCCGAGTACCACGCCGCCAAGGAGGAGAAGGCGAAGATGGAGGCGCGCATCGCGCAGCTCTTCGGCATCCTCGAGAACTGCGAGATCGTCGACGCGTCCGGCTCGAACGTCGTGCGATCGGGTTCGATCGTGACCCTTCGTGACTCCGACGGCGACGAGGACCGCTACCTGATCGGTTCGATCGAGGAGCGCAAGGAGGACCTGCTCGTGGTCTCCCCCACCTCGCCGCTGGGTGAGCAGCTGCTCGGCGCGAAGGTCGGCGACTCGGTCACCTACGACTCCCCCGTCGGTCAGTTGACCGTCGAGGTCCTCTCGATCGACTGATCCGGCTGGGTCGGGCCGGGTGTCAGCCCCGGGTCTGGCCGTCGCCGCGCACGACGTACTTGGCCGTCGTCAGCTGTGTGAGCCCCATCGGGCCGCGTGCGTGCAGCTTCTGGGTCGAGATGCCGATCTCTGCACCGAAGCCGAACTCCTCGCCGTCGACGAAGCGCGTCGAGGCGTTGACCAGCACTGCTGCGGCGTCGACCTCGTTGAGGAAGCGCTCGGCGTTCACCAGGTCGCCGGTGACGATCGCCTCGGAGTGGCCGGTGCTGTGGTCGTTGACGTGCTCGATCGCCTCGTCGAGGGAGTCGACCACCTTGATCGCGAGCTTCAGGTCGAGGAACTCGCTGGCGAAGTCCTCGTCGCTGGCCTCGGCGATGCGCGGCAGCACCGAACGGGCACGCTCGTCGCCGACGAGCTCGACCTCGGCGAGGGCGGCGTCGACCCGGGTCAGGAACTCGGCCGCGATGTCGGCGTGCAGCACGAGCGACTCCGCCGCGTTGCACACCGAGGGCCGCTGCGTCTTGGCGTTGACGACGATCTGCTCGGCCATCGCGAGATCCGCGGCGGCGTCGACGTAGACGTGGCAGTTGCCGTCGCCGTCGATCACGACCGGCACCGTGGCGTGCTCGAGGATCGTGGCGATCAGGTTCGCCCCACCGCGGGGGATCAGGCAGTCGACGAGACCCCGCTGCTGCATGAACTCGACCGCCGCCTCTCGCGAGGTGTCGTCCACGAGCACGACCGCGTCCTCGGGCAGACCGGCCTTCACCACTGCGGCGCGCAGCACACCGGCGATCGCGGTGTTCGAGTTGATGGCCGTCGACGAGCCGCGCAGGAACGCCGCGTTGCCCGACTTCAGGCACAGCGCGGCGGCGTCCGAGGTCACGTTCGGCCGGCTCTCGTAGATGATCGCGATCACGCCGAGGGGCACCCTGACCCGGGTGATCTTCAGGCCGTTGGGACGGACCCAGCCGTCGAGCACCTCGCCCACCGGGTCGGCCAGGGCGGCGACCTGACGGAGCCCGGCGGCCATGCCGGCGAGCCGGTCGCCGTCGAGGCGGAGACGGTCGATCAGCCCCTCGGCGATGCCCGCCTCGCGCGCGGCGAGCACGTCGCGTCCGTTCGCCTCGAGGATCTCGTCGGACCGCTCCAGGAGCAGGTCGGCGGCGGTGATCAGCGCCTCGTTCTTCTGGTCGGTCGTCGCGGTGGCCATGGCACGCGACGCCGCCTTGGCGCGGCGGGCGAGTTCGGGGATCGGGGTCGTGCTCACGGACGAGCAGGCTATCGGCTGGACCGGCGCACCTTCAGGTCGTGCACCGAGGTCGCCGGTCGACGTGCGCCCTGTGGCACGCCGTCGCGCCGGTAGCCTCACGCCCGTGCGCAACAGGGCTCTCGACGTCGTGGTGTCGAGCTTCATCGAGGACGTCTCATCCGCCCTCGTCGAGGCGACCGCCGGGCTCGACGACGTCGACGCGGCGTCGCTCACCGCAGATGTCACCGTCGAGGCGTTCCACCTGTGCACCGCCATGATCGACGCGGACGAACGCCACACCACCGACGAGCTCGACGCGCTCATCGACGCGTTCGGTCACCGGCTCTCCGACACGCAGCTGATCCGGGCGACCCCGGACGACCTGCGCGGCAGCTCGATCGTCGAGGGCCGCCGGCACTGGCTGGACGAGGACTCCGACCTGTTCGGCATCCTCGTCGCCTCGGACCAGCGCAACGGGACCCATCTCGCCGAGCGCTACTACGACCGGGCGCTCGACATCGCCCACGTCGTCGCGTCGCTCGACGCGGTGACCGCGACCGCCGAGCTGCGTGCCATCTCGGCGCTGCGCAGCCGGCTGCTCACCGGGCTTCGGCGTCGTGAGGACCTCGCCCCCGACGTCGGCCACTCCACGCCTGCCGGACCCGGCGGCGAGGCCGCGCAGCCCGGCAGCGACACCGCGAGGTCCAGCGGCGCGACCGCCACGCAGCCGCCGCCCGAGCCGCGACCGGCCGACCCTCCCGCCCGACCGCTCGAAGAGCTGCTCGCCGAGCTCGACGAGCTGATCGGCCTCGACGACGTCAAGGAGCGCGTGCACCTGGTCGCCGACTTCCTGACCGTGCAGCGCCTGCGGGCCGACCGTGGACTGCCCACGCTCGAGACGAGCCACCACCTGGTCTTCACCGGCAACCCCGGCACCGGCAAGACGACCGTCGCCCGTCTGCTGGCGCAGATCTACCGGACGCTCGGCGTCGTCGCCCGCGGCCACCTGGTCGAGACCGACCGGTCGGGCCTGGTCGCCGGGTTCGTCGGCCAGACCGCACCGCTGGTGACCTCCCGCTTCGACGAGGCCGACGAGGGCATGCTCTTCATCGACGAGGCGTACACGCTGGCCCGCGGCTCCGAGAACGACTTCGGCCGGGAGGCGATCGACCAGATCGTCAAGCTCATGGAGGACCGTCGCGACCGCGTCGTGCTCGTCGTCGCCGGCTACCCGGCGGAGATGGAGCAGTTCCTGGGCACGAACCCGGGCCTGCGCTCGCGCTTCCCGACCGTCATCGACTTCCCCGACTACTCGACCGACCAGCTGATGGAGATCGTCGACTCGATCGGCGAGAAGCAGCGCTACGAGCTCACCGACGAGGGACGGGCCAGGTTCCGTGAGGTGCTCGACGCGGTGCCGCGCACCAAGGGCTTCGGCAACGCCCGCGTCGCCCGCAACCTGTTCGAGGCGTCGGTCAACCGCCATGCCTCGCGCGTCGTCGGGCTCACCGAGCACACCGACGCGGACCTCACGTCGCTGACCGCCGACGACGTGCCCGACGCCATCTCGGGCGTGCCGGCCATCGACGAGGCGGCACGGTGAAGCGCCTCGCCGCGGTCGTGCTCGCCGTCGCGATGATCGTCGGCGCCGTGCTGCTGCGCGACCGCATCGACGGCGACGACGAGGCCGGCCCGGGGGGCCCGGGCGACCGGTTCCGGCTGGTGTGCGACACGACCCTCGGCGACGTCTGCACGTCGCTCGCCCGGACCGACGACGATCTCGAGGTCGTGGTCCGCAGCTCGGGCGCCACCGCCGACGAGCTCGACGACGAAGGGGCTGCGCTCGACGCCGACGCGTGGCTCACCACCGCCGCATGGCCGGCGATCGTGGCCGACAACCGCCGGTTCGCGGAGCTCGACGGCGAGGTGCTCGCGCCGTCCTCCGAGGTGCTGGCTCGTTCACCGGTGATGATCGCCACCCGTGACGACGGTCGCGCCGAGCTCGAGGCGGCGTGCGGCGGCACGATCACCTGGCGCTGCGTCGGCGAGCAGGTCCCGGCGGGACAGCGCGTCGGGCTCGCCGCCCCCGAGACCGCCGCGGGGCTGACCGTGCTCGCCTCGACCACCGACAGCTGGTTCGGCAGCGACGACTACTCGACGGTCGACTTCGAGGACACGACGTTCGGGGTCTGGTTCGACGACCTGACGGGTGCCGGCTCGACCACGGAGCTCGGCCGGCAGACCCCGCTCGAACGGGCACTCACCCGGACCGGGGAGTTCACCACCGTCGGCGCGCTCGAGTCCGAGACGTCGCGCCTGCTGACCCCCGGCAAGGCCTACGTGCCGCTCTACGCTGAGCCCATGGTGACCGCGGATGTCGTGCTCGCCCCACGTCGGGGCCTCGACGCGGATCGCCTGCTCGACGAGCTCGACCGGGACGCGCTGCGCGATGCGCTGGCGTCGCGCGGTTGGCGCATCGACGGTCGGGCACCGTCGGGTGCGCAGGATCCGCCCGGCCTGCCCGACGGCTCCAACCTGCCGACCCCCGGCGTGCTGCAGTCCTTGCGGGACCGCTGGTGACCCACGACAGAAGCGAGGACCCCATGTCCCGACGACGACCGACGACTCGCTTCCTGGCCACCGCCGTGGTCGTGGGCGCGGCGCTGCTCGCCGCAGCGTGCTCCGGCGGTGACGGCGACGACGAGTCCGGCGACGGGACCGACCCGCGACGTGGCGACTGCATCACCGTCGACGTCGCGGTCAGCTCGGAGAAGATCGACCTGCTCGGTGACCTGGCCGACCGGTTCAACGACTCGTCCGATGCGGAGCTCGACGGCGAGTGCATCTTCGTCGAGGTCCGCTCCAAGGCGTCCGGTGCCGCCATGACCGCGCTGGCCGAGGGCTGGAACGAGGCCGACGACGGCCCGCTGCCCACCATCTGGTCGCCGGCGTCCAGCTCGTGGGGCACGATCCTCAACCAGGAGCTCGCTGATGCCGGCAAGGAGCCGATGGCTCCGGACGACCCGACGCCGTTCATGCTCACCCCCCTCGTCATCGCCATGCCGAAGCCGATGGCCGAGGCCCTCGGATGGCCCGAGACGCCGATCGGCTGGAAGGACGTGCTGGCGCTGTCGCAGTCCGAGGGCGGCTGGGCCGAGTACAGCCATCCCGAGTGGGGCGAGTTCCGTCTGGGCAAGACCAACCCGAACTTCTCGACGTCGGGCCTCTCTGCGCTGATCGCCCAGACCTACGCGGCGACCGGCAAGACCTCGGGGCTGTCCGCCGAGGACCTGGCCAACCCGGCGGTCGTCCAGTACGGCACCGACATCGAGTCCTCGGTGGTCCACTACGGCGACATCACGATGACGTTCCTGAACAACTGGTTCCGGGCCGATCGGCGCGGCACGGCGCTGACGTACGCGAGCGCCGTGGCCGTCGAGGAGAAGTCGCTCATCGACTACAACAAGGGCAATCCCGACGGGGTGCTGTCCCAGGGTGAAGAGCCCCGGCCGCCTCGCACGCCGCTGGTCGCCATCTACCCGGAGGAGGGCACGCTCTACTCCGACAACCCGTTCTTCATCCTCGACGCCCAGTGGGTCACCCCGCAGCAGCGTGAGGCCGCCGAGAAGTTCCAAGAGTACGTGCAGCGCCCCGAGAACCAGGAGCGGGTGCTCGAGTACGGCTTCCGCCCCGGCAACCCCGAGGTCACCGTCGACGACCCGATCGTCGCGGCGAACGGCGTCGACCCGGACCAGCCGGCGACCCTGCTCGAGGTACCCACCGGTCAGGTGATGGTCGACCTGCTCGACACGTGGGCCCAGCAGCGAAAGGGCGCCAGGGTCATGCTGGTGCTCGACGTCTCCGGCTCGATGGGAGAACCGGCCGACCGCGACGATCCCGACGGCCCGACCCGGCTCGATCTGGCCAAGGAGGCGGTGATCGACGGGCTCGACGACTTCAAGCCCGAAGACCTCGTCGGCCTGCGCATCTTCACCACCGACGACGACGGACGCCCCGTGGTCGAGGACCTCTCCCCCGTCGCCCCCATCGGACCCAACCGAGAAGCCCTGGTCCGACAGGTGACCAACCTGATCCCCCGGCGCGGCACCCCGCTCTACGAGGTGACCCAGACCAGCTACGACCAGATGCTCGAGCAGTACGACCCGTCGCTGATCAACGCGGTGATCGTCCTGACCGACGGCGAGAACGACGACGGCAACCAGGCCGACGACCGCGAGCAGTTCGAGTCCCTGCTGAACGACGTGAAGACGAACAGCGACGGTGAGAACTCGAAACCCGTGCGCATCTTCACCGTCGCCTACGGCTCCGGGGCCGACCCCCGCGAGCTGCGACAGATCGCCGAGGCGTCGAACGCCACGGCCTACCAGGCGAGCGACGCGACGACGATCAACCAGGTCTTCGCCGCGGTGATCAGCAACTTCTGACGACGGCGGCGACATGACCCCATCCAGCGACATGACCGACGAACCATCGCTCGGCGATGCGTTCTCATTCGGCGACGCGTTCTCACTCGGCGATGCCGTGTACGAGGCGGAGCTGCGGTTCACGACCCACGGCGTCGTGCACGTGCGCGCCGCCACCTGGGCCGAGCTCGGCTACGGACAGGGCTGGGCGATCGCTGGTGACCACCTCCCGACGATCGCCGACCAGATCGTCAAGGTGCGCAGCGAACGTTCGCGCTTCCACGGCGTCGGGCACGCCGAGTGCCACCTGGCCTCGGACCTCGGCTACCTGGCGCTCGGTGTCGTCGAGCGTGCCGCCGACCTGCGTGCCGCGCAGCCGCCGTGGCTGCGCGACCTCGTCACCGGCTACGTCGCCGGCTACAACCGGCGTGTCGACGAACGCCTCGCCGAGGGCAGCCTGCCCGAGTGGTGCCGCGGCGCCGAGTGGATCCGCCGCATCGACGAGCTCGACCTGTACGCCTACCTGGGCGACGTCGCCCTCATGGGCAGCGGACGCAACCTGGCGCAGCTGATCGGCTGGGCGCAGGCACCGGGTCCCGACGGGCCGTTCCCGCCGACGTCGCCCGAGGCGCTCAGCGGACCGTCACCGGCGAGCAACGGCTGGGCCGTCGGCGGCGACGTCACCGCCTCGGGTGGCGGCATGGTGCTCGCCAACCCGCACTTCCCCTGGGGCGGCGAGGCCCGCTTCTGGGAGTGCCACCTCACGATCCCGGGCGAGCTCGACGTGTACGGCGTCTCGCTGCTCGGCGCGCCGGGTGTCCAGATGGGCTTCAACGCAGGTGTCGCGTGGGCGCACACGTTCTCCAAGGGCCACCGGTTCACCGTCCAGCAGCTGAGCCTCGGCGACGGCGACCCGACGACGTACCGCTACGGCGACCAGGTCCGGGCGATGACGTCGCGCACTGTCGCCGTCGACGTCCTGCGCGCCCCCGATGCGCCGGGCGACGGCGCCCTGGAACGCGTCGAGCGGGAGATGTGGAGCACCCACCACGGCCCGATGCTGAACATGCCGCTGCTCGGCTGGGGCATGGACACGGCGTTCTGCTACCGCGACGCGAACCTCGACAACACGGTCGTGCTCGAGCAGTTCCTCGGGATGTGCCGTGCCCGTGACCTCGACGAGTTCCGCGCCGTCTTCCGCGACGTCAAGGGCATGCCGTGGGTCAACACCCTCGCCGCGGACCGCCACGGCACCGCGTGGTACGCGGACGGCTCGGCGACCCCCGCGTTGTCCGAGGCGGCCACGCAGCGCTTCCTGCGACGTCTGGACGAGGACCTGATCGCCGCGCTCGCGTTCGAGAACCGCATCGCCGTGCTCGACGGCGGCGAGCCCGACGACGAGTGGCTCGTCGACGACGACGCACGGTCGCCGGGTCTGGTCGCGCCGTCCGGGTTGCCGGAGCTCGAGGTGCGCGACGTCGTGGTCAACGCCAACGACTCGCACTGGCTCAGCCATCCCGAGCGACGCCTCGAGGGCTACCCCGTGCTGTGCGGGCTCGAGCGCACACCTCGCAGCCTGCGCACCCGGCAGAACCTGCGCCTCGCAGCGACGCTCGCCCGTCGCGGCGACGTCACGCTCGACGACCTCGAAGCCGCGATCTTCGACAACCGGAGCCTGAGCGCCGAGCTGCTCGTCGATGCCGTGGTGCAGCGCTGCCGAGCCGCGTCGGACGAGGCCCTCCGCCGAGCGGGCGAGATCCTCGCCGCCTGGGATCGGACCGCATCGCTCGACTCGGTCGGAGCGGTGCTCTGGCGCGAGTTCATGGGCGGCTTCGACGACCAGTCGTGGAAGGCCGGCAACGGGCTCTTCGCGGAGCCCTGGGACGAGGAGCGGCCCCTCGACACCCCCGCAGGGCTGGCGCCCGCGCCACCCGCCCCCGGGGGCGACGGTGCGACCGACGCCGACGCCACCCCCGATCCGATCCTGTCGGCCATGTCGACGGCGTTGGTGCTGCTCGAGGCCGCAGGGGTCGCCCCCGACGCTCCGCTCGGAGCGGTCCAGTGGGCGGTCCGGGGTGACGAGCACGTCGCGGTGCCCGGCGGTGGCGAGGCCGAAGGACTGCTCAACGTCGTCGTGCCGGTCGGCGCGCTGTCGTCCACCTCGCTCGAACCACAGGCACCGGCCGCCCCGATCTTCCCGGGTCGTCAGCGCACCGGGCTCGCAGCGGGCGGGTACCAGGTCACCTACGGCGCCAGCTTCGTCATGCTCGTCGACATGACCCCCGACGGCCCGGTCGGCCGTGGCGTGCTCGCCTACGGGCAGAGCGGCGACCCGACCTCGCCGCACCACAGCGACGGCACACGGGCCTTCGCCAGGGGCGAGCTGCGTCCGTTGCGCTTCACCGACGACGAGATCACCGCCGACCCGGAGCTGACGACCCTCACCCTGCGGTCCGACGACCTGCGGTGAAGATCACGGACGCGCCGTGCCAGGTGCCAGCATGGGGGCGACATGTCGTCGTTCCGTGACCGATTCCTGACCCCGAAGGTCGCCCGTGCCATCACCTCGCCCTCGGCGATCGTGGCCACCGGCGCAGGTGTCGCCGCGGGAGTGCTGATCGGTCTCAACCCCATCGGGGCCGTCGCCCTCGGCATCGGCGCGTTCGCGGCCCGGGTGCTCGCCGCGGTGCCGCGAGCCCCCAAGCGTCCGGGCATCAACCCTCGAGCGCTCCAGGACCCGTGGCGCACGGTCATGCAGGAGATCCTCGATGCGAACCGTCGGTTCGACACCGCGCTCGGCGGGGTCCGTCCGGGTCCGCTGCGCGACCGCCTCGGCCTCATCGGCGAGCGGCTCGAGACGGCGGTCGACGAGGCCTGGCGGATCGCCTCGGCCGGGCAGGCCCTGAGCACCGGCCGCAGCCAGATCGACGGCGGCAGGATCGTCGCCGAGCTGCACGCCGCCCAGAACGCGCCTCGCACCGAGCGCAGCGACCAGACCATCGCGGCCATCCAGGCACAGCTCGCCTCGGCGGAACGTCTCGACCGGACGATCAACGACACCTACGACCAGCTGCGCCTGCTCGATGCACGCATCGACGAGACCGTGACCCGCACCGTCGAGCTGTCGGTCACCCAGTCCGACGCGGACGCCGTGGGCGGGCTCGGCGACGAGGTCGAGTCGATCGTCGGCGACATGGAGGCGCTGCGCCAGGCCGTCGAGGAGACCCGACACGCCTCCGGACCCCCGACCATGCCAGAGGCCGCTGCGCCCCAGACACCGATGCAACCGCCGAGCGACGACACCACCCAGGGCGGGTCACCGCAGACCGGCTCGGGCAGCGCGTGACCAGCGTGGGCGACGTCCGCACCGGCGACACGGATCCCGACGACTGGGAGTCCGACGACTGGGAGTCCGGCGACTGGGATCCCGGCGACCGAAACGAGCGGTGGGACCCCGACGAGTGGTCCGACGAGGCCGCCGACGAGGAGCCGGCCGGCTCCGGCGGTGGTCGCAGCCTGCTACGTGCCAGCGCCATGCCCGCGGTGGGCACCGCGCTGTCGCGCGTGTCGGGGCTGGTCAGGGTCGCGGCCCTCACGGCGGCGCTCGGGCTCACCAACGTGGCCGACGTCTACAACCTGGCGAACACCGCGCCCAACATCCTCTACGAGCTGGTCATCGGCGGCGTGCTGTCGTCGACGCTGGTCCCCCTGTTCATCCACGCCCAGGACGACCCCGAGGACGAGTCCACCTCGGTGATGGTCACCGTGGCGTTCGTCGCGATCACGGCGCTGACGCTGATCGCGGTGATCGCCGCCCCGCTGCTGAACCGGCTGTTCGCACTCTCGGTCGACGGGCCCGAACGGGCCAGCCAGATCGCGATCGGCGACGACTTCCTGCTCCTGTTGCTGCCGCAGGTGTTCTTCTACGGGATGACCACCCTGGCGACCGCGTTGCTGCACGCCCGTCGCCGGTTCGCCGCGCCGGCATTCGCGCCGGTGCTCACCAACGTCGTCATCTCGATCGCTGCGCTGATCGTCTACCGGATCATCGACCCCGCCCAGGGCGACTCGTCGATGAACACGGTCTACGTGCTGGGCCTCGGCACGACCGCCGGCGTCGCAGCGATGGCCGTCGCGCTGCTGCCGGCGATCCGCCGTGCCGGGATCGTGCTGCGTTGGGACTTTCGCCCACGACACCCCGCGGTGAAGTCCGTCGTCCGTCTGTCGGGCTGGACCGTCGGCTTCGCGATCGCCAACCAGGTCTCGCTGCTCATCGTGCTGACGCTGGCACGCGGCGCGGGGGTCGGTGCGGTCTCGGCGTACCAGTACGCGTTCATCTTCTTCCAGCTCCCCTACGGGCTGATCGCCGTGTCGATCATGACCGCCGTGCTGCCCGAGCTCGCCACCGCGGCCCGCAACGGCGACGACGCGGCCTACATCCAGAAGTTCCGCGAGGGGCTCAGCCTGCTGCTCACGTTCATGATCCCTGCCGCCGGGGCCTACCTGTTCCTCGGCAGGCCGTTGATCGAGATCCTGCTGCAGCGCGGCGAGTTCGACGCGGCGGCCACCCAGGACACCGCCCGCATGTTGCTGGGCTTCAGTGTCGGCCTGCCGGCGTTCGCGATCTTCCTCTACTGCGTGCGGGCCTTCCACGCCCGACGCAACACCCGCACGCCGTTCTACCTGAACGTCTTCGAGAACGTCCTGAACGTCGTGCTGGTCCTGCCGCTGATCGCCGTGCTCGAGACCACCGGGCTCGCGATCGCCTACTCCGTCGCCTACTGGGTGGCCGCCGGTCTCGCCCTGTACGTGCTGCAGCGCCACGTCCGAGGGCTGCTCGGCTGGGCCACCGTCGATGTCGTGCTGCGTTCCGTGGTGCTCGGCGCCGCGGTGGTGGTCGCGATCGGGCTGGCCGAGCAGCGCCTGGTGGGCTCCAGCGGCGCCGTCGTCGAGGTCGCCATCTGCGTGGCGGTGGCGATCCCGGTCTTCGCGGTCTCGACGTTGCTGATCCGCCCGATGGGGTTCGAGCCGATCATCGATCGGCTGCTCCCGAGCGGACGCCGGCGCGACGACGCCGGCTGAGCGCAGCGAGCTCGGCGAGCCCCAGGGTCACCGCGACGAGCGACAACGCCGCGAGCGACTCCCACGGCGTCACCACGTCGCTCACACCGGCGCCCATGGTCGGGGTCTGGACCGACCGAGGGTCCTGGTGCACGAGCATCACGACGAGCGCCGCGACCGACGTGACCACGAGCGTGCACGACACCAGCACGGCGACGGCACCGGAACGTCCCCGCAGGCGCACACCACCGACGACGAGCATCGCCGCGGGGACCAGCAGCGGGAACGCGGCGATCGAGACCAGTCCGAGCGGGACCAGCGAGACGCCCGCGGCGATCACGAGCGACGGGGTGTGCGAACGCCGACCGATGACGGCGACGGCGCCGGGTGTCGCCAGGACCAGCGCGAACGTCACCGACGAGAGCACCGCTCCGGGTCCACGATCCGCCGGCGAGGCCGCGACCGTCCGGATGACGCCGACCGCCGCGGCGACGATCCACGACGCGACGATCGCCACGGTGAGCCAGGCGTCGGTGCCACCGCCGTCACCGTCCTCGGTTCGACCCGTCGCACGAGAGGAGAACATGGTAGAATACATACACCCGTTTGATTCGAGGGACAACCGTGTCCCGGCCCACCCCTCGGGCCGAGCCTCCTTCGGATCGGGATGGCAAGTGGAGTCGCCGTGACCACACCCCGCCGTCGTTCGACCGGCGCCCGTCACACCGGTGCTGCCGAGCGGTTGCTCGCGGCCACCCGCACGCTCCTGTCCAGGGACGGCTACGACTCGATCACCTCACGAGCGATCGCCGCCGAGTCCGGCGAGAACCTCGCGGCGATCACCTACCACTTCGGCTCCAAGGACGAGCTGGTCGCCACCGCGCTGGTCGCGAGCTGCCGGGACCTGCTCGACCCCGTGCTCGACGTGCTGCGGGCCGACGACTCCCCCGCGGCGAAGCTGGCCTCGACCATGGTGGCCCTCGACGAGCTGTTCCGGTCGTCGCGCCAGGAGCGGATCGCCTACGTCGAGGCACTCGCCGCGGCACGGCGCTGGGACCGCGTGCGTGACGAGCTGGGTGCGATGTGGACCGAGGTCCGCACGGTGCTGACCGAGGTCATCGAGCAGCAGCGTCGCGACGGCGTCGTCCCTGCGTGGGCCGATGCCCCGGCGCTGGCGGACCTGTTCCTCAGCACCGCGAACGGCATCCTCGCCACCACCGCGGTCGACCCGGCCCACACCGAGGCGCTCTCGGTCGCGTCGCAGCTGGCCACCCTGCTGCTCGCCGCCGGCGGCGCCCATGACGGGCCGGCCACGAGCGACCCCTGAACCGCGCCCGCTGCATCGTGCCCGCTGAACCGGGACCGGCCGACGTAGGCTCCTGCGCATGTGGAAGTCGCTGAAGAAGTGGTGGAAGTACATGGGAGCGAAGCTCTCGAGCACCTTCAACGAGAAGGCGGACCCGAAGGTCCAGCTCGAGCAGGCGATCACCGAGGCCCAGGAGCAGCACCGTCAGCTCAAGGAGCAGGCGGCGAACGTCATCGCCAACCAGAAGCAGACCGACATGCGACTGTCCGCGGCGATGGACGAGCTCGAGAAGCTCAACCGCAACGCCCAGCAGGCCGTGCTCATGGCCGACGAGGCCGCTCGGGGCGGTGACGCGGCGAAGGCCGCCGAGTTCACCACCGCCGCCGAGGCGTTCGCGAACCAGCTGATCGCCAAGGAGGGCGAGGTCCAGGGCCTCAAGGAGATGTCCCTGCAGTCCACGCAGGCCGCCGAGCAGGCCAAGGCGGCGGTGCAGCAGAACGCCCGCCTGCTGCAGCAGAAGCTGTCCGAGAAGCAGAAGCTCCTCTCCCAGCTCGACCAGGCCAAGATGCAGGAGCAGATGAACTCCGCGATGAGCTCGCTGACCGAGCAGGTCGGCGACGACGTGCCGACGCTCGCCGAGGTCCGCGAGAAGATCGAGACGCGCTACGCCAAGGCCAAGGGCATGTCCGAGATCCAGGGCATGTCGGTCGAGTCGAAGATGCTCGAGGTCGAGCAGGCGTCGGTGAACTTCGAGGCGCAGGCCCGTCTGTCGGAGATCCGCTCGAAGCTCGGCATCGGCGACGCTGCGACGTCGAACGCTCCGGCCGACGCAGCGGCCGAGACGGCCACCTCGGGCGAGGGCGAAGCCACTCCCAGCGCCGGCTGACTCAAGGCTCGAGCGCTCAACCCTCGAGCAGCGACTCGAGCCGGTCGACGAACTCGGCCTGCGCGGGGTTGAGCTTCGCGCGCGCCTCCGCGGGGCCGAACCACTCCGCCCGGTCGACCTCGGGGAACTCCTGGCGGCGGCCCGATCGGGGCGGCCACTCGGTCTCGAAGGTGTTGCTCACGATCTCGGCGGTGTCGAGGTCGCCCTCGACCGCCCAGGCGACCACGACCTTGCCGCTCTTGAGCCGCACCTCACCGAGGTCCAGCAGCTCACCGTCGGGCGGCGCCGTGCCGAGCTCCTCGGCGAACTCGCGCCGAGCGCACACCGCCGGGTCCTCGTCGTCGTCGTACTCCCCCTTGGGCAGCGACCACGCGCCCAGGTCCTTGCGCGCCCAGAACGGTCCACCGGGGTGCACCACCAGCACTTCGAGCCCGGCGGACGAGCGGCGGAACAGCAGCAGGCCGGCACTGCGGACGGGCACGACGGTCCAACCCGGCTCAGGGCATCACGACGAGGTCGTCGCGGTGCACGACCTCGCCCGATCCCTCGATCAGCTCGGCCGAGCGACGCCCCGCCATGAGCGCGAGCGCGTCGGAGTCCACCCGGGTCAGGCCCTTGGCGACCACCCGCCCGTCACGTCCGGCGATCTCGACCGCGGCATCGATCCCGAACTCGCCGTGGTGCCCCACGACGCCGGCTGCGAGCAGCGAGCGGCCGCCACGGGTGAGCGCGGCCACGGCGCCGTCGTCGACGACGACCCGTCCCTCGGCGGGCAGGGCGAACGCGATCCAGAGCTTCCTGGCGGCCAGTCGGCGCTCGCGGGCGAGCACGGTGGTGCCGATCCCCGGGGTGCCGGCGACCGCGTCGTCGAGCACACCCGGGCGGGCGGCGGCGGCGATGACGGTGCGCACCCCGGACCAGGACGCCATCTTGGCGGCCGCCAGCTTCGACGCCATGCCGCCGCTGCCGCGAGCGCTGCCGGCGCCGCCGGCGACCGCCTCGAGCTCGTGGTCGATCTCGACGATCTCGGTGATCAGCGAGGCGTTCTCGGTGAGCCGTGGGTCGGCGTC
>JAEWED010000195.1 GCA_023389745.1 Actinomycetes bacterium
GCGCTCCGGCGCGAGCGAGGTCCGGGTCTCCGGCGGGGCCGACGAGCAGGTGGTCGTCTCGGTCGTCGTCGGGCGGCGCGGGGCCGTCGCGACCGCGGCGCCGCTCGGCGCGGCACGCTCCGAAGAGCCTGTCGGTGCTCCGTGAGCCACCTAGGATGTCGGCCGTGACATCGACGCCGTCAGCGGAGGAGACCGCCGTCAGCCCCGCTGCCGGTGAGCCCGCCAGTGGGTCCCCAGGTGCGCGTCCGACGCCGCGTCAATCCCGCTCCGGCGCCGCTGCACCTGCCAGGTCACAGGCCGGCGCCGACCAGGCCACGGGCCAGGGGTCCGGCGGCTCCTCGGCAGGATCGGCGCAGCCACGTCGTGTGCTCGGCTACGGCCGTCAGCGCTACGAGGCTCGCAAGGTCCGGCGCCTGATCCGGCACATCGATCCCTGGTCGATGCTGAAGCTGTCGCTGCTGGTCTCGCTGTGCATGTGGCTCATCGTGATGATCGCCTCGGTGATCCTGTGGACCGTGGCGAGCAACGCCGGCACCATCGAGAGCTTCGAGGACGTCGTGAACTCCTCGCTGTCGCTGACGGACTGGACCCTCGACGGCGACTTCATCTTCCGCCAGTTCGGGTTGATCACCCTGTTGCTCGCCCTCGGCTTCACGGCTTCGGTGGTGATCGCGACCCTCGTGTTCAACCTGATCAGCGACATCATCGGCGGTGTGTGGATCTCGGTGATCGAAGAGGAGACGGCCCGTCCGGTGTCGGAATCGAAACGAGACCGGTCCGTCGGGTAACGTGGTCGGCCGCTGCCGGTGGCGCATCACCGGCGGAGCGGGGCTATAGCTCAGTTGGTTAGAGCGCACCCCTGATAAGGGTGAGGTCGCTGGTTCGACTCCAGCTAGCCCCACGAACCGCTCCCACCGGACACGCTCCCACAGGAGACGACATGCGAGGACTACGTCGGGCAGTGCTCGCAGTGGCCATCGGGGCGCTCGTCGGAGCGGTGCTGCGCCTGAAGGGTGCCGACTCCAGCCCGCTCGAGGGGGGCGGTTGGCGAGAGCTCGGCGGTCGCGACCTCCGATGACAGCCCTGCGAGTGATTGCCCGATGACAGGCCGATCCTCGACGACCGCTGCGACCTCTGCGTCCGCGACGGGTCGGATCGCCGTGGTCGGCGCAGGGATCCTCGGGGTGCGGATCGCTCGGGAGCTGCTGACCCCCGGGGCCGACGCACGGGCGACCAACGAGGGCGTCACGCTGGTGACGCGCCGACGGGAGCGCCGCACGCAGGTCGCCACGGCCTTCGGCGAACAGGCTCGGGTCGTGCTCGAGCGCGACGGTGTGGAGCGCGCCCTGGCCAACGCGGAGGTCTCGACGGTCGTGGTGGCCAGAGAGGTCGGCGCCCAGCTCGAGGTCGCCCGGTCGCAGCTGGACGCTGGTCGGCACGTGGTGTGCACCTCGGACGACGCGGACGAGGTGCGTGCACTGCTCGACCTGGACGAGCTCGCGGTGGAGCGCGGCGTGCGGCTGTTCGTCGGTGCGGCGATGTCGCCGGGGCTCTCGTGCCTGCTCGTGCGCCACGCCGCGAGCGCGCTGGAGCGCGTCGACGAGATCCACGTCTCGCGCCACGGCGCAGCAGGACCCGCCTGCGCCCGTCAGCGGCTGCGTGCCCTGCGGGGCACCGCGGTCGACTGGCGTGACGGTGCCTGGGTGCGACGTCCGGGTTTCTCCGGCCGTGAGCTCAGCTGGTTCCCCGACCCGATCGGGGCCAGGGACTGCTATCGGGCGGACCTGGCCGAACCGGCGCTGCTGGTGCCCTACTTCCCCGGTGTGCAGCGCGTGACGGCCCGATTGGCCGCGTCACGACGTGACCGCGCGTTCGCCCCGTTCCCCGTGCTCGTCCCGCCACCGGACGAGGGCGGCATCGGCGCGATCCGCGTCGAGCTACGCGGCCAGTCCGGCGGGGCGCGCAGCGCGGTCGTCTACGGCGCACTCGACCGTCCCGCTGTTGCGGGATCCGCCGTGGCGGCCGTGACGGCCCTGCACGCCGGCTCACACGGGACCGGCGCGAGCGGCCTGGCAGCGGTCGAGGACCCGCTCCCGCTGCTGGTGGAGCTGGCGCGCCGAGGCGTGCGCGCGGCGGCGTTCGAACCCGAGACCTGACCCCCTGCGTGTTTGCACAGGTTGGACGCGTGGAATCGCGTCCGAGTGTTCAGATTTCCCTCCGAATCGCCGACATATCCCACAGAGAGTGATATTCTTCGTCCACTGAATCGCACTGAGCGTGTCGGTGGAGGTCCGCTGGGGATTTTCTGGAGATTTCGCTCAAGTTCTGCGCGCCCGCGCGCCGATATCCGACTGGCCGACGTTCGGCCAGGAGGAGACACGGTCATGGGCAAGATGCGAAGCGATGCGACGATGGGGATCGACGAGACGGGCGACGAGCTCGACGTCCCCGAGGTCGCCACGGCGCCGGTGGTGAAGCGCACCCAGGCCGAGGTCACGGCGCTGGTCGAGGAGCACCTGCCGCTCGTCAACCACGTGGTGTTCCAGGTGGCGGTCCACTTCCCCCGCCACGTCGATCGTGACGAACTGGCCCGTGCCGGGGCCCTCGGGCTCGTCGAGGCCGCCAAGCGCTACGACGAAGCACGCGGTGTCCCGTTCAACCGGTTCGCTGCACAGCGCATCCGTGGGGCGATCATCGACGGCGTGCGTGCCGCGGACTGGGCGCCGCGCTCGGTGCGTGCCCTGGCCCGCCGTCTCGACCAGGTCGAGCAGAACCTCGCCAGCCAGCTGGGCCGGGTGCCGTCGCTCGCAGAGACCGCTGCAGCGCTCGAGATCTCCCGTGAGGAGCTCGACCGGCTCCGTGACCGCCTGTTCCGCTCGGTGGTCCTGGCGTTCGACTCGCTGGTCGGCGACGCCGACGACGACGAGCTGACCCTCGTCGACGTGTTGACCGACCGCTCCGTGATGGAGCCCTCCGAGGAGCTCGAGAGCCGCGAGCTGCACGCCTACCTGCGTGACGCCGTGCGCCTGCTGCCCGAGCGCCACCGCCTGGTGGTCGTGGGCTACTTCATCGAGGAGCGCACCTCGCAGGACCTGGCCCGCTTCCTGGGCGTCACCGAGTCGCGTGTCTCCCAGATGCGCACCGAGGCGCTCAACATGCTGCGCCAGGGCATCGAGGCCCAGTACGAGCCCGCTGCGGACCGTGCGCCGGCCGAGGGCCTGGTGGCCCGTCGCCGTGCGGCGTACGCCGACGCGATCTCCGAGGCCTCCGGCTGGGGTGACCGCATCTCGCCGCGTGGGTCCGAGGAGGAGCGGGCGGCCTCCTTCGAGCGCATGCTCGTCGCCGCAGGCTGACCAGGCGGTTGCCGCAGGCTGACCAGGCGGTCGCCGCAGCCTGAAACTCCCCGACATTGCGTGAGATGTCGTCGCGGGACGACGGTGTCGCACGCAATGTCGCAGTGCTCGGTCGATGAGTGAGGCTGTGCGAGACTGATTCTCATGTCCGCCCCGCCGACGCCTGCGATCCAGACCCGATCGCTGGTGCTGGCCCACGGCGGCCACGTCGCCGTCGACGGTGCCGACCTGGAGCTGCCGGCGGGCACGATCATCGCCTGCATCGGTCCCAACGGCAGCGGCAAGTCGAGCTTCCTCGACGCCGTCGCCGGTCTGCTCACGCCACGATCGGGATCGATCTCGGTGCTCGGCGCCGAACCGGGCCGCGGCCGTGTCGCCTACGTGTTCCAGTCGACCGAGACACCGGCGCACCTGCCCCTGACCGTGGCAGAGGTCGTCACCATGGGCCGCTACGGCCGAGCCGGCCTCGTCGGACGCCTGGGCGCCGCCGGTCGGGCCGTCGTACAACGTGCGATGGAGCGAGTGGGCGTCACCGACCTCGCCCAGCGACAGCTGCTCGAGCTGTCCGGAGGTCAGCGCCAACGGGTGCTCGTGGCACAGGGCCTGGCGGCAGAGGCCGACCTGCTGGTCCTCGACGAGCCGATGACGGGACTCGACGTGACCTCACGTGAACGCATCCTCGAGGTCATGGCCGAGGAGCGTGCCGAGGGCAGGACCGTCGTGTTCAGCACCCACGACCTGTCCGAGGCAGCCGACGCCGACCAGGTGGTCCTGCTGGCCGGTCGCCTCGTCGCCGCCGGGCCGCCGGATCAGGTGCTCGTCGACGAGCACCTGATGGAGGCCTACCGGGGCCGGGTCGTGGACGTGGGCGGGGTGCGCATCATCGACGACCCGCACCACCACGGCCCCCGGTCGGAACGCCACGACGGCCACGACCACTCGCACGGCTGACCAGCCCGATCAGCAGCACGCGGGTCAGCCGTTGAGCACCGCGACGAGGTCGTCGTGGAAGCGGCCGTTGCTGGCCACCGCCGAGTAGAAGCCGTCCGCGCCGGGGGAGAGGTCCCGGGAACCGTGCCAGGTGGTGAGCGTGCCGCCCGACTCGGGCACGATCACGGTGAGCGCCGCGATGTCCCACCACGCGAGGATGGGATCGGTCATCGCGTCGACGCGGCCGCTGGCGACCAGGGCGTACCCGTACGCGTCGCCCCAGGTGCGGATCTGGGCGCCGGCGTCGACGAGCCGCCCGAACAGCGCGCCGTCCCAGAGCTCGAACGCGGTGCTCGACACGTACGCGCCCTCGAGGCGGTCGTGCTCGGACACCGTCACCGGCGCGCCGTCGAACCGGCAGCCGAGACCCCGCCCGGCGGCGACGTTCTCTCCGAGGGCGGGCAGGTTGATGACGCCGATCGCCGGGCCGTGCTCATCCTCGAGGTACAGCAGGTTCGAGTAGGTCCCGACCCCGTGGGTGAACGCCTTGGTCCCGTCGATCGGGTCGATCACCCAGCGCCGTCCCGAGGTGCCCGGCTTGTCGTCCTCCTCCTCACCCTGGATCGCGTCGTCCGGGTAGGCCGCTTCGATCATCTCGCGCAGCATGCGTTCCGCCGCGCGGTCGGCCTGGGTGACCGGCGAGCCGTCACGCTTGGCGTCGACGGACAGCTCGGTGTGGTTGAACCAACCGAGGGTGAGCTCACCCGCCGCTCGGGTCCATTCGACGGCTTGGTCCAGCAGGTCGGGATCGACGTTGGTCATGACCCGAGTCTCGCGGAACGGCACAGGAGTGGGCACCATCGGGCGCCGATGCCGAGATCAGGGCGGACCACCGGGCGAGAAGCTGCCATGATCACTGTGCGACCGCGCCACCCGCTCCCGAGGTGGCACCCCTCGACCGCTGGAGGATCGTGGATCTCCGTACCATCCTGGACCTCGCCGACCATGGTCCCGACGTCTACGTCGGCATCGGTCCGCACTACCCCTGGGGCGGCCTGTACGGCGGCCAGATCGTGGCCCAGGCACTGCGTGCCGCCGCGCGGACCGTCGAGGACGAGGAGCTCCACGTGCACTCGATCCGCGCCTACTTCATCCGCAGGGGCGACCACGACGAGCCGGTGCGCTACGAGGTCGACCGGATCCGCAACGGACGGTCGTTCGCGACCCGGCGTGTCGTCGCCCGCCAGGCGGTCGGCGCGATCCTGAACCTCGAGGCGAGCTTCAAGCGTGCCGAGCGCTCGGCCGACATCGAGCCGCTCTCGCTGCCGCCGGACGTGCCCCGGCCCGAGGACCTGACGCTCGACTCGTGGAGCCCGGTGTTCGAGCGCGCGTTCATCCCCGCCGACCACCTCGCCCCGGCGGGCCGCGACGGCTCCGGCCGTGCCGCCGCGTGGCTGCGGGTCTCCCAGGACCTGCCGGACAACCAGATCGTGCACGCCGGCGGGCTGGCGTACCTCTCCGACGACCTGCCGACCGATGCGGTCGTCCGCGCCCATCCGGTGCGTCGTGAGCCCGACGAGGTGCTCCACAAGGTGCTGTTCACCGCGAGCCTCGACCACACGATCTGGTTCCACCGCCCGTTCCGCGCGGACGAGTGGCAGCTGCACGACTTCACCTGCCACACGTTCGTCGGGGCACGTGGGCTCTCGCTCGGTCACGTCTTCGGCACCGACGGCAGGCACATCGCGACGATCGCCCAAGAGGTGCTGCTGCGCGACACCCGCGAGCGCGACTGACCACCCGTTCAGGGTGACGTGGCGGCGCGAGTGACTGGCGGTTCAGGTGATGCCACGGTCGACCGCCCAGCGCACGAGCTCGTGGCGGCGGGTCAGGTGGAGCTTCGCGAGGATGTTCCGCACGTGGTTCTCGACGGTCTTGGGTGAGATGTAGAGCTCCTCGCCCACCTGGGCGTAGGTGTGACCTCGAGCCACGTGGCCGAGCACCTCGCGCTCACGGGGCGTGAGCGTGCGGACCGCCGCTTCGGCCTGGTCGGCGGGAGCGGCCCCACCGGCCATGCGACGGAACTCCGAGAGCACCAGCGCGGCGAGCTGCGGCGAGAACACCGGTTCCCCGTCCGCGGCGCGCCGCAGCGCGGCGCGCAGCTCCTCGGGACGCGTCGACTTCACCAGGTAGCCGACGGCGCCGGTCGCGATCGCATCGAGCAGGTCGCGTTCGGCCTCGGAGACGGTGATGATGACGATGGGGGTCTCGGTCGCGCACGCGCGCACGACCGCCAGCCCACCGCCGCCGGGCATGTGCAGGTCGACGAGCGCCAGGTCGGGACGGGTGCGCTCGATCACCTCGATCGCTGCGGCTGCCTCCTCGGACTCGCCGACGACCTCGAAGCCCTCACCGAGGTCGACGCGCAGGCCGGACCGCCAGATGTGGTGGTCGTCCGCGATGACGACGCGGATGGGCTGCTCTGCGGAGCGGAGGGGGCGCTCTGGGGTCTCGGCCATCACGGTCGAGCGTATCGGTGCCCCTGATGAGCCCCTCGTGGAGGCTGGGTTCAGCGGCGGCGCGAGCGCCGGCTGAGCAGCACCAGCGCGGCGCCCAGCATGAGCAACGAGCCCGCCAGTGGCAGCGGCAGCTCGGCGCCGGTCAGCGCGAGCCCGGGAGCGACCGCGGCGGAGAGCACCTCGACGGGACGCATCGCCGACTCCGAACGGCCGGCGACCTCGGTGCCGGGTCCGGCCTCTTCGTCGGTGCCGTCGGGCTCCTCGGTCTCGTCGACGTCGGAGGGGACGGTGGTGGTGGTGGATCCCGGCGTGGTGGTCGTCGTCGCACCGGGGATCGTGGTGGTGGGGACGCCGCCGGGCGGCGTCGTGGTGGTCGGGCCACCCTCGACGTTGACCACGTCGCAGCTGACCTTCGCGCCGACGTCGACGTCGTTGAGCCGGAAGCCGCCCGGCACCGGCGTGTGCGGGATCGGGGAGCGGGTGCCGTCCTTGGCGGTGAGGGTGCAGTCGACCGGGCCGAGCGACCAGCCGGGTCGCTGCGCCTCGACGACGGTGATGCCAGAGGTGACCCGCCGGGTGACCCAGGTGAACGCGGCTCGGCCGTCGTCACCGGTGCGCAGGGTCCGCGTCGACGGCGCACCCGTGGTCGGGACCAGCCAGCGGACCGGCACCTCGGCCGGGGTCACCGTGAAGTCCCACCCCGCCCCGGGGGTGCGACGATCGCCGCGCTGCTCGAACTTGTTGACGGTGACGCCGGTGCTGCACGCCTGGGTGCCGATGAGGGCGAGCGCGTTGTCGAGCATCGTCGCGTCGGAGTAGGTCACGTAGTCCGACGTGGCGAGCGACGCGGGGTCGCCGTCCCACTCGGTCGCCCCGGCGACCCGCGCCATCGAGAAGACACCCTCGCCCTGCAGGTTCACGCCGACGCCGAAGAGCCGGCTTCCCCGACCCTTGAGGTAGTTCGCCTCGTCGACGGCCTCGTCGACCGCCGGCGCGGTCGCGACCGAGGCCAGCAGACCGTTGGCACCGGCGCGGTCCTCGGCAACCTCTGCCACGAACGGCACGCCGGCCCACTGGTAGCGCTTGTTGGCCTCGCCGTCGGTCAACATGATGACCAGGTCGGGCACGAACGACCCGGACTGCGCGGCGAGCCGCACCTCTTCGAGGCCGGCCTCCCAGTTCGTGTGGTACTCGCCGGTCAGTCCCCGCAGCCGGGGGTTGTAGTCCGCCGCGATGTAGTTCTCGAAGGTCTGCTGGTTGCCGTCGATCGGCGTCGGGTTGATGGCGGTGTTGCCGTTGTCGGCGAACTCGGTCACGAGCATGGTCGAGTTCGTGCCGGACAGCGCGGCGACGAGCTTGCGGAAGGCGTCGCGCACCTGGGGCGTGAAGTCGGCACGGTTCGGGTCGGTCGGGCCGAAGAAGCCGCCGATGGAGCCCGACTCGTCGAGCACCACCGCGACCTTGATGCCGCACGCGACGTCGAGTCCCGGGTTGTCGACCGGCGGTGCCGGCTGGTCCGCGGCGACCGCGGAGCCGAACGCGGCACCGGCGACGACGATCGCCGCAGCGGCTGCCATGATCCGGCGTCGTCTCGGACGCCGTGCCCCCCAACTCGTCCCCATCTACGCCCCCGCCACGCTCGCCGTCGTCCGCAGCGCCACTGCGGTCCGACTCGCCACATCGATCCCTCGCCGGAAGTCTGCCAGGTTCGGCACCGCCGAGAAAGGGCGGTCCTACCCAGCCGCGCCGGGTGCGAAACCTCAGTCCACCGGTCCGTGTCGGGTCGCGCGACCTGGCAGGAGCGGAAGCCTCAGCTCGACCTCGCTGCCGTGACCCGCGCGGGAGCGGACCTGCACGGTCCCTCCGAGCTCCTCGATCCTGCCGCGCACCGATCGCCGGAGACCCGTGCCCTCGGCGGTGTCCTCCACGTCGAACCCGGCGCCGTCGTCGTTCACCGTGCAGATCAGCGTGTCGTCGACGACGTCGAGGCACACCACCGCGCGGGTGGCATCCGCGTGCTTCACGACGTTGGTGAGGCACTCGCCGACGGCGCCGTGCACCGCCTCGACGACCACGTCGTCGGTGGGTCCCGGTGGCTCGACCACGACGAGCTCGCCGCGCAGGCCGTGCACCCGCTCGGTGTTGCCGAGCACCTGCCGCAGGGCGGCGACCAGATCGGTGCTCCCGCTGCCGCCGGTGACCCTGCTGCCGGTGACTCTGCTGCCTGTCACCCTGCCGCCGGTCCGGGGTCCGAGCACCGACGCGTCGTCGCTGATGAAGGCCCTCAGGTCGAGCTCCTGGTCGCGCGCGAGTGCCACCAGGTCGGGGTCCTCGCTGCGGCGCTGCACCACCGCGAGCGTCTGCAGCACGCCGTCGTGCAGTCGGCGGGCGACCTCTTCGCGTGCGGCGGCCCGGGCCTCTGCGGCGTCCGCCCGTCGCAGCACCACCGTGACCAGACCGGCCAGTGCTCCGGCGACGACCAGCAGCACGACGGTGCCGACGGTCGCGGTCCAGTGACCGTCCAGGCCGTCGGGTGCGAAGAGGGCCGTGCCCACGCCGGCGGAGGCGCCGATCAGCAGCCCGGCCGCACCGCCGGCCACCTCGCCGCGCAGGAGACCGGCGACCACCGCCGCGCTCATCGGCCAGACGGACGCGAACGACTGCGGGTGCGGCCCGGCGTAGACCACGTGGTCGAGGGCCGCGACGAGCGCAGCGAGCCCGATGTCGACGGCGAGGATCCAGGCGGCTCCGAGGGCATCGGGACGCATGCGTCGGTCGGCCCGACGCACCGTCGTGGCCAGCGCGACGGTCCACGCCGCGAGCACCCCGAGCACCGCGAGGGCCAGTCCGGCGCGCAGCTCGGTCACGCCGTTGACGTCGATGAGCACCACGACCGTGGCCCACCCCAGCGCTGCGACGCGCAGCACCACGACGGCCCACAGCAGGCCGATGGTCTGGTGGTCCGGCGCCCGCGACGGGGCCGACGGGCGCAGGGACATCACCACAGTCCACCACGCCGTCGTGCTGCAGGGGCGACAACGACGTCGGCGGGGGCAGCGTCCGGTCGCTCCCTGTTCACGAGGGTGTGTCGCTCGGGTCGCCCGAGAGCGCGGAGATCACCAGGTTCGACCGGCGCCACTCGCGGAAGCTCCAGAGGAACATCGGGATCGACACGGCGAGCGAGATCACGACCTGCGCGGCCGCAGCCAGCGTGAAGTCCCCGGAGCTCGCCCCCGTGAGCGTCGCGATCGCGTGGAACACGTAGTTCAGCAGCCGTTCGATGCCCACCAGCGCGGTGCACGACGCCAGCGCGCCGTACCAACCACGGCGCGAGCCGGACCACATCACGAACGACGAGCGCGACTCGACACGACGAGCCGCGAACCGGACGACGACCGCGATCGGCGTCGCGATGAGCCAGAGCGTGAGCATGCAGGTCAACAGGATGGGGTCGGGGTTGCCGTCGATGATCAGGTGCGCCGAGCTGGCGGCGCCGAGCGCGGCGAAGCCCGCGGCGAGGGTCAGCACGGCGTAGGTCAGCGTCTGGCGATCCGACGAGCGCAACGAGCGCAGCGACAGACGGGCTGCGGTGTCGGCGTCCCAGCCCGAGGCGACCAGCTCGGCCGCGATCGCATCCGGGCGGACGCCTGCATTGCGTCGTTCGGTGAGCCAGCGCTGCAGCCGCAGGTGGTCCCGGAGTGCGTCGTCCAGTCCGTCGGGGACGTGGGGGACGTCGGTCGTCGACATGTCGTTCCTCCTCCTGCCGGACGCGTCGTCCGATCTCCCTTGCCACCCTCAGGCCGACGGCGCCGGCGTGGTATCGGGCCGATCCCTCAGATCCGCCTGGGGGATCGCCGGGGGTGCGCCGCGGTGCCGGCCGTGCGACGCTGTGCGATCCGTCCCCGGAGGTGCACGTGACCCGACTCGAGCTCCGCTACGACCTTCGCAGCCCGGCGATCGCCGAGACCTCGGTCGCGGACCGCTACGAGGCCGCGCTGGAGCAGATCGCGTGGGGGGAGCGGCACGGGTTCCGCACGGTCACGCTCTCGGAGCACCACGGCACCGAGGACTCGTACCTGCCGTCGCCCTTCGTGTTCGGCGCCGCGGTCGCGGCCCGCACCGAGCGCATCCGGATCCGGGTCGCGGCGCTGATCGCCCCGTTGCACGACCCGCTGCGCATCGCCGAGGACGCGGCGGTGCTCGACCAGCTGAGCCGTGGGCGTCTCGAGCTGGTCGTCGCCAACGGGTATGTGCCCTCGGAGTTCGCGATGTTCGACAAGGACCTCTCCGGGCGGGTGCCGGCGGTCGTCGAGACGATCGAGACGCTGCAGGCGGCGTGGACGGGCGAGCCGTTCGACTTCCGCGGCCGCACCGTCACCGTCACGCCCCGTCCGTACCGCGAGCCCCGTCCCGCCATCTTCCTCGGTGGGTCCTCGGCCGGCGCCGCCCGTCGCGCCGCGCGCATCGCGGACGTCTTCTTCCCGTCCGACGCCACGCACTGGGACACCTACCGCGAGGCGGTGATCGAGCGCGGCGGACCCGACTTCGGCCCGATGCCGCCGGTGGCACCGCGGTTCATCCACGTGTGCGAGGACGTCGAACAGGGCTGGGCCGAGGTCGGCCCCTACGTCGCGAACGACCGCAACTCCTACGGGGCCTGGGCGGTCGAGGCCGGGCTCGACACCGGGCAACGAGCCGTCACCGACGAGCTCGGTCTGCGCGACGACCCCGAGTACCGGGTCCTGACCCCCGAGCAGTGCGTCGAGCTCCTGCGTGACCTGGGACCATCGGCGACCCTGCCGATGACGCCGATGGCCGGAGGTGTGCCGCCCGACGTGGCGTGGAGCAGCCTGCGCCTGCTCGTCGACCGGGTGGTTCCCGAGCTCTGAGGGGCCTGCGGAGGCCGCGCGGCGACGCGGATCAGCAAATCCGGGCGAAAACTGTCACACCCAGTTCCTAGAGTGCTCTTCGTGCCAGCAGTCATCGCAGAAGGACTGGTCAAGCGGTTCGGTGAGACCGAGGCACTCAGGGGCGTCGACTTCGAGATCGAACGTGCGACCGTCCTGGGTGTGCTCGGTCCCAACGGGGCCGGAAAGACCACCGCAGTCCGCATCCTCACCACCCTCCTCAAACCCGACGCCGGTCGAGCCTTCATCGACGGCATCGACGTCGTGGCCGATCCGCGGGCTGCCCGGGCCCGCATCGGGCTGACCGGGCAGTACGCCGCGGTCGACGAACGCCTGACCGGCTTCGAGAACCTGCAACTCGTCGGCCGTCTGTTCCACATGCACACCGCCGAGGCCCGCTCCCGTGCGCGTAACCTGCTCGACCGGTTCAGCCTCGACGAGGCCGCCGACCGGGTGGTCAAGGGCTACTCCGGTGGCATGCGGCGTCGTCTCGACATCGCGATGAGCCTGATCGCCAACCCGTCGGTGCTGTTCCTCGACGAGCCCACCACCGGGCTCGACCCGCGCAGCCGCCTCGAGATGTGGGACGTGATCGACGGTCTCGTCGCCGAGGGCACCACGACGCTGCTGACCACGCAGTACCTGGACGAGGCCGAGCGCCTGGCCAAGGAGATCGTCGTCATCGACCGCGGCTCCGTCATCGCACGCGGCACCGCGTCCGAGCTGAAGGCGTCCAGCGGCGGCGAGCGGGTCGAGGTGACCGTCGGCAACCGCGACGACCTGCCCGCCGTGGCCGGGCTGCTCTCCCACTTCGCGTTGCCCGGGGTCGCCGAGACGGTCGACCGCGCCGCGGCGATGGTCACCGTCCCGGTCCGCACGAGCGAGCACATCGTGCCCGCCGTCGTGCGCACCCTCGACGACGCGGGCATCGACGTGCACGACGTCGTGGTCCGTCGCCCCACCCTCGACGACGTGTTCCTGCAGCTGACCGGCCACCGCGCCGAGGACGAGACCGACGATGACGTCGTCGTCGAAGGAGCTTCCCGATGACCACCGCATCCGCCGTGCCGACCACGGCCGCTCCCGCCAGCTACGAGGTGCCCAACGGCCCGATGTGGCTCGTGCGCGACACCTGGACAGAGGCGAACCGCCACCTCATCGCGACCGTCCGCAACCCCGACCTGCTGGTCTTCGCGGCGATCCAGCCGATCATGTTCGTCGTGCTGTTCGTGTACGTCTTCGGCGGCGCGATCGCCGTGCCGGGCTACTCGAGCTACGAGCAGTTCGTCGTGCCGGGCATCTTCGCCCAGACCGTCGTGTTCGGTTCGGCCTTCACCAGCATCGGCATCGCCGAGGACATGCAGAAGGGCTTCATCGACCGTCTCCGCTCGCTGCCGATCTATCCCTCGGCGGTGCTGATCGGACGGACGATCTCGGATCTGCTGCGCAACATCTTCACCTTCGTGATCATGCTGATCGTCGGCCTGCTCGTGGGCTTCCGACTCGAGGGTGGTCTGGTCGACGGCATCATCGCCACCCTGCTGCTGCTCGCGTTCGCCTACGCCTTCAGCTGGATCCAGGCGCTCATCGGCCTCTCGGTGAAGTCGGTCGAGGCGGCGAACTCCGCCGGGTTCATCTGGATGTTCCCGATGACGTTCATCTCCTCGGCCTTCGTCTCGACCGAGACGATGCCGTCGTGGCTGGCCAGGATCGCCGACGTGAACCCGTTCACCGTCGTGACCAACGCGACCAGGGCGCTCTACAGCGGCAAGGACCCGGGCATGGACGTCTGGTGGTCGCTCGCCTGGGCGGTCGGCATCACCGTGGTGTTCGCGGCGCTCTCGTTCCGGAAGTTCTCCTCGACCTCGCGCTGAGGCGCCCTGTCCGGAGGGCGTCGAGCGTCAGGGCCAGATCCGCACCGGGGTGCCGGCGGGGACCAGCTCGGCGAGTCGCACCATGTCGTCGTTGTACAGGCGCGGGCAGCCGTTCGACATCGCCCGGCCGACGCTGGCCGGGCGGTTGGTGCCGTGCAGCGCCAGCACCGGCGCGATCGCGTCCGGCGCGCCCTCGCCGCTCGCACCGACGCCGGACTCGCCGGCGAACTCGTCCATGACCTCGGAGTAGCCGTTCAGGGCGAGCGCGACGGGCCCGTACCCTCCGGCGGGGTTCACCGACGGCACCACGTCGGTGACGTAGAACTCGCCGGTCGGCGTCGGGGTCGACGGGCGACCGATCGAGACCGGCGCCGAGAGCTCCTCGACGCCTGCACGCACGACCCGGAGGCGTCGTTCGGTGAGCGACACCTCGACGGACAGGTCGGTCCGGGTGACCGTGGCGCTCGCCGCGGGCAACCAGCCGACGGTGCCGTTGGGACGCACCGGGACCAGCACCTGGATCCAGTCACCCTGTCGTTGCACGACCCCGAACACGAGCGGCTGCGGCGGTGTGAACGTCGTCGGGTTGGCGAACGTCCAGCCGTCGGCCGCCACGTGGCGCCCGGCGATCGGCGTCTCGGCCGACGGCATCGGGACGCGGGCCAGGTCGAGCCCGCTCCGGGGCGGTTCGGGGTCGGTCGAGGTGACGACCGGGGTGAGCGTCGCATCCCATCCCGGTGGGGGCGTCGCGCGCACCGCGACGTCGTCGAGGCCGGGATGCACCGTCGCGACCTCGCTGACGCCGGCAGGCAGCGTCTCGTGCACGACCACGATCGACGTCGTGGTCGGCGCCGTGGGCGTGGTCGAGGTGCTCGTCACCGCCGCGACGTCGGCCGACGGCTCGTCGCCGCCGGAGGTGAGCGCCAGGACCGCGACGACGACTGCAGCGATCCCGGCCGCCGCGACGACGAGCAGCGCGCCGATCGCGAGGACCGACCTCCTCGCGCGGGCGGGGCTGCCCGGACGCTGCGACGACTCCACCGTCAGGTCGGCCCCAGCTCGGCGAGCACCGCGTCGGCGAACGCCTCGGGTGACTCGACCATCGGGTAGTGGCCGACCCCGTCGAGCAGGGTGACCGGGGTGCCGGGTCGGGCGCGCAGGAGCTCGTCGGTCATGGCGACCACCGCGACGGGATCCTCGGTGCCCCAGACCACGCCGAGCGGCGACGGGTGGGCCTCGATCGCTCCGGTGAAGCGACGCTCCTCGGCGCGGCGGTCCTCGAGGTAGCGGATCGTCCGCGGCAGCAGCCGCTCGCCGTGCTGGTGGGCTGCCGCGATGCGCACCTGTTCGACCTCGTCGGCCGACGCGGGATGCTCGGGTGAGAACGTCGCCGCGACGCCGGCGGCGAGCGCGTCGGCGTCGATCAGGTCGATCGGGGCGTCCGGGAGGTCGCAGAGGAGCTGCTGTCCCGTCGTCAGGTGGGCCAGGTCCAGGTAGATCGAGCCGTTGGTCAGGACCCGTCGCCGGACCTTGACGCCGAGGTCGCCGTCGAGGTCACGGGCGAGCAGCTCGCCGCCGACGGTGTCGCCCATGTCGTGGGTGAGCAGGTCGATCTCGTCGATGCCGAGGTGCGCCAGGACACGCTCCGCGGTGTCGGCGTGCAGGCGGATCCCGTAGCGGCGGTCCGGCTTGTCGGACCAGCCGAAGCCGAGCTGGTCGAACAGCACCACGCGCCGATGCTGTGCGAGCGCGCCGAGCACGTGGCGGAAGTCGAGCGACGACGACGGGAAGCCGTGCACCACGAACAGCGGGGGTGAGCCGTCGGGCTCCCGAGCGGGTCGGTCGAGCACGAACACCTCGCCGTGCTCGGTCGACAGCATCGACCCCGCCGCGCGCCACTCGTGTGCATCCATGATCTCCGGACCGCTCATGGAGTCATGGTAGGAACCGGCGGAGGTTCGTGCAGCGTTGGTGCAAGAAACCTCCGCCGGGAGCAGGAGAACCCCGGCGACCGCCGGGTCACTTGTAGCGGATGACCCCGCGGATGTTGTTGCCGTCGAGCATGTCCTTGAAGCCCTCGTTGATGTCCTCGAGCGCGTACTCGCGGGTCACCATGCCGGCCAGGTCGAGCTGACCGTTGCGGTACAGGTGCATGAGGCGGGGGATGTCCGACTGGGGGTTGGCGGAGCCGAAGATCGTGCCGACCAGCTGCTTCTCCATGAGCGTGAGGTCGCACAGCGAGATGCTGATCGACCCCTCGTCGGCCGGGTGGATGTTGGTCACCACGACACGCCCGCGCTTGGCGGCCAGCATCATGATCGCGGCGATCTGGTCGCCGTCGCCGACGCCGACACAGCAGATGACCTTGTCGCACATGCGACCCCAGGTGATCTCGTTGATCAGCTCGTGCGCCTCGCCGATGCTGTTGGCGGTGTGGGTGGCGCCGAACTTGAGCGCCTGCTCCCGCTTGAACTCGACGGGGTCGATGGCGATGATGTTGCGCGCGCCGGCCAGACGGGCGCCCTGCACCGCGGCGGCACCGATGCCGCCGACGCCGATGACGGCGACGTTGTCGCCCGGCTTCACCTCGGCCGCGTAGACCGACGAGCCCCAGCCGGTGGTGACGCCGCAGCCGACCAGGCAGGCGAGCTCCAGCGGGATGTCCTTCTCGATCTTCACGCACGACATCTCGTTGACGACCGTGTGGCGACCGAAGGTGCCGAGGCACACCATGGTCCAGATGTCCTGGCCACGGGCGTGGTGCCGGCTGGTGCCGTCGAGCTGGGCACCCACGAGCAACGCCGCCCCGTTGTCGCACAGGTTCGAGTGGCCGTCCGCACACGACGGACAGCGTCCGCACGCCGGCACGAAGCTGAACACGACGTGGTCGCCGGGCGCGACCGAGGTCACGCCCTCGCCGACCTCCATCACGATGCCCGAGCCCTCGTGCCCACCGATCAGCGGGGTGATGGCGGGCAGGTCGCCGGTGCGGGCGTGGTCGTCGGAGTGGCACATGCCCGAGGCGACCATCTCGACGAGCACCTCACCGGCCTTGGGCGGGTCGAGCTCGATCTCCTCGACGCTCCACTGGCCACCCGGCTCCCAGAGGATGGCTGCTTCGGTCTTCATGTGGTCCCCCTGCTCAGGCGGTGGCCCGGTCGGGCCGCCTCGACAGCCCTGCAGGATAGGGACAACGAGAACGTGTTCTCGAAATCAGCCGCCCTCGACGACGTCCTCGGTGGCGCGTGGCGCGCCGACCACTTCCAGGGTCAGGTCGTCGCCGCTGCCCGTCGGTGACGCCCGCAGCTCGGCGGCGCAGTTGATGACCACCGCGGTGACCGGCACGGCGAGCAGCACGCCGACGAACCCGAAGAGCGACCCGCCGGCCGCGATGACGACGAGGATCACCGCAGGATGGATCTCGAGGGCGCGGCCGTAGACCAGCGGCGCGAGCAGGTCACCGTCGAACTGCTGCACCACGAACGCCACGACCAGCACGATCAGCGCCTGGGTCGGCCCGGCCGTCACCAGCGTCACCAGCACGGCGACCCCTCCGGCCACGACGGCGCCGACCAGGGGGACGAACGCGGCGGCGAAGGTCAGGATCATGATCGGCGCGACGAGCGTGCCGCCCACGGCCCAGACCGTCACGCCGATCGCGATGGACTCGACCGTTCCGAGCGCGGTCGAGCCGAGCAGGTAGCCGCCGAGGGTCTGCCAGATGCGCCGGCACAGGCGGTCCGCGACACCGCGTCGACCGGCGGGCAGCAGCGAACGACCCCAGGTGAGCGCCCGGGTGCCGTCCTTGAGCATGAAGAAGCTCAGCAGCAGCGACAGCACCGCGCCTGCGGCGATCGACGCGAGCAGGAACGCGCCGCTGGTCAGGGCGGACGACGACGAGCGCAGCAGGTCGGACCCGCGGTCGACGACCCATTCACGTGCATCGTCGATGTCGCCCTGGGTCAGGTCGAACGGCCCGTCCTCGACCAGCCAGGTCTGCAGGTCGTCGATGCCTTGGGTGACGGTCTCGCGCACGTCGTCGAACTGACCGGCGACGGCGGGCACGATGAACCACGTCGCCCCCGCGACGAGGGCCAGGAAGCCGAGCACCACGGCGAGCGAGGACAGCGCGGCGGGCACTCCTCGTGAGTGCAGCCACGCGGCGACCGGTTGCAGGGCTCGGGTCAACAGGAGCGCGACGGCGATCGGTAGTGCGACGACGCTGAGCTGTCCGATGCCCCAGAGCACCACGGCGAGCGCGGCACCGATCACCAGGAACCGCCAGCTGTAGTCGGCGAGCCGGACGACGGTGGGGTGGATCGGACGCGAGGTCACCCCTGAGCCGTACCCCCGGGGGTGATGGCCAAACGGGTCAGGTGCGGGTCCCGCCCTGGAGCGATCGGAGGACCTCGAGCGCGTCCGACCCGCGCTCCACCGGCACCAGCAGGTGGTCGTGGAAGTAGCCGGCGACGACGTTGCAGCTGATGCCCCGTCCCGCGAGCGCGCCCGACACCGCAGCGGTGAGGCCGACGGCCAGCAGCGACGAGTGCACGCGCAGCGTGATCCGCGACATCGGCGGCGGGTGCTCGGGCGTGCAGCCGAGCGCGAGTGCCTCGGGTAGGCGCTGCTCGTCGATGACCGCGGTGGTGCCCTCGTCCTCGACCACGGTGACGAGCGGCGCCAGCGGTCGTGGGTCGAGGTCGTGCGGACCGGTCACGACGACGTACGTGGTGTCGTCGAGCTCCGGATCCATCGCGGCGATCAGCTCGGCGAGGTCGTCGCCGCCCGCGTGACCGGACCTGTCGGCGTCGCCCCCGCCACCCGGCAGGGTCACCCGGTGACGCCCACCGGCACGATGCCCAGATCGCGATACGTGAACACGGGCAGGTACGTGACCCCGTGCTGCTCGAAGTACGCCGCCGCGATGTCGCTGCGGTCGACGAGGGTCACCGCGGCGACGACCGTCGCGCCGGTGTCGACGACCTTCTGGTGGGCCTGCTGGGCCGAGCCGCCCGTGGTGACGATGTCGTCGACGAGCAGCACCCGGACTCCCGGCCCGAGCTTGGCGCCTTCGACGAGCTGGTTGGTGCCGCGGCCCTTGGGCTGCTTGCGCACCACGAACCACTCGTGGTCGTCGCGCAGGTGGGTGACGACGCCGTGCGCGAACTGGTCGGCGCCCAACGTGAGGCCGCCGACAGCGTCCCACTCGATGCCGGCCGCGGCGACCTGGCCGGCGATCACCCGACACGCCAGGTCGAGCGCCGAGCCGCGCGACAGCCCGGCCTTCGCATCGATGAAGTCCCGGCTCATCTCGCCCGAGGACAGCTCACGCGGCTCGTCGAACTGGATGAGCGCCCGGGTCCGGACGATCTCGAGCAGGGCCGCTCGGTCCGAGGCGTGTGCTGTTGCATCGAAATCGGAGTCGTCGACGTCGGGGGCCATGACCTCCGATCGTAGACGGGTGCCCTCGCGCGCCGATCAGGCGGGTGCCCTGGAGCGCCGGTCAGCAGGTGCCGGCCAGTCGTGTGTCGGCGGGTGCGGGTGCCGTCGGCCCGTCACGACGGGTCGTCGAAGAGCTCGGCCAGGCGGTGCAGGCGCCGGTCCCAGGCCGCACCGGTCTCGTCGATCCACTCGACCGCGCTGCGCAGGGGCACCGGGTCCGCCCGGTACTGCGTCTCGCGACCCTGGCGCTCGGCGACGACGAGCCCCGCTCGGTCCAGCACACCGAGGTGCTTCGACACCGCCTGTCGCGAGATCTCGCGCTCCGCGGCCAGGCGGGTCGCGGTCGTCGGGCCCAGGTCGGCGACCGCACGCAGCAGCTCGCGCCGTGTGCCGTCCGCGAGCGCGGCGAAGACCGCGTCGACCCGCGGTGGGTCGGAGCTCGGTACGTCGGAGCGGTCCGCGCTCACACCACGACGAGACGGTGCTGCTCCAGCACCGCGCCCAGGGCGAGCAGGCAGCGGGTCCATCGGTCGCCCGACGATCCGTGGACCGATGCGTCCACCCGGTCACCGGCGTGCGACCCGCCGGGCAGGTCGAGCAGCGTCTCGCGGATGACGATCTGCGTGCCCGCCTCCTGGTCCTCGAGGTGCACGACGACCTCGCTGCAGCGCTCGGGATCGTCGACTGGCGACCAGCTCCAGCGCACGGCGCCGTCGGGCTCGATCCGGTGGTCCGAGACGCGCCGAGTCACGCCGTCGTCGGTGACGACGCGGGCGTGACCGTCGCCGAGGTCGGTCCAGGGGCCCAGCCACGCCGAGAGCAGCTCGGCGTCGAGCAGCGCCTCGCGCACCGTGTCGAGGTCGCCGGGGACGGTCGCGGATCGTTGGGTCTGCATATGTGCAACGTAGCGGTTGCGTGTCGATCTGTGAACCCGTACGCTCGGACACGCAACCAACAGGTTGCGCACAGCTCCGGAGGTCCCATGCTCGTCCCCACCGTCCTGTTGTCCGGCCCCCAGGGTGAGCGGGCCTACGACCTGTACTCGCGGTTGCTGTCGGACCGCATCGTCTTCCTCGGCTCCGCGATCGACGACCAGGTCGCCAACCTGGTCGTCGGTCAGCTGCTGCACCTCGATGCCGAGCAGCCCGACCGACCGATCAGCCTCTACATCAACAGCCCCGGCGGCGAGATGACCGGCTTCTTCGCGATCGCCGACACGATGCAGTTCGTCTCGGCACCGGTGTCGACGATCTGCGTCGGCCAGGCGGCATCGGCCGCGGCGGTCCTGCTCGCCGCCGGTGAGCCGGGTCACCGGTACGCGCTGCCGAACTCGCGGGTGCTGCTGCACCAGCCGCACGGCGGCGCGCAGGGGCAGTCGGTCGACATCGAGATCCAGGTGCGCGAGATGGTGGAGATGCGCGAACGCATGGTCGAGATGCTCGTCGCGGCGACCGGCCAGGACGCGGCCCGGATCACCGCGGACCTCGACCGTGACTTCATCCTGCGCGGCAAACAGGCGGTCGACTACGGCGTGATCGACCAGGTGCTGCCCTCGCGCAGGGTCGACGGTCAGCTCGCGACGGCCAGCTGACCGCAGCGGGCCGGGACGGTCAGCCGGGCATCGTGGTCGACTCGCCGACCGGGACGGTCGTCTCGGCCGGGACCGAGGGATCGACGACCCGCAGGCAGCCGTCGCCACCAGCGAAGGACACCTCGAGGGTCACGGTCTGGCCGGGGGCCACGTCGACGGTCACCGAACAGGGCAGGTCGCCCGTCAGGTCGGGGACCGAGGGCGGCGGCCCGGCGCCGACGTTCGCCTCGGCGCGGACCACGACGGTGCCGGCCGGCACCGTGCGGTGCAGCACGCCGTCGTAGTAGGCGTCGATGTCCGTCCTGCCGGCCTCGGCGAACTCCTCGGTCCACAGCGCCGCGCCGAGTGTCTCACCCTCGAGCGTCTCGAATCGCAGCCCGACCTCGAAGCCCTCGATGAAGATCCCGCCGGTCTCCTCGAGACGGACGTCGATCTGGCCGGTCCCGCCGGACTCGTCGCCGCCCGCCGCGACACCCTCAGGTGTCGCCGGCGAACGGTCCGCGTCGACGGTCTCGAGTGGATCGTCGCCGCCCGCGATCCACACGCCGACGGCGACCGCCACCGCGGCGAGGGCCACGAGGGCAAGGCCGGGTAGGAGCCGACGCAGTGCCGTCGGGCCCGGATCGACGGGCGTCGGTGGGGAGGAGCCGTCGCGGTTCGGGTCGTGGTTCACGTCGCCGGAGTCCATAGGTCCGTTCTGACGACGACACGCTCCGATCGGTTCCCACGAGTCGCAGGAGACCGTGTGCTCAGGCGCGGTAGGGCCGGAACGGTGTGAGCGTCGCGAGGCTCAGCGACGGGTCGACCCGGCGCACGTCGTCGACGAAGCCCGAGACGTCGATGTTGAGCGACAGGCCCATCGGCGCATCGATCGGTGCGAAGAAGTCGTCGAGATGGTGCGGCACCACGAGCGACGGATCGAATGTGGAGAGCATGCGCGGCGTGAAGCGGCGGGTCATCGAGCGCCCCGCGATGCAGCACAGCAGCAGGTCGACCGGCCCGAGGCGGTACTCGTCGTCGATCAGGTCCGCGCTGCCCAGGTGGTAGATCGTCGTGCCGTCCACCTCGATGTGGATGCCGTACACCTGGCCGCAGCGGTACGCGCTGCTCGACAGCGAGTCGAGGGAGTCACACGTCAGCTCGCCGTCGGAGGGCACCGCGAGTCCGAGCACGAGCTTCGAGTGCCGGCTCGGCACGAAGCGCACGGTGAACGGACCGATCTCGTAGACGGCCTGCGGGTCGACCTCGACGGCGGTGTCGGCCAGGCCGTGCAGCCCCAGCAGCCGCACCACGTTCGAGGAGCCGTAGACGGCGGCGCCGCGGCGGGCGAGCTCGGGCACGTCCATCGCGTGGTCGAAGTGGCAGTGCCCGAGGAGCACGGCATCCGCGTCCGGCGCGAGCCGGGCCACCACGTCGGGGTCGGTCCGCACGCTGGGCGAGCCGAGTGTCTCGCCGAGGCTCCGACGGGTCAGGAACGGGTCGATCAGGATCGTCGTGCCCTCGCAGCTCAGGCGGAACCCGGCGGTGCCGAGCCACTCGAGGCTCACGCCTGCCGGCAGCACCCGCTCGCCACGACGGAGCAGGTCGAGCTCGGCCAGCACGGCGTGGTCCTCGGCGGCGCTGCGCCCCGCCCCGTGTCGCGCGTACAACCCCTCGAGGGCCGAGAGCAGGCCGTCACGCACTCGGTTCGTCGATCGAGGGGGCTTCGTCGCCGGCATCTCGTGCTCCCCGTGGGCTCAGCCCGCCGCTCGCTTGCGACGGTGGTGGCGCGGGTTGGCCGAGGCGGTCACCGCGGTCGGCGCCGCGCCGGCGAGGTCGAACACGAAGCGCTCACCGACCCGTTGCAGCCGAGCGATCGCGCAGTCCTGCACGGCCCGGTCGGTGACGACCACCACCGAGATCTGCCGCGCGACCGCGCAGCGAACCGCGGCCGTGATGAAGCCGACGTGCCCCTCTCGGGTGCCGGCGGGCGCGAGCACGATGCGCTGGTGGTTGATCTCCTCGTCGAGCAACGCCTGGTCACCCGACGACAGCGCCCACTTGAGGGCGGGGTCGCCCACGATCGCGACGACGGACCGGGGTGCCTGTGCGCGCAGGTCGGCGACCGCGGCGCGCAGTTGTTCGAACGACGGTGTCACCCGCCGCCAGCCGGCCACGGTGTCGGCGTCGACGATCACGACATCGGGATCAGCCATGGGAGCACGCTAGGGGGTCCGACAGCGGGCCCGGTCACTCGAGCAGTTCGGGCTGGTGCGGCGCCGGCTGCACCGAGGTCGAGGGGAAGTCCTCGAGCGGACCGAGCCGCTGGGCGTCCCAGTCCGAGAAGGTGAGCGGCGACCGGGCGTAGGCGAGCAGCAGCCGTGTGAGCGCCACGATCCCGTCGAGGTGGGTGCGCTCGTGGCCGTGGGTGCCGTCGACGCCGACGCCCACCAGTGCGGCACGGGTCTCTGCACCGGCTTCGAGCGCTGCGGCGGCGTCGGAGCGGTAGTGGTCGAACACGTCGCGACGGTGCGGGATGTCGGTCCGTCGGCACAGGGCCAGCAGGCGACGGGTCAGGTGGTAGTCGAACGGCCCGCTCGAGTCCTGCAGCGCGACCGTCACCGTGTCCTCGCGGGATGTCTGCCCCGGGGCGACGACGGCGGTGTCGATCGAGATGAGCTCGGCGACGTCGCCGTCGAGCCCGTGCGACGCGCCGTGTCCGACCTCTTCGCTGACGGTGATGAGCACGTGCAGCGGCACCTCGAGCTCGTCGCCCTGACCCTCGAGCACGGCGAGCATCTCGAGCAGGGCGGCGAGCGCCGCCTTGTCGTCGAGGTGACGAGCGACGACGAAGCCGCTCGAGGTGATGGTCGGTTGTGCGTTGAAGGCGACGTGGTCGCCGACGTGGATGTCGAGCGCGGCGACGTCCTCGGCAGTCTCGACCTGCTCGTCGAGGCGCAGCTCGACGTGGTCCCAGCCGACGCCCTGGGTGTCGATCTCGTCGCCCCAGCGGTGACCGCTGGCCTTGAGCGGCATGACCGTGCCGGAGTACGTGACGGCGGGGTCGTCGACGAAGAGCGTGACGCGAGCGCCCTCGGCGAACCGGGCGCTGTGCGTGCCGATCGGGGTGAGCCGCAGGCGTCCGTTCGGCTTGACCTCGCGGACCATCGCCCCGATGGTGTCGGCGTGGGCGACCATCGCACGGGCCGAGCCCGGCGGGGAGCCGCTCGGCCGGACCGAGATGGCACCACGTCGGGTCAGCTCGGGCGCCAGTCCCAGGTCGACCAGGCGGTCACCGAGCACCTGGACGACCTCGTCGGTCCGGCCGCTGGGGCTGGGGATGCCCAGGAGCTGGACGAGCACCGCCTGGAGCCGCTCGTTGTCGATGCCGCCCGTCATGAGCGCCGTCGCAGGGTGGGGAACAGCAGGTCGACGAACGCCTCGGCGGTCGGCTGCGGTTCGTGGTTGGCCAGGCCGGGGCGTTCGTTCGCCTCGATCATCACGTACTCCGATCCCCGGACGTCGGGGACCAGCAGGTCGATCCCGGTGACGGGGATGTCGAGCGCTCGAGAGGCGACGACGGCCGCGTCGGCCAGCGACGGGTGCAGCTCGTCGGTCACGTCGTGGATCGTGCCGCCGGTGTGCAGGTTCGCGGTGCCCCGGACCTCGATGCGAGCGCCTTCGCCGGGCACGGAGTCGAGGTCGAGGCCCTGGTCCCGCAGGACCGCAGCGGTCACGTCGTCGACCGGGATGGTCGACTCGCCGCCGGTGGCGGCGGCCCGACGTCGGCTCTGCGCGGCGATGAGCTCCTCGACGGTGTGGCGTGCGTCGCCGACGACCGCTGCCGGTCGCCGCACCGCGGCCGCGACCACCCGGTGGTCGATCACGACGATGCGCAGGTCGTCGCCGGCGCAGCGCTCCTCGATGAGCACCCGATCGCAGACCTGTTGCGCACGCTGCACCGCCGCGCCCAGCTCGTCGGGATCGTCGACCCCCACGGTGATGCCGGCGCCCTGCTCGCCACGGGCGGGCTTCACCACGACCGGACCCAGGCGCTCCAACGTCTCGAGGTCGGTGTCGTCACCGGTCGCGAGCGCCCCATCGGGAACGCGGAGCCCCGCGTCGGCGAGGATGCGGCGGGTGACGACCTTGTCGTCGCAGCGGCTCATCGCGATCGCCGAGGTCAGCTCCGAGAGGGATTCGCGGGTGACGATGCTGCGACCGCCGAAGGTGAGTCGCAGCTCGCCCCACGCGGCGTCGAGCACCTCGACCTCGACGCCGCGGCGCAGCGCCTCGTCCGCGATGATCCGGGCGTACGGGTTCAGCTCGTCGAGGCCCGACACACCCTCGGGCACGAACAGCGGCTCGTTGATCGGGTTCTTGCGCTTGATGCAGTACACCGGCACCCGTCGGAAGCCGAGCTTCTCGTAGAGCCGGATGGCCGGCAGGTTGTCGTGCAGCACCGAGAGGTCGAGCGAGCGTCGCCCGAGCGCCACGAAGTGCTCGGCGAGCCCGCGGGCCAGGGCCTCGCCGACGCCGGGTCGCGACGAGTTCGGGTCGACCGCCAGGCACCACAGGCTCGTGCCGCCCTCGGGATCGTCGAAGGCCTCGACATGGTCGACGCCCATCACCGAGCCGATCACGTCGCCCGACGCGGCGTCCTCGGCGACCAGGTACACGAACGCAGCGCTCCGCTGGTTCTCGACGATGCGGTCGTCGGTCGCGGTGACCATCGAGTTGAGCAGGTACAGGTGGTCCACCGCTCGCGCGTCGTCGAGCCCTTCGAGCGGTCGCACGATCACCCCGCCGATCCGGCGGCGACGCGGCCGGTACCCGTCGAGCTCGAGCCGGTACGTGTGCGACGGGTCGATGAACAGCTCGTTGGGGGCGTGGCCGACCACCACGTGAGGGTCGCTCGCGTACAGGCAGATGTCGCGGCTGCCGGGCTGCTCGGCGCGCAGCGCGTTCGCGACCGACTCGGAGTCGGGGAACGTCTGACCGAACACCAGCCGACCCCACCCGCAGTCGAGCGTCGCCGCTTCACGGCAGCGACCGGTGATCGACGGGGTGAGCTCGCTCCAGACCTCGTGGCGCGCCTCGCCCGGCGGCTGCTCGACGGAGGAGCGCGTCACAGGCCGTGCTCCTGGAGCCAGAGCTCGAGCAACGCCATCTGCCACAGCGAGTTCCCCTGGAGCGGCGTGATCGACCCGTTCGGGTCGTCGAGGTGCGCTTCGATCGCCTCGGCGCGGAACAGCCCGCGCTCCTTCGATGCCGGTGAGCGCAGCACGTCGGCGACCATGTCGAGCACCGGTCCCTCGAGGTGGCTCAACGCAGGGACCGGGAAGTACCCCTTGGGTCGGTCGACCACCTCGGTCGGCAGGATCGTCCGGGCGGCCTCCTTGAGCACGCCCTTGCCACCGTGGGCCAGCTTCAGCTCGGCGGGCACGGCGGCGGCGAGCTCGACGAGCTCGTGGTCGAGGAACGGGACGCGGGCCTCGAGGCCGTGCGACATCGTCATGTTGTCGACCCGCTTCACGGGGTCCTCGACCAGCATCACCTGGGTGTCGATCCGCAGCGCGCGGTCGATCGTCGTGGTGGCGCCGGTCCGGCCGAAGTGCTCGCGCACCAGCTCACGGGTGACGTCGTCCTCGACGAGGTGCTCGGGCAGGACCATCGCCGCCATCGCCGCGTGCGTGCGGTCGAAGAACACCTGCGCGTACGAGTCCACTGCGGCGTCGAGCGGCTGGGCGGCGCCGTCGCCGAGCGCGGCGAGCGGCGGGTACCAGCGGTAGCCGCCGAACACCTCGTCCGCGCCTTGGCCGGACTGCACGACCTTGACGTGGCGGGCCACCTGCGCGCTGAGCAGGTGGAACGCGACGACGTCGTGGCTCACCATCGGCTCGCTCATCGCGCCGATCGCCGCGGCCAACGCGTCGGGCAGGTCGACCGACGGGATCCGGATCTGGTGGTGGTCGGTGCCGAACGTGCTGGCGACGACGTCGGAATAGCGGAACTCGTCGCCGTCGATCGAGCCGTGCGACTCGAAGCCGATGCTGAACGTCTGCAGGCCGGTCTGTCCGGACTCGGCCAGCAAGGCGGTGATGAGGCTCGAGTCGAGGCCGCCGGAGAGCAGCACACCGACGGGCACGTCGGCGACCTGGCGTCGTTCGACCGCGACGCGCAGGGCGCCGAGCACCGCATCGGTCCACTCCGCGGCCGACCGGTCGGCCGCGCCGCCGACGCGGCGGTCGAAGTCGAGGTCCCAGTAGCGACGCTCGGTCCGCGTGCCGTCGGCACGGATGCGCAGGATGGTCGCCGGCGGCACCTTGTGGACCTCGGCGAGGATCGTGCGGGGTGCCGGCACCACCGAGTGCAGCGACAGGTAGTGGTGCAGCGCGACGGGGTCGATGCGCGACGACACGCCGCCGCCGGCGAGCAGCGCGGGCAGGGTCGAGGCGAACCGCAGCGTGGCGTCGGACTCGTGCACGTACAGCGGCTTGATGCCGAGGCGGTCGCGGATGAGCACGACCTCGTCCGAACGACCGTCGACGATGGCGATCGCGAACATGCCGTGCAGGTGGTGGACCATGTCCTCGCCCCAGGTCCGCCAGGCCTTCAGCAGCACCTCGGTGTCACCGTGGGAGACGAAGCGATGTCCCTCGGCGGACAGCTCGTCGCGCAGCTGCCGGTAGTTGTAGATGCAGCCGTTGAACACGATCGTGAGGCCGAGGTCGTCGTCGACCATCGGCTGGGCCGCGGCGTCGGAGAGGTCGATGACCTTGAGGCGTCGGTGGCCGAGGGCCACCCTCCCGTCGGTCCAGAGGCCTTCGCCGTCGGGGCCCCGAGGTGCGAGCGCGTCGCTCATGCGAGCGACTGCCTCGACGTCGGGCGTACGTCCGGGTGCGGCGATCTCGCCGGCAATACCGCACATGTGGGATCACATCCTTGAGGGGCGCGTGCCGCCGGAGTACCCCGCCGGCGGAGCCACCGAAACGCCGTGCGGCATCGGTCACCCGTCCTGGGAGACAGGGGTCACCCGTCCCGGGAGGCAGGGGCCCGACCCGGCTGACCCTGCTCGGAGTGAACGTGTCCCAAGCTTGGATGTAAAGAATGCTTTACATCCGATCGGACCCGTTCTACAGTCATCGACGAGTCGGGAGGGAGTTCGGCGGCCACCGCGATGTGGTCTGGCGGTCATCGTCGCAGCCGCCGAGCTCCTCCTGGGTCACCGCCCGCCTCCGGACGTCGACGACGCCGATCCGGTTCGTCGGCACCACATGTCGCGCCGGGCGGGCGAGGGGGTCGCCTCTCCCGCCCGGCCGTGACATCTCCCACCAGGACCGCCCGGGCTGTGTTGCCGCCGGGCGGTGTCGCGCTGGGGCCGGCCTCAGGCCGACTCGGTGGCGTGGATCGCCCTCGCGCGGAACCGCAGCGGCCGTTCGTCGAGCTCCTCGAGGTAGTGCGCGACCCAGCCGGCGACCCGCGCGATCGAGAACAGCGCCGGCATCGCCCCGGGCGGCGCGCCGATCGCGCTCGCCAACGCGGCGAGTGCGAAGTCGATGTTCGCCGGAGGCAGCCCCTGCCGCGCGGCGGTGTCGACCAGCCGCTGCACGAGCGCCCGGTGCTCGTCGTCGCCCAGACCGGCCACGATCCCCAGCAGACAGGTCGCCCGAGGATCCCCGTCGGGGTAGGCGCCGTGGCCGAAGCCGGGGACGTAGCCCCACCGACGCAGCGCGTCACCCATCGCGACCTCGGCGCCGTCGGATCCCGCGGCACCGAGCAGCTCGAGTGCGACGTCGCTCGCCGCGGAGTGCAGCGTGCCGGCGCTGGTCCCCAACCCGGAGAGCACCGCGTCGTAGACGTCGGCCCGGGTCGACGCCGCGACCCGGACGGCCAGGGTCGAGGTGGCGAGCTCGTGGTCCGCGAGCAGCACCATCGTCGCGTTGACCGCCGAGACCACCTCGGCCGGGTCGTGGTCGCCGTCACGGGGGGCGCGGTCACGGGTGCTGGCGGGCGAGAGGGCCGCGGCGAAGCGACCGGCGAGCGATCCGCGCACACGGGTGCCGTCCGCGAGGACCAGGTCCCGCGCCTCGGGGCCGTCGCCGCCGGCCGGCGTCGCCATCGCCGCGACGAGGGTGGCCACGAGGGTGCGTGCCGCCCGAGCCACCGCCGTGGGCCGCAGGTCGGCACGGAAGGGGTCCTCGGCGCCGGACATGACCGTCGCCCACGGAAGGCGATCCCGTGCCCGGAGGTGTGCGGGCACCTCGAGCGGGCGCGGCGACCAGTCGTCGGCGGCTCCCTCGGCAGGCTCGACGCGCTCGTCGGCGGTGCCGGCGATGCCGGCGGTGCCGGCGACGTTCCCCCAGAGCAGGTCCGCCACCCGCTCGAACGGTTCGCTCCGGGCCAGTTCGGTCGCCGGGCGTCCTCGGTAGACCGGGCCCCGGTCGTCCAGCAGCGTGATGGAGGTCGTGACGACGGCGAGGCGGCTCTCGACGCGGCGCCCGCCACGCGATCGACCGGCGATTCGCTCCACGTCCTCGACGGCGAACAGGCTGCGTCGGGACGCTGGGTCCGGGTGGGACTCGAGCAGCCCGCGGCTCACGTAGACGTAGAGCGTCGTGACCTTGACGCCCAGCCGGCTCGCCGCCTCCTCGCTCGTCATCATCCGCCCCATCCGGCCTCCCGTGCTGCACGACGCCGGCACATCGTCGCACGTCGAGCGGCGCGGATCCCGGTCACATTGACACGATCAACATATACATGATCAACGTTTACTCAGCGAGTGGTGCTCCGTACGATCGAGTGGTGAGAGCACACCTACGGGCCCGAGGGTCGGGCCGACGTCGATGACGAGGAGACGCATGCGAGACGCAGCGGCCAGCAACACAACCGCCAGCAACACAACCGCCAGCAACACAGCAGCGGGCACCACTGGGGCCACGAACACTCGAGCGGGACTCGACGGTGTCGTCGTGGCCGGCACCGAGGTCGGTGACGTCCGAGGGCGAGAGGGCTACTACCACTACCGCCAGTACTCGGCGGTCGAGCTCGCCGACCGGCGCAGCTTCGAGGAGGTCTGGTACCTGATGGTCCACGGCGAGCTGCCCGACGCCGCCGCATCGGCCGAGTTCGGCCGCCGGGTCGCCGCGCTGCGCGAGCTGCCGGCGGGCCTCGATGCCACCGTCGAGCTCGCCGCCCGGCACGGCGACATGCTCGCCGCCCTGCGGACCGTCGTGTCCGACCTCGGCGTCCGCGAAGGGTGGGCGCCGACCCACGACATCGACGTGGACGAGGTCCGCCACCAGACCCTGGTGCTGGGCGCGGTCGTCCCGACGATCCTCGCCGCGGCCCACCGGATCCACTCTGGCCTCGAGCCGATCGCCCCCCGGGCCGACCTCGGCCATGCCGCCAACTACCTCTGGATGCTCACCGGCAGCCTGCCGACACCCGAGGTGGCCCGTGCGGTCGAGCAGTACCTGATCCTGACCATCGACCACGGCTTCAACGCGTCGACCTTCACCGCGCGGGTGATCACCTCGACCGGCGCCGACGTGGCCGCGGCGATCTGCGGGGCGATCGGCGCGCTGTCGGGGCCGCTGCACGGCGGCGCACCGAGCCGGGCGCTCGACATGCTCGACGCCATCGGGTCGCCGGAGCACACCGGGGACTGGGTCCGTGCCGCCGTCGAGTCGGGTGACCGGATCATGGGGTTCGGCCATCGGGTCTACAAGACCGACGACCCGCGCTCGGTGTTCCTGCGCGACGTGGCTCGCCGTCTCGGCGGGGCGCAGGTCGAGTTCGCGACGCAGGTCGAGGGCACCGTGGTCGACGTGCTCGCCGAGCTGAAGCCGGGGCGCGAGCTCTACACGAACGTCGAGTTCTACGCCGGCGTGGTCATGAACAGCTGCGGCATCCCTCGTGAGATGTTCACACCGACGTTCGCCGCAGGCCGTGTGATCGGCTGGGCCGCCCACGTGCTGGAGCAGGCGTCGTCGAACCGGATCATCCGGCCCTCGGCGGTCTACACCGGCACTCCGCCGCCGGTCGAGGTGCCCCTCCCCGCGTGAGCCCCTCCCCGCGTGAGCCCCTCCCCGCGTGAGGCCGTCTGAGGGCACCAACTGAGCGGTGCGGGGGAGTGTCAGTGGCCCGACCTAGCGTGTCGGAACCGGCGATCGCCGGTCCGACGACCCTCGACGGGAGCACGCATGGCCTTCGGGCAGGCATCGGGGCCTCCGGCCTCGGCCAGGCAGATCCAGGAGCTCGCCGACCTGCTCGAGGCGCGCGGCTTCGACTCGTTCAAAGAGGCCCGCCACCCCTTCGGCCTGACGCAGCGCCAGGCGGGCGGCAAGTTCACCGTCGACGAGGCGACCGAGCTGATCGAACGACTCGCCGCCGAAGGCGACGACGCGCAGGTCGCGGAGTCCGCCGCTCCTTCCGGCCGGGTCGACACGGCCGCGCCGCGGGCGCCGCGGCGCGCCGACAGCGACCGCGTCGCCGCTCGAGCCCTGCGCCGGCAAGAGGACGCGGCGGTCGAGCTGCTCTCCGAGGTGATGGCGACCGAGCTCACCAACCGCGGTTGGTGCTGCATCCCGCCACCGGACGAACCGCTCGGCTGACGCGCCGGTCACCCGGCGCGATCAGGGCCGGGCGAAGTTCCGATCCGGATCGGCCGGCGGTGACATGAAGCCCTCACCCGGACGCCAACCGCTGGCGCGCAGATCCTCGAGCACGTGCGCCATGTTCAACAGGTCCTCCTCGTAGGAAAACTTGCCGTCGCCGGCGTACACGAGCGTCGACACACCCGACTGCTCGTACCGGCTCCCGTCGTCGCGGGCGCCAGGCAGCTGCTGGGTCCACTTCACGACGACGGTCGACCCGTCGATGGCGGTGAACTCGATCGGGAAGTCCCAGTCCTCGAGGCCGCGCATGCTCTCGTCGAAGAACTCGCGCAGCGCGTCGATGCCCTGGATGCGGCCCCAGGCGGGATCGATGTACACCGCGTCGTCGGTGAACATCGTGGCCAGATCGGTCCAGGTGGCCTCGCCGTCCGCGATGCGCGCTCGCAGCGCGACGTAGGCATCGACGGCCGCCCTGACCTCTTCTGACTCGAACTGCTGTACCTCGGAGTGCTGGCGGGCGACGTCGCTCATCGCCGGATCTTCGCGGCTGAGGATTCTGAGAACCAGCGGGAATACTTGAGCGCTTGAGCGTGCTGCCCTCCCGATGCGCCCGGATCGAGTCCGGGCCGAACGCTGGAGTGCACATGACCGAAGCCGAGGGGAACAACCCGCCGTCCGACCGCTCCGTTCCCGGGGCCCCTGAACCGTCTGCCGATGGCCGACCGACCGCTGACGACAGCGTGCTGGCCGACGACACGGTCCTGAAGGGCAACACGCTGCCGCTGCTGGCACTCACCTCGGGTGTCGTGCTGCCCGGCATGGTGATCACGATGGCCCTCGAGACCGACGAGGCCCGCGCCGCGGTCGACGCCGCGACCTCGGCCGACGGACACCTGCTGCTCGTCCCGAGGGTCGACGGTCGCTACGCGGGCGTCGGCACGATCACCGCGATCGAGGACTCCGGCAAGCTCCCCAACGGCGTGCGCGGCGTGGTCGTGCGCGGCGTGCAGCGAGCGCACATCGGTGCGGGGGTGCCCGGCACCGGGTCCGCGCTGTGGGTCCGCATCGAGCCGATCGAGGAGCGCGCCCAGGGCGACGCCGTCGAGGAGCTCGCACGCGAGTACCGCGCGGTGATGGAGAACATCCTCACCGAGCGCGGCGCCGCCGGGCTGATCGGCGTGCTCGACGGGATGACCGAGCCGGGTGCGCTCGCGGACTCCGCCGGCTACTCGCCCGACCTGGACTTCGAGCAGAAGACCCGGGTGCTCGAGACCATCGACGTCGAGGAGCGTCTGCGCCTGGTCCTCGACTGGGCCCGTGAGACCCTCGGTGACCTGACGCTGCGCCAGCGGATCCGCACCGACGTCGAGGAGGGCATGGAGAAGACCCAGCGCGAGTTCCTCCTGCGCCGTCAGATGGACGCGATCCGCAAGGAGCTCGGCGAGCTCGACGGCGACCCGGGCGACGACCTTCGTGCCCGCGTCGACGCCGCGGACCTGCCCGACGACGTGCGCACCGCGGTCGAGCGCGAGCTCGACAAGCTGGAGCGCACCAACGAGCAGAGCCCCGAGCGCGGCTGGATCCGCACGTGGCTCGACACCGTGCTGGAACTGCCCTGGGGTGTGCGCTCCGAGGACTCCCTCGACGTGCTCGCCGCCTCGCGGATCCTCGATGAGGACCACGACGGCCTCGAGGACGTCAAGGAGCGCATCCTCGAGCACCTGTCGGTGCGCAAGCTGCGCGCCGAGCGCGGTCTGGCGTCGGTCGACGGTCGCGGCGCCGGCGCGATCCTGGTGCTCGTCGGCCCGCCTGGTGTCGGCAAGACCTCGCTCGGCGAGTCCGTCGCCCGTGCGCTCGACCGGAAGTTCGTGCGCGTCGCCCTCGGCGGCGTGCGCGACGAGGCCGAGATCCGTGGTCACCGCCGCACCTACGTCGGCGCGCAGCCGGGCCGCCTGGTGCGGGCGCTGACCGAGGCGGGCACGATGAACCCCGTCGTGCTGCTCGACGAGGTCGACAAGCTCGGCTCCGACTTCCGAGGCGACCCGTCGTCCGCGCTGCTCGAGGTGCTCGACCCGGCGCAGAACCACACCTTCAAGGACCACTACCTCGAGGTCGACCTCGACCTGTCCGACGTCATGTTCCTCGCCACCGCGAACGTGCTCGACACGATCCCGCTGCCGCTGCTCGACCGCATGGAGATCATCACCCTCGACGGCTACGTCGAGGACGAGAAGGTCGCGATCGCCCGGCACCACCTGCTCGCCCGGCAGGTGGAGCGCGCCGGACTGCGACCGGACGAGGTCGACGTGACCGACGAGGCGCTGCGCACGATCGTGGCGGACCACACCCGCGAGGCGGGCGTCCGCTCGCTCGAGCGCACCATCGGCAAGGTCATGCGCAAGGTCGCCACGGCGATCGCGTCGGGTGATGCCGAGGCGCCGGTGCGCATCGACGCGGCCGACGTGGTGACCTGGCTCGGTCGTGCACGGTTCTTCTTCGAGGCGGCCGACCGCACCAGCGTGCCGGGCGTCTCGACGGGCCTCGCGGTCACCGGCGTCGGTGGCGACGTGCTCTTCATCGAGGCGACCTCGATGGACGGCGCCGAGGGTCTCACGCTGACCGGTCAGCTCGGCGAGGTCATGAAGGAGTCCGCCGAGATCGCCCTGTCCTACGTGCGATCCCACGCCGAGGAGCTCGGCATCGATCCCTCGGCCTTCGAGGGGCGGCGCTTCCACCTGCACGTGCCGGCGGGCGGCGTTCCCAAGGACGGTCCGTCCGCGGGGGTCACCATGACCACGGCGCTGGTCAGCCTGCTCACCGATCGACCCGTGCGACCGATCGTCGGCATGACCGGCGAGGTCACCCTGCAGGGCAAGGTCCTGCCGATCGGCGGCGTGCGCCAGAAGGTGCTCGCCGCACACCGTGCGGGGTTGACCGAGGTGGTGCTCCCGCAGCGCAACGGCGTCGACCTCGACGACGTGCCCGAGCACGTCCGGGGGCAGATGACGTTCCACCTGGCCGACCACGTGAGCGATGTGCTCACGGCGGCCTTCGGGACGGCGTCGGATGCCGACGGGTCGGCACCCTCGGACACGGCGATCGAACCCGACGCATCCGTGGGCGCCGCGGCCTGATCAGGCACCCGGCGGTCACACGCTCAGTCCGGTCCCGGCGCTCCCCGCCGGGACCGGCCGCGTCCGGGCGACGTCAGCGCGGGCGCGATCGCAGCGGGGTGTCGCGCAGCAGGCGGGTCGTGACCACGACGGCCACGGCCCAGGTCGCCGCGACGAGCGCCACCGCGCCGCCGACGGGCAGATCGAGGAACACCGCGTCGACGCTCTCGGGGAACAACGACGAGCTCAGCGCGGCCTCGACCACGACGACGGGCAGCAGTCCCGGCACGATCAGCAGCAGCCCGACGACGGTGCCCCAGCGATAGAAGCCGAGGCCGACGAACCAGCCGCTCGCCATGTAGACGGCGTAGACCAGCAGGGACTCGACGGCGACCCACCAGAGCTGGCCCGGGACGTCGAACAGGTGACGCTCCGCCAGCGACGGATCGACGTCCGCGACACCGAAGGCGACCAGCTCCGCGGCATAGACCGCCGTGATGACCGCCGCTCCGATCGCGGCGAGCAGCACGATGCCGACGATGGACCCCTGTGCCACCCGGCGACGGGTCAGCCCCTGTGCCACGAGCACAGGGAACGTCGAGTAGGCGAGCACACACCCGGCGGCGAACTGGACCCAACGGGTCCAGCTCAACCCGGCGAACTCCCACACGCTGGACTCGAGCTCGCCGTAGCGCGAGATCAGGAGGATCGAGACGATCCACAGGAGCACGGCCCCTGCCCAGAACCAGCCGAGCCAGGACAGCGTGCCGTAGGCGACGTACTCGACGATCCGCCGCACGGGTTCGGGGATGCTGGCCGGCATCCCCGGTGCGGGGGACCGGTCGGCCGAGGTCACCGCGGGGTCGGACACCTTCGGGTCGCTCACATGCGCTCCTCGGGGACGGCGGCGACGAGGGATCGTTCGTCACCGAGGTCGGTCAGATGGACGAGCAGGTCCTGGAGCGGCACCGGGCCGAACTGCGCGCCGCGTGCTTCGGCGTCGACCCGCAACGCCGGGGCGACGGTGCCGTAGAAGGTCGTCCGGGTCGTGGCGCCGAGCGAGCGCACGTCGATCACCGTGGCGTCGGTGGCCGCGGCGGTGACCTGCTCGACGACGTCGGTCGGGCCGGTGACCATGACGCCGCGTCCGCGGAGCGACTCGGTGTCCTCGGAGAGCGTGAGTCGTCCGTGGTCGATGACCACGACCTGCTCCAGCAGCGGCGCGATCTCGCCGATGAGGTGCGTCGAGACGATGAACGTGCGCTGCGTGCGCAGGTAGTCGCCGAGCAGCTCGTCGTAGAACACGCCTCGGGAGATGGCATCCATACCCAGGTACGACTCGTCGAACATGGTCAACGGGGCACGGGAGGCCAGCCCCACCGTGGACCCCAGCGCCGAGCGCTGGCCGAGCGAGAGCGCCTTGATCTTCGTGGTCGGATCCAGCTCGAAGCGATCGACCAGGTGGCGCGCGTAGTCGTCGTCCCAGCCGGCTCGCAGCCGTGAGGAGCACCACATCAGATCCTCGACGCTCATGTCCTCCTCGAGATCGCCGCTCTCGCGGATCAGGCTGATGCGCCCGACGACCGACTCGTTCTCGTAGGGATCCTCACCGTCGACCGTCACGCGACCGCTGCTGGGTCGGCGGAAGGCGGCGATCGTCGACAGGAGGGTCGACTTGCCCGCGCCGTTGCGGCCGAGCAGCCCGCAGAGCGTGCCGGCCGGGATGTGCAGCGACAGCCCGTCGACCGCGTCGGTGCCGCCGATGCGGCAGGTCAGGTCCTCTGTGGTGACGTCCACTGTCATGGGGTGGCTCCGTTCGTCGGATCGGCGGAGGTCGTCCTGCCGTGTGCAGCGTCGGTCGTGCGCGCCGCGACGTGCGCGAGGATCGCCTCGACGGGGATGCCCAGCACCTCGGCCCGGTCGAGCACGGGATCGAGCACCTCGTCGAAGAAGCGGCCGCGGCGGTCCTCGAGCAGCTGGGCTCTGGCGCCGGGGCTGACGAACATGCCGACACCCCGTCGTTTGTAGATCACGCCCTCGTCGAGCAGCTGGTGGAACGCCTTGGCGGCCGTCG
>JAEWED010000020.1 GCA_023389745.1 Actinomycetes bacterium
GCTCTTCAACAGCAACGATCTGGCTGCGGGCTCCTACTCCTGTGCACGCTGCCACGTCCCCGGCGCGGCCTACGGCCAGGGCTGGGAGTCCTTCGAGAAGCTCCGCACGACCTCGTTCGGTCCCGACCTCACCGGGGTGGAGGAGATGGCGACCGAGGCCGAGCACTTCGACCTGATCTGGAACGGCATGACCCCCGGCGTCGGCTACTTCTCACGCCGGCAGGGCAACCCGCAGATGCCGGGCTTCGGTGCCAACCGCAACACCGGCCAGTCCGAGCAGGGCGTGCCCGACCTCGGGCCGGAAGGCATGCTGACCGCCGAGCAGGTCTGGGCGATCGTCACCTACGAGCGCAACCTGTCCAACGATTCGACCGTGAAGAGCCCGGTCGCCGGAACGGCGGAGTCCCCGACGTTCGCCGGCGCGAACTGAGGCTCAGGAGCTCGTGATGTCTTCTCTCGCAGCAATCGCATTCGACCCCGCCATCCGCGGCGTGCTGGTCGTCATGGTCGGCGTCGTCGTGCTGTTCGGCTCCATCTACCTGATCGTCGCCACCAACACGGGTGTGCGCACCGGGTTCCTGATCGCGATGGCCGGTCTCCTCGGCTGGTGCTTCTCGATGGGGATCTTCTGGTGGATCTACGGCATCGGCATGATCGGCGCCGCTCCCAGCTGGATGGAGCGCGAGATCAACTTCGACCGCAGCGCCGTCGCGGTCACCGAGCACGTCAACGACCTGCCGAGGACCGAGGACATCACCAGTCCGACGGATCTCCTCGCCGACTTCGAGGCCGACAACCCCGACATCCGCGAGCAGATCGAGGCGACCGAGGGCGAGGGTTTCGAACCCAAGTCGCTCACCCAGGTCGTGACGTTGGTGCCCGAGCTCAAGGAGCAGCTCGACGACGACCTCAACGGTTGGCGCATCCTGCCCGAGTCGGACTCCCGACGCGGTGAGGCCGTCGCCGCCACCGACGCCGCGCTGGCCAACAACGCCGTGTTCGGCACCGAGACCGGCCCTGCGAACTACACGGTCAAGGACGTCTTCTTCTTCGGCGGCAAGGCCGCCGCGGAACCGGACCCGAACGCCAACCTGCTCGAGAAGGCCTGGAACCGGGTCGTGTCGGCGATCCAGGTCAAGAACCCGACGCAGTACGCGGCGATCACACTGCAGCGCAACATCGAGACCACCGTGGCGCCGGGTGAGGCGCCGCCACCCGCACAGATCGACGAGACCGCCTCGACGGTCACCGTCGTGCTCGAGCGCAACCTCGGGAACAAGCGGGCGATCCCCGCGCTGTTCACGCTCTTCACCGGCATCGCGTTCTTCGTGTTCTGCTGGATGCTGCACACCCGTGACCTCAAGGCGGCCCAGATGCGGGCCAACTGGGACCCGGCAGCAGAGGCCGCCTGACGATGGGGCAGTACCTCCCCGTCCTCGGCCTGTTGGTCCTCACCGCGCTGTTCGGCGCGATCAGCGTGGTGATGTCCAAGCTGCTGAACCCGGCCAAGCCGACGGCGGCGAAGGTGTCGCCCTACGAGTGCGGCATCGTCGACCAGACCGAACCGCCGGAACGCTTCCCGGTGCGCTTCTTCCTGATCGCGATGATCTTCATCGTCTTCGACATCGAGATCATCTTCTTCTACCCGTTCACCATGGTGTACGAGCAGCTCGGCGGCTACGGGGTGGCGGCGATCGTCATCTTCTCCGCCGCGGTGTTCGAGTCGTTCGTCTACCTGATCAGCAACGGGGCGCTCGACTGGGGTCCGATCCAGCGCATCCGCCGCTCGCGTGTGTTGCTCGACGCGGACCGCACCACGGCCAGCACGATCCGTCGTGTCGGCACCGACGGGCGCCCGGCGCTCACGCTCGGCGATCCCGAGCCCGCTCGCGAGGTCGCGTGATGGCAGCCGGCGGAGCGACCGAACCGAAGTTCTCGACCGACGGCCTCGAGGGGCTCGAGCACAACTTCCTCACGGGCAAGGTCGAGGACCTGATCCGCTGGGCGAGGTCGCACAGCTCGTGGCCGGCCACCTTCGGCCTCGCCTGCTGCGCCATTGAGATGATGGGCGCCGGTGGCCCGCACTACGACATGGCGCGCTTCGGCATGGAGGTCTTCCGGGCCTCTCCCCGCCAGGCCGACGTCATGATCGTGGCCGGCAGGGTCTCCCAGAAGATGGCTCCCGTGCTGCGCCAGATCTACGACCAGATGATGGAACCCAAGTGGGTCATCTCGATGGGCGTGTGTGCGTCGTCCGGTGGCATGTTCAACAACTACGCGCTGGTCCAGGGCGTCGACACGATCGTCCCGGTCGACGTCTACGCCCCCGGCTGCCCGCCAGGACCCGAGACCCTCCTGCAGGCGATCGTCACCCTGCACCAGGAGATCGAGAGCGGCGAGATCCTCCGTCGACGCACCGAGACCGGCGCCGGCGCCGGCATCCAGTTGGAGCAGGTCGGGGCCGACACCCCGTCTCCGGTCACGCTCGGCTCGCGCTGATGGCCGACGACACCGAGGAGATGCCGGCCGACGAGGCCGTGGAGTCCGACGACTCGGCAGCGAACGCCGACGTGGACGAGGCGACCGACGCGACCGAGACCGAGGCTGCAGCCGCTGAGCCCGACCCCGAACCGGAGCCCGAACCGGAACCGGAGCGCCTGCACGGCGTACCGGTCACGGAGTCGCGCGGCCAGGTCGTGCTGCACCCGTCGCGCGAGGAGTACCGCCCGCTCGTCGAGGAGCTCCGCACGCAGGGCTGGTTCGTCTGCGTCGACCTGAACGGCGTCGACTACCTGGGCTACGAGGCGGACCGCGGTCTGCCGATCGGCACCGCACCCGAGCGCTTCGAGGTCGTCGTCGTGCTCCGCAACCACCGTGAGCGCAGCGTGCTGCGCCTTCGCGTCCAGGTGCCCGAGCAGGACGCGACCATCGAGTCGATCTTCAACGTGCACCCCGGGGTCGAGAACCCCGAGCGTGAGGTCTTCGACATGTTCGGCATCGAGTTCGTCGGTCACCCCGACCTGTCTCGCATCCTGATGCCGGACGAGTGGGAGGGCCACCCGCTCCGCAAGGACTACGACGTGGGACGCATCCCCGTGCAGTTCAAAGGCCCGACGTCGGCCCGATAGCCGTCGTTCCCACGAGAGACTTCGATGACCGCCACTGACATCTCCCATCTCGACGCAGCGCTGCAGCGACTGACCGGCGACGACGCGGTGCTCCGCATGTCGGAGACCGAGGCCGAGGAGCGCTCCGGATACCAGGCCCCCACCGAGGAGGGCATGGGCGAGCGCATGATCATGAACATGGGTCCGCAGCACCCGTCGACCCACGGTGTGCTGCGCCTCGTGCTCGAGATGGACGGCGAGACGATCCTGCGGTCCAAGCCGGTCATCGGCTACCTGCACACCGGCATGGAGAAGACGGGCGAGCAGCTCACGTACCTCCAGGGCCCCACCAACGTCACGCGCATGGACTACGCCAGCCCGCTCTTCAACGAGCTGGTGTTCTCGCTCGCGGTCGAGCAGCTGATCGGCATCGAGGTGCCCGAGCGGGCCACCTGGATCCGCATGCTCATGAGCGAGCTGAACCGCGTCAGCTCGCACATGTTGTTCCTCGCGACCAACGGCATGGACCTCGGCGCCGTCGGCATGATGATCTACGGCTGGCGCGAGCGTGAAGAGGTCCTGCGCTTCTTCGAGATCGTCACCGGTCTGCGCATGAACCACAACTACATCCGGCCCGGTGGTGTCGCCGCCGACCTGCCGACCGGATGGCGTGACGACCTGGCCCGCGCGATCGACCCGATCCCGGAGCGGCTCGAGGAGTTCGACGTCCTCATGACGGGTCAGCCCATCTGGCGCGAGCGCCTGCAGGGCGTCGGCGTCATCACCGCCGGCGAGGCCCTCTCGCTCGGCGCGACCGGCCCGATCCTGCGGTCCACGGGCTACGCCTGGGACCTGCGCCGTGACGAGCCGTACCTCGCCTACGACCAGCTCGACTTCGACGTGATCGTCGGCTCGTACGGTGACTGCTTCGACCGCTACGCGATCCGCCTCGCCGAGATCCGCGAGTCGATTCGCATCATCGCCCAGATCCTCGACAAGATGCCCGACGGCGACTATCGGAGCCAGGACAAGAAGGTCACCCCTCCGCCACGTGCTCGTATCGACGAGTCGATGGAGGCGCTGATCCACCACTTCAAGATCTTCACCGAGGGCTTCAAGGTGCCCGAGGGCGAGACCTACGTCGCGGTGGAGAGCCCCCGGGGTGAGCTCGGTTGCTACATCGTCTCCGACGGCACCTCCAAGCCCCATCGCATGCACATCCGTGGACCGAGTTTCGTGAACCTGCAGACCCTCCCGCACCTGATGAAGGAATCGTTCCTCGCCGACACCGTGGCGATCATCTCCTCCGTCGACCCCATCATGGGCGAAGTGGACCGGTGAGGATCTGATGGCCCGATTCACACCCGAGAACGAGATCCTGGCGAAGCAGATCATCGCCCGCTACCCGCGCTCGAAGTCCGCGACGATCCCGCTGTGCCACCTGGCTCAGGAGCAGGACGGCTACCTGGCCGACGACGCGATGGTGCACATCGCCGAGCTCGTGGGCTGCACCTCGGCCGAGGTGCTCGGCACGGCGAGCTTCTACGAGATGTTCAAGCGGCACCGCACCGGCAAGTACTGCCTGAACGTGTGCACCAACATCTCGTGCCAGCTGCTCGGCGGCGAGGAGCTGCTCGAGCACGCGGAGCAGGTGCTCGGCGTGCGTTCGGGTGGCACCACCGACGACGGCATGTTCACCCTCGAGGACGTCGAGTGCATCGCCGCATGCACCGAGGCGCCCGCGGTCCAGGTGAACTACCGGTACTTCCACCGCCTCTCGACCGACGACCTCGACCAGCTGATCGCGGATCTGCGCAGCGGCGCGCTCGACGACGTCGTGCCCGAGCACGGCACCCTCGGACGGGTCCGTCAGGAGCTCGTCGGCGACGCGATCGCGAACGTCACGGCACCCGAGGACCAGGTCGAACCGGTGTGGATCGCGCGTCACCGCCTCCTCGCCGAGGCCGCTGCCGGCGAGCAGGGCACCACGTCAGGGAGCGCATCGTGATCGGCACCACCACCCCGGCGGGGCAGCTCGCCGACGGCGTCCCCGCGATCGTCTCGTCGCGCTTCGGGGTCGAGGGCGCCCACACGATCGACGGCTACCGCGACAGCGGCAGCTACACCGGCTACCAGGCCATCCGCTCGGTCCTCGAGATGACGCCCGACGCGGTCACCTCGACCGTGCGCGACGCGACGCTGCTCGGCCGCGGCGGCGCCGGCTTCCCCGCCGGTGTGAAGTGGGGCTTCTGTCCGCCAGGAGTGTGGCCCCGCTACATCGTCGTGAACGGCGACGAGTCCGAGCCCGGGACCTACAAGGACCGCGTGCTCATGGAGCGCGACCCGCACCAGCTGATCGAGGGCTGCCTGATCGCCGCCTACGCGATCGGCGCCGCACAGGTCTTCCTGTACGTCCGCGGCGAGATGCCCCACGCACAGGAGCGCATCGCCGCCGCGCTGAACGAGGCCTACGCCGCCGGGCTGGTCGGCAAGAACATCCTCGGCACCGACTTCAGCGTCGACATCGTCCTGCACTGGGGTGCGGGTGCGTACATCGTCGGCGAGGAGACCGCCCTCATCGAGTCGCTCGAGGGCAACCGCGGCATGCCGCGCCTGAAGCCGCCGTTCTTCCCCGCGGCCAAGGGCCTGTACATGGCGCCGACGATCGTCAACAACGTCGAGACCCTGTCGAACCTGCCCTGGCTCTTCACCCACTCGGTCGAGGAGTTCCGCTCCGTCGGCACCGAGAGCTCGCCGGGCACGCGTCTCATCGCGTTGTCGGGTCATGTGAACAACCCGGGTGTCTTCGAGGTCCCGCAGGGCACCACGACCTTCCGTGAGCTCTTCGAGAGCCCGATCTACGGCAACGGCATCCGCGACGGCCACCGTCTCAAGATGTTCATCCCCGGCGGTGCGTCGGCTCCGTGGTTCTTCCCCGAGCAGATCGACCTGCCCCTCGAGGGCCGCGTCGTCGGCGGTGCGGGCTCGATGCTCGGCTCCGGCGCGATCGTCGTGATGGACGAGACGACCGACGCGGTCAAGGCCTGCCTGCGCGTCGTGCGCTTCTTCGCCCGCGAGTCGTGCGGCAAGTGCACGCCGTGCCGTGAGGGCACCACATGGGAGGAGAAGATCCTCCAGCGCATCCTCGACGGCCAGGGCCGTCCGAGCGACATCGACCTGCTGCTCGACGTCGCCGACAACATCTCTCCCGGCCCGTACCCGGTCGCCTCGGATCCGGCGAACGACCTCGAGGCCATCCCGTACCCGCCGCGCCAGACGACGATCTGCCCGCTCGGGCCGTCGTCGGTCGCGCCGATCACCTCGGCGATCCGCCGCTTCCGCGACGAGTTCGAGTCGAAGATCGTCAAGCGCGACCTGATCCCCGTCACCGGCGAGTCCATCGGCTCCGAGACGGTCGACACCGACGCCGAGTCCCTGAACGGTGGTGCGCACAGCCATGTCTGAGAAGCCCCGCCCGATCACGATCACCGAGCCCGTGACGATCACGGTCGACGGTCGCGAGGTCACCGCCCAGAACGGTGAGCTGCTGATCGACGCCTGTGAGCGCAACGACGCCTACGTCCCGCGCTTCTGCTACCACCCGCGCATGACCCCGGTGGGCATGTGCCGCATGTGCCTCGTCGAGGTCGACACCGGACGTGGTCCGGCGCTGCAGCCGAGCTGCATGATCCCCGTCGCCGAGGGCATGGTCGTCGACACGACGAACGAGAAGGTGTCCAAGGCGCAGGACGGCATCCTCGAGTTCCTGCTCGCGAACCACCCGCTCGACTGCCCCGTCTGCGACAAGGGCGGCGAGTGCCCGCTCCAGGACCAGACGATGGCCTACGGCCCGGGCGAGTCCCGCTGGGTCGAGGAGAAGCGCCACTACGAGAAGCCGATCGCGATCTCCGAGACGGTGTACCTCGACCGCGAGCGCTGCATCCTCTGCGACCGCTGCACCCGCTTCGCGGACGAGGTCGCCGGCGACCCGCTGATCCACTTCATCGACCGAGGCTCGAACACCCAGGTCGCCACGTTCCCCGACGAGCCGTTCAGCTCGTACTTCTCGGGCAACACCGTCCAGATCTGCCCGGTGGGAGCGCTCACCGCGAAGCCCTACCGCTTCCGTGCCCGTCCCTGGGACCTCGACGAGGTCGAGTCCACCTGCGCCGGCTGCTCGGTGGGCTGCCGCATCACCGTGCAGTCGAGCCGCAACCAGGTGCTGCGCTACCAGGGCGTCGACTCCGACCCGGTGAACTGGTCGTGGCTCTGCGACAAGGGTCGCTTCGGCTTCGAGGCCGTCAACTCCGACGAGCGCCTCGGTGAGCCGCTGGTCTCGAACGGTTCCGACCTGGTGGCCGCACGCTGGTCCGAGGCACTGTCCCGCGCCACCGACGCGATCCGCGCCGCGGACCCGTCGTCGGTCGCCGTGCTCGGCGGCGCCCGACTGACCAACGAGTCCGCGTACGCCTGGGCGAAGCTCGCCAAGGGGATCATCGGCACCGACCACGTCGACGCCCAGCTCGGCGACGGCCTGCCCGCAGAGGTCGCCCTCGGCCTGCCGGGTGCCACGATCGACGACGTCTGCGCTCCGGGCGGGACCATCCTCTACCTCGGGCCCGACCCGAAGGAGGAGCTGTCGGTCCTCTACCTGCGGCTGAAGCACGCCGTCGACGTCGACCGTGCGCGCATCGTCGAGATCACGCCGACCCGCACCGGTCTGTCCCCGTACGCCGCGACGTCGCTGCAGTACCGCCCCGGCGAGCTCGCTGCGCTGGTCCGTGCGCTCGTCAGCGGCGATGTGCCCGACACCGGTGTCGCCGGTCTCGACGCGGACGTCGTCCGTGCCGCCTCCGAGACGGTCCGCGCCGCGGGTGACGACCTCAAGGTCGTGCTCGGGCGGGCCAACCTGGCCGAGTCGGCCGGCACGATCGTCGACGCGGCGGTCGCACTGCGCGACGCGGTGCCCGGCGCCCGGTTCCTGGTCGCGCTGCGGCGAGGCAACGTGCGCGGTGCGCTGCTCGCCGGACTGGCCCCGGGCATGCTGCCCGGCGCCACCTCGCTCGACGCCGGTCGCTCGACCTGGGCCGAGGCCTGGGGCTCGGTGCCCGCGTCGTCCGGGCTCGACGCCCACGGCATCCTCTCCGCTGCGGCCGACGGCCGCATCGACGTCCTGATCCTGCTCGGCGCCGACCCGCTCGCCGACTTCGCGGACCGCTCGCTGGCACGACGTGCCCTGAGCGGCGCCAAGACCGTGATCTCGCTCGACCGCTTCCTCACACAGTCGACCCAGCAGGCCGACGTCGTGCTGCCGGTCGCCGGCTTCGCCGAGACCGACGGCACCCACACCAACCTCGAGGGTCGGGTCACGGTGCTGAACCAGAAGGTGACGCCCCCGGGCACCGCTCGCGCCGACTGGCTGATCGCCGCCGAGCTCGCCCAGCGGCTCGGCGCCGACCTGGGCGTCGACTCCTCCGAGGCGCTGTGGGCCGAGCTGACCTCGACCTCGGCGCTGCATGCGGGCGTGACCGCGGCACAGCTCGCCCGCCCCGAGCACACCGACGGCATCGTGGTCGGCGCCGACGCCACCGCCTTCAGCGCACCGGAGCCGACCCACGTCGCCCCGAAGAGCGCTTACTCGCTGCGGCTGGTCGTCAACCGGACGCTGTACGACGACGGCTCGTCGATCTCGAACTGCCCGTCGTCGGCCTCGCTGGCACCGTCCGCGGCACTGCACCTCGGCACCGCCGACGCCGCACCGCTCGGCATCGAGACCGGCACCCGGGTGACGGTCAGCTCGTCCAACGGCAGCCTCTCGGTCCCGGCCGTGGTCGACGGCGGCGTCCCCAAGGGCTCCGCGATGCTGCATCACAATCTCGTCGGTGCGGACGCCGGCGTGCTCGTCTCGGCGGACGACGTCGTGTGCGACATCAGGGTGGAGGTCGGTTGATGCTCTCCAGTGTGGTCGGCGATCCGCTCCTGTCGGGTGGCATCGGCTTCGACCAGATCCTCATCGTCCTGTTGAAGGTCGTCATCGGGTTCGTCGGGCTGCTGCTCTCGGTCATCCTCATGGTCTGGTTCGAGCGCAAGCTCGTCTCGGACATGCAGAACCGCATCGGCCCGAACCGTGCCGGTCCCTTCGGTCTCTTCCAGACGCTCGCTGATGGCATGAAGCTCCTGCTCAAGGAGGACCTCATGCCCGAGAAGGCGGACCGCTTCGTGTTCCGCCTGGCGCCGTTCCTGTTGCTCGTCCCCGCGTTCGTGACGTTCGCGATCGTGCCGATCGCCGGCAACTTCAACGACGGCAAGGACGGCATCGTCACCATCCTCGGCGAGCAGACCTACATGCAGGTCGCCGACCCGCAGATGGGCATCCTGCTGTTCCTGGCGATGTCGTCGATCGCGGTCTACGGCGTCATGCTCGCCGGCTGGTCGTCGGGCTCGAAGTACCCGCTGCTCGGCTCGGTGCGCGCCACCGCCCAGATGGTCTCCTACGAGGCCGCGCTGGGCCTGTCGCTCGCCGCGGTGCTGCTCGTCGCCGGTTCGCTGTCGACGAACCAGATCGTCGCCGAGCAGGCCGGGTTCCAGTGGAACCTCTGGATGACCGGCCTGGTGCCGTTCGTGATCTTCACCATCGCCGGCACCGCCGAGCTGAACCGCCCGCCGTTCGACCTGGTCGAGGCCGAGCAGGAGCTCGTCGGCGGCTTCCACACCGAGTACTCCTCGTTCCGGTTCGCGATGTTCTACCTGGCGGAGTTCCTCAACACCGTCACCATGTCGGCGATCATCGTCACCCTGTTCTTCGGTGGCCCGTCCGGCCCCGACTTCGGGATCACCGGGTGGGTGTCGGACTACCTCCTTCCCTTCATCTGGTTCTTCCTGAAGGTCATGGTCTTCCTGTGCATGTTCGTCCTGCTGCGCGGCACGCTGCCCCGCCTGCGCTACGACCAGCTCATGGACCTGGGCTGGAAGCTGCTCATCCCGCTGTCGCTGGGCTGGCTGCTGCTGCTCGTCGGCGTGCGCGTCGGCGCCGACCAGGACTGGAACCTGGCAGTGGTCGTCGGCGTCGCCGTGCTCGGCCTGGTGGTCGGTGCCGGACTGCTCAAGCTGGCGATCCGCTCCTCCGCAGCGAAGCGTGAGCTCGCGCTCGAACCGTCAGGAGAGTCCCGCTGATGGGGTACCTCGAGGGATTCGGCGTCACGATCAAGAAGTGGTTCGGCGTCAACACCGACTCCGGCCGCAGGGTCACCCTGCAGTACCCGGAGCAGACCCGCCCGAAGCCGGAGCGCTTCCACGGCCGTCACGTGCTCAACCGGTACGACGACGGCATGGAGAAGTGCATCGGCTGCGAGCTCTGCGCCGGTGTCTGCCCCGCGAAGTGCATCTACGTGCGCGGCCAGGACAACGATCCCGAGGATCCGACGTCGCCCGGCGAGCGGTTCGGCTTCGTCTACGAGATCAACTACCTGCGGTGCATCCACTGCGACCTCTGCGTCGAGGCGTGCCCGACCGAGGCGATCACCGAGACGAAGATGTTCGAGTTCGCGTTCACGAACCGCTCGGACGCGATCTACACCAAGAGCGAGCTGCTCGTCGGCGACGACGGTCGTCCCCAGCAGCTGCCCTGGGAGAACTGGGAGGGCGGCTTCGACGCCGCCGCCGACAGCTCCGGCTGGATGCGCGCGACCGCGCCGTCGGGTGACGCCGACTTCGTGGGCATCGTCGCCTGGGCCGGCGAGCTCGGCTACGGCGTCCGTCCGCCCGAGCACCTCGTCGTCGACGAGCCGGCCGACGGCCACGACGACCACGCTCACGGCCATGACGACCACGGCCACGACGACCACGGCCACGACGACCACGGCCACGATGAGCACGGCCACGATGAGCACGGTCACGGCGACCCGGAGCTTCCGGTCGCGCCGTCCGACCTCCTCGACGTGCCCGAGGCGGTCGAGGAGCGCGTCCCCGCTGACGCCGAGCCCGCGGCTGACGTGCCCGAGTCGCTGACCGCCGCCGAGGCGAAGCCGCTGCTCGTCGACGCCGTCGAGACCGAGGCCGACACGACCGAAGCTCCCGCGACTGAGGCCCCCGCGACCGACGAGGGCGCGGCCGACGACGCAGCGACCGACGAGAAGGCCGCCGATGACGAGGCGCCGTCCGAGGGCGAGGCGTCCACGGCCGGGTTCTTCGACGCTCCCGAGGCCCCGGCCGACGAGTCGCAGGGCCGCCGCCGCTTCGGACGCAGGAAGGGTGACCGCCCATGAGGGTCGAGATGTTCACGTTCCTCCTCACCGGCGCGATCTGCCTCGGCGGTGCGCTGGGCGTGGTGCTGTTCCGCAACCCGGTGCACAACGCCCTGTCGCTCGTCGCGACGCTCTTCGGTGTCGCCGTGCTCTTCATCGCCCAGGAGGCGTACTTCCTCGCGGCGATCCAGGTGATCGTCTACGCGGGTGCGATCGTCATCCTGTTCCTGTTCGTGATCATGCTGCTCGGCGTCGACAGGGTGGAGTCGATCGAACAGGAACCGCTGCTCGGCCAGCGGCCCGTCGCCGCGGTGCTCGGCATCGCGATCCTCGGCCTGACGCTGACCGCCCTGTTCTCGACCGCCGCCGAGGTCACCGGCGACACGTCGGTGCTGGCCCCGCTCGACCCGGAGATCCCCGACATCGAACGCCTCGGTCGAGTGCTGTTCACCGACTACATCTTCGCCTTCGAGATCACCGCCGTCCTGCTCACGATCGCCGTCATCGGCGCCGTGGTGCTCGCCCGGCGTGCCGGCGCAGCGATCGACCTCGGCGAGTTCCCCGACGGGACCGCCAAGGACGTGCGCGACGCCCATCAGGCGGCCAGGGTCGCCGCCGTCGAAGCCGATGCCGGGGCCGGAGATGCCTCGACCGACGCCGCACCCGAGGCCGACGCCGAGGGGAGTGAGGGCTGATGCTCGAACTGACCCAGACCTGGTACCTGGTCCTGGCCGCCCTGATCTTCACGATCGGCGCGGTGGGCCTCATGGTCCGCAAGAACCCGCTCGTGATGTTCATGTGCGTCGAGCTCATGCTCAACGCCGTGAACCTGTCCTTCGTGGCGTTCTCACGGGCGCTCGACGACGTCGCCGGACAGGCGATCGTCTTCTTCGTACTGGTGGTCGCCGCCGCCGAGGTCGTGGTCGGCCTCGGGATCATCGTGGCGATCATGCGTCGGCGCGAGGGCGCAGACGCCGACGACATCTCGTTGATGAGGGGCTGACCGGATGGATCTGATCTGGCTCGTTCCCGCGCTGCCGCTCTTCGGCTTCCTCGCGCTGGTGCTGCTCGGCCGCCGACTCGGCGACCCCGGTGCCGGTTGGTTCGCCACCGCGATCGTCGGCGCCAGCTTCCTGGTGACCCTGGTCGTGTTCCTCGACCTGCGCTCCCAGGACGAACACCACCGGGTGTTCGAGCAGACGCTGTTCACGTGGATCCCATCGGGCTCCTTCGAGGTCTCCATCGGGTTCCTCGTCGATCCGCTCAGCATCCTGATGTGCCTGTTCATCACGGGCATCGGTGCGCTGATCCACCTGTACTCGGTCGGGTACATGAAGGGCGACGAGAAGTTCTCCAAGTTCTTCGTCTACCTGAACCTGTTCATCGCCTCGATGCTGCTGCTGGTGCTCGGCGACAACCTGCTGCTCACCTTCCTCGGCTGGGAGGGCGTGGGAGCGTGCTCCTACCTGCTCATCTCGTTCTGGCACACCGATCCCGCCAACGCGAGCGCCGGCAAGAAGGCCTTCGTCACCAACCGCATCGGCGACTTCGGCTTCATGCTCGGCACCTTCCTGGTGTGGGTGACCGTCGGCTCGGTGAACTACACCGAGATCCGCGAGGCCGCTCCGCTGATCGCCGCGGGCACCGCCACGGCCATCGCGCTGCTGTTCTTCCTCGGCGCCGTCGGCAAGTCGGCGCAGATGCCGCTGTTCGTCTGGCTGCCCGACGCCATGGCCGGCCCCACGCCGGTGTCCGCGCTGATCCACGCCGCGACCATGGTCACCGCCGGCATCTACCTGATCACCCGCCTGAACCCGATCATGGCGCACGCCGGGTGGGCCAACGACGTGATCGCCTGGGTCGGTGTGATCACCGCGCTCGTCGCGGCGACCGCTGCGGTCGCCCAGAACGACATCAAGAAGGTGCTCGCGTACTCGACGGTCTCGCAGCTCGGCCTGATGTTCCTGGCGATCGGCACCCAGACCTACGTGGCGGGCATCTTCCACATGGTCACCCACGCGTTCTTCAAGGCGCTGCTCTTCCTCGGCGCCGGTGCGGTCATCCACTCGATGGCCCACGAGCAGGACATGCGGAAGTACGGCAACCTGCGCAAGTACCTGCCGATCACCTTCGCCACCTTCTTCATCGGCTGGCTCGCCATCGCCGGTGTGCCGCCCATGTCGGGCTTCTGGTCGAAGGACGAGATCCTCGCCGGGTCGTTCAACTCGGGGCCGGCCGGCCCGGTCCTGTGGGGCCTCGGCCTGGTCGTCGCCGCGCTGACCGCCTTCTACATGACGCGCCAGCTGATCATGGTCTTCTTCGGCGACAGCGAGCGCTGGCGTGAGACCGAGGCCGACCCGGCGCTCGAGGCGGCCGAGGACGCGGACGTCGAGGACGCTCCCGCCGTCGCTGCCGTCGCCGCGGCCGATCACGGCGACGACCACGACGATCACCCCCACGACGATCACCATGGCCTCACGCCCGACTACACGCCGCACGAGTCGCCCTGGACGATGCTCGCTCCGCTGGTCGTGCTCGCCGGGCTCTCGGCCATCGCCGGGTTGATGAACCTGCCGTTCTCGAACAAGTTCAAGGTCCTCGAGCACTGGCTGCACCCGGTGATCGTCTACGAGCACCACCTCCCGTCCGCTCCGGTGCTCTGGGGCCTGGCCTCGGGTGCGATCACCACCGCGGTGGTCGGCATCTTCCTCGGCTACACCGTCTACCAGCGGCGCAAGGTCGAGGCGTCGAAGATCGAGAAGCCCGTGCTGGCCCACGCCTGGTACATCGACGAGACCTACGCCAAGGTCATCGGTGGACCGGGTGAGGCCGGGTTCCAGGGCATCGCGGACGTCGACGCGACCGTCGTCGACGGCGCGGTCAACGGCGTCGCCGCCGGCACCGCCGGTCTCGGCCAGAAGCTCCGCGGCCTCCAGACCGGCTTCGTCCGGAGCTACGCCGTCGGTATCAGCATCGGCGCGGCTGCGTTGCTCGCCTTCATCGTCACGAGGATGAACCTGTGATCGGCTCCGCGTTGAACGCCTCCCTCCTGAGCCAGCCCGTGCTCGCAGCCGGCGGGGGCCATGAGGTCACCTTCCCGATCCTGCCGGCGCTGATCGTCGCACCGCTGCTCGGTGCGCTCGCGATCTTCCTCATGCCCGCCCGACGGGCCGACCTGTTCCGCTGGGTCGGATTGGTGGCGGCGACGATCACCGGCGCGATGTCGGTGTACCTGCTGACCGCGTTCGACAGCCACGAGGCCGGCTACCAGTTCGTGACCGACCGGTCATGGATCTCGGACCTCGGCATCTCGCTGCACTTCGGCGTCGACGGCATCTCGCTGTTCCTGGTGGTGCTCACCGGCGTGATCTTCCCGATCGCGATGCTCGGGGCGAAGATCACCGACAACCAGAAGGCGTACTACGGCTGGCTGCTGGTCCTGATGGCCGGCTCGATGGGCGTGTTCACCTCGCTCGACCTGGTCCTGTTCTTCGCCTTCTTCGAGATCGTGCTGGTCCCGATGTACTTCCTCATCGGGCTCTGGGGTCACGGCAACCGCACGTACGCGGCGACGAAGTTCTTCCTCTACACGATGTTCGGCTCGGCGTTCATGCTGGTCGGGCTCGTGGCGCTGGCGGTGCTGAACCAGAAGGCCGTTGGCGGTCCGCTGACCTTCGACATCGTCGAGATCGCGCAGAACCAGGCCATCTCGGTCGAAGCCGGTCGCTGGATCTTCTGCGCCTTCGCGATCGCCTTCGCGGTGAAGGTGCCGCTGTTCCCGCTGCACACCTGGCTGCCCGACGCCCACACCGAGGCCCCGACGGCGGGTTCGGTGATCCTGGCCGCGGTCATGCTGAAGCTCGGCACCTACGGCTTCGTGCGCTTCGGGCTCTACATGTTCCCGGAGGCGTCCAAGTGGGCCGCGCCGGTGATGATGACCCTCGGCGTCATCGGCATCACCTACGGCGCCATCTGCGCCACCATGCAGAAGGACCTCAAGCGGCTCGTCGCCTACTCGTCGATCGCGCACCTCGGCTTCATCGTGCTCGGCATCTTCTCGATCACGGTGCAGGGCCTCGAGGGCGGCATCCTGATCATGGTCAACCACGGCATCACGACCGGCGCGTTGTTCCTCCTGGTCGGCTGGATCTACGAGCGCCGGCACACCCGAATGATCTCCGAGCTGTCCGGTCTGCAGAAGGCCGCACCCGTCTTCGCCGGCGTGTTCACCCTCGTCATGCTCGCCAGCGTCGGCCTGCCGGGCCTCAACGGCTTCCCCGGCGAGTTCCTCGCACTGCTCGGCGCGTTCGCCGGCGCCCGCTGGTGGGCCGTCGTCGCGGTGACCGGTGTGATCCTCTCTGCGCTCTACCTGCTCTGGGCGTACCAGCGTGTCTTCCACGGGCCGCTCATCGACGAGAACAAGGGCTTCCGTGAGATGCGTCTCACCGAGGGGCTGGTGATCGCACCGCTGCTCGGTCTGATCGTCTTCCTCGGCGTGTACCCGGCGCCCATGCTCGACCGGATCGAACCCTCGGTCGAGCGGCTCATCGAGCACGTCGACCGCCACGTCGACGACTTCACGCCTGCCGTCGTCGAGTTCATCGGCCCGGCCAGCGCCGAGGGCGACTCCCACGGCGAGGACGAGGCCGAGGACAGCTCGTCGGAGTCCGGCGGCTCCCACGACGGTGAGGGCGCCGAGCACGGTGCTGCCGCTGACGGCGCCTCCGAGGGAGAAGGACGATGATCGCGTCGCTGCTGCAGGACGACACCCCGTTGACGACGCTCGTCGACACCGCCGCCGCTCCGGTGACCCCGGAGATCGTCTGGTCGGCCATCGCTCCGAACCTGGTCCTCATGGTCGGCGGCGTGCTGCTGCTGACGGTGGTCTCGCTGCTGCGTGGCCGCACTCCCGCGTGGTTCTACACGGGCTGGACCGTGCTCACCGCGGCGCTGTCGATCGCGATGGTCGTGCCGCTGTGGAACCGCGTGCAGGACGAGGGCCCGTCGTCGGTCATGGCCGGCGCGGTCGGGCTCGACGGCTTCTCGCTGTTCGTCACGGTGGTCATCGGCATCTCGGTGATCCTCGGCGCGCTGCTGCTCGACGGCTACCTGCAGCGTGAGGGCCTGGTCGGTCCCGAGTGGTACGTGCTGCTGCTCCTGTCGGCCTCGGGCGGCGTGACCATGGCCTCGGCCAACGACCTCATCGTGCTGTTCGTCGGCCTCGAGATCCTCTCGGTCGCCGTGTACGTGCTCGCAGCGATGCACTCCAAGCGGGTGTCGTCGCAGGAGGCGGGCATGAAGTACTTCGTGCTCGGCGCGTTCGCCTCGGCCTTCCTGCTCTACGGCATCGCCCTGACCTACGGCGCGACCGGCTCGACGAACCTGGTGCACATCCAGGCGTTCCTGTCCGAGACCGTCCTGACCCAGAACGGCCTGCTGCTGGCGGGTCTCGCGTTCATGCTCGTCGGGTTCGGCTTCAAGGTCGGCGCGGTGCCGTTCCACTCGTGGGTGCCCGACGTGTACCAGGGGTCGCCGTCGCCGATCACGGCGTTCATGGCCTCGGGCGTGAAGGTCGCCGGCTTCGCCGGTCTGCTCCGGGTCTTCGTCGTCACCTTCGGCCCGACCTACGGCGACGACTGGAGGCCGATGGTCTACGCCCTCGCCGTGCTGAGCCTGGTGCTCGGCAGCGTGCTCGCCATCGTGCAGACCAACGTCAAGCGGATGCTCGCCTACTCGTCGATCAGCCACGCCGGCTTCATCCTGGTGGCGGTCGAGGCCGCCTCCGACCAGGGCACGTCGGCGGCGCTGTTCTACCTGGCGGCCTACACGTTCATGGTGGCCGGCAGCTTCGGCATCGTGGCGATCGTGGGACGCGGCGGCGACGGCCTGCACACGCTCGACGACTACAAGGGCCTGGCCCGCACCCGTCCCGGCATCGCCCTGCTGTTCACGGTGTTCCTGCTCGCCCAGGCCGGCGTGCCCTTCACCGGTGGCTTCCTGGCGAAGTTCTACGTGATCAACTCGGTCGTCGCCGAGGGCCAGTACGTGCTCGGCGTGATCGCCATGGTGTCGGCAGTGGTCGCCGCGTTCCTGTACCTGCGCATCGTCGTGGCGATGTACTTCGACGGGAACACCTACGGCGGCGAGCTCGCCGAGCTGGCCGGCCCGAAGATCACCGTGCCCGTCGGGGCAGGCCTGGCGCTCGGCATCGCGGTCATCGGGACGCTCTGGCTCGGCATCGTGCCCGGCCCGATCACCCAGGTCGCGAACGACGCCGTCGCCCAGCTGGTCGCCTTCGCCCCCTGATCCCAGCGCTCTCGGCACGCTCGGGCTCGTCGTCACCCGGCGGGCGGGGCAATTGCCTACTGGACGTGGGTGCGCCTGCCGACAAGTATTCGAGAGCTGGTGCAGAGGAGTGGGGCATGACCGACGGCGGACGCGCGAGGACGGCGGGCATCGTCGCGCTCGTCGCGGCGCTGGTCCTCGTCGTCTCGGTCGCAGCGGGCACCGCGTTCGCCGGCGCTGCTCCGGCTGCTTCGCAACAGTCAGATCCGCCCGGCAACATCTCGGTCGACTTCACGCCCTCGGGCACCGGCGGCATCTGCATGCCGGCGTTCTTCTCGATCCGTCACTCCGTCGGCGGTGACGCCCGGACCTTCCGCCTCCGCATCGAGGTGACCGCGCCGCTGTGCAGCCGCCTCGACGCCGTCGCGGTCATCTACTCCATGCCGGGCAACGGCGTCGCCTGGCCCCAGCAGTTCGTCGAGTCCCGTGGTTTCAGCCTGCAGCAGCCGGGCGTCACCGAGATCGTGTTCTCCAAGACCTGCGACGCCGTGCAGTTCGACGTCGTCACCGGGGCCACTCCCGCCACCATCTCGCCGACCGGGCCGTGGCACGGACCGCTGCTGTTCCCGTTCGACCTGAACACCTCGCAGCAGTGGTGGGGGTGCGGCCCGACCCCGACGACCACCACCAGCACGACGACGACGTCGAGCACCACCACGACCATCGCGAACGACTGCGACCGCTACACGCCCTCGGCCGTCACCGTGTCGCCGCTCGTCGCCGCACCTGGCGACGTGCTCACCGTGTCGGGCAGCGGCACTCCGGGCACCCTGATCCAGGCGGTCCTGCGCCCCGCGGGCAGTGGCCCGGGCACCGTCACCGCACTCTCCGACACCGTGCTGGTCCAACCGGACGGGTCGTGGACCACCCCGCTCGCCGTTCCGCCGACCGCCGAGCCTGGCGAGTACGACGTCGCCGCGCACGCGGTGGACTGCGACGGCGAGACGATCGCCGGCGTCACGATCGACGTCGACGGCGAGACCTCGACCCCGCCGTCCACGGAACCGCCCGTGGTCGCAGGTGACTCGGTCGTTGCCGAGCTGCCTGCCGAGGCCGTCGTGCTCGGGGACAGCGTCTCGCGTGGAGACGCCGGAGGCCGGTCCGGTGCGGCCGGTCTCGCGTTCACCGGGGCCGGCGCTCGGCTGCCGGTCGTCGTCGCCGTGGCGCTGATCGCCGCGGGCGGACTGCTGCTGCTCCGGTCGCGCCGTCAGCGCTCCTGAGGGTCGGTCGGCCGGGCCTCCCCGGTTGCGAACGGAGATCCGCCGGTTAGCCTGGTGTCCCGGTGACGACTCATGGGTGAGTTCGACGATGTGCTCGCGATGGAGCCCGGTGACGAGTGGGAGAACCACGTCGTCGGCGAAGCCGCTGACGCCGCGGTCACCCACGGTGCGCTGCAGGCGACCCTCCGACTGCCGAACGCGCTGGTCGAGCTCCGTGGCGTGGCCCCGGCCGGGGTCGTCGAGGTGCTGTCGGACCTGACCGACGAGCGTCTCGAGCTGCTCGGTGACGCCCCGACCCTGCGCCTGAGCGTCGCCCTCGACGGCGATCGATGGAGCCTCGACGGCGCCGGGGGCGGCGCCACGATCGACGGCGACGACGAGCACCTCGCCCGGGCACTGGTCGACCGGCTCGACCGGCTGGCGGTCGACACCGACCCGATGCGGCTGCACCTGGCGGTCGCCTGCGTCGAGCTCGACGGTCGGGGAGTGGTCCTGGTGTCGGCGCCGGCCGAGGGCAGCGACGGTACCGACGACCTGACCCTCGTCGTCGCGGAGCTGCTCGAGCTCGGCGCCGACTTCGTGACGACCGGTCTGCTCAGCCTGCTGCCCGGGTCGCGCACCGTGTTCGGCCACCCCTCGCCGCCGTCGACCTCCACACACCCGCCGGTGCGCGCCTCGACGGCGGCTCCGGTCGTGCCCGTCACCCGGATCGATCACGTCGTGGTGCTCGGCGGTGCCGGCGAGACCGCGGCGACGGGCGATCGGGACCTCGCCGACGCCGTGGTCGCCCTGCTCGGTGCCGCGCTCGACGCGGACCGGTTGGGTCCGGCCGCCCTCGACGTGATCACCCATGCGATCAGCGCGGCGACATGTACGAGGGTCGCCCGCTCCGAGCCCGCAGCGACGGCGGCGACGGTGTCCACCGCAGTGTCGGCGTCGTCGCCGCCCCGGCCTGCCCGGCTCTGCACCGTGCACCGCTTCGACGTCGACGGCAACGGCCAGGTCGACCGCAGCGAGGTCGGTTCCACCGGCGAGCCGGTGCCCGCCGCGGTGCAACGTGCGAAGCGCTCGCTGCGCGTCGCCCGACTCGGTACGAGCGGCGTGCTGACCGACGGCGCCTCCGGGACGACCGTGGTCGTCACCCCCGAGGAGCTCGACGCCCTCGAGGACCTGCTCGTCACCACGGCGAAGCCGTCGCACCACGCCGCGCTGACCCGACTGGCCGACATGGGCATCCGGGTCCCGACCGGTCGCAGCGCTCGCTCGGTGCCGGGTGTCGAGTCCTACGGACTGCCGAACTGCCCGGCCGGCACGGTCGCCGCGACGATGTGGTCCGGCGACACCGCACGAGCGACGCTGGCGGCGGCGAGCGAACCCGGCGCCGACGTGCCCGGCGCCGTCGCCCAGGCCGTCGAACGGGGGGCCGTGGTCCCCGCTCCGGCAGAGCAGGGAGCGATCCTCGATCGCCACGCACTGGCCCGACAGGTCGTCGCCGTCGTGGAGTCGACGTTGTCCGACGTGCTCGACGTGGCCGAGCGCCACGACATCGTGCCGCTCGTCCTGGGCAGCGGTGTGCTCGCCCACGACGGGCCGTTGCCCGAGGACTTCACCGACGCCGAGCAGGTCGACCTGCTGGTCCAGCCGGACTCGCTGCCCGTGTTGGCCGAGGCGCTGTCCGCCGCGGGCTACACCGTGGTCGACGCCGGGCCGTCGGACGGCTCGGACACCCCGACGGTCCTCGAGCTGGTGTCGACCGGCGACGTCCCGGTCACCGTGCGACTGCGAGCACGCCTGGCGGTCGGCCCCTTCGCCGCACTGGTCAACCACGAGGAGTTCCACGACCGCTCCGTGCCGGTGCACATCGGTGGACGCTGGTGCCGGACGCTGCACCCGGAGCACCGGTTCGTGCTGACCTGCGTGCAGCTCGACCTGGACACCGACCACTCGACGGTCCAGGACCTTCGCGACGTCGTGCTGAGCGCACCACGGATCGAGGCCCACATGGCCGAGGCGCTCGAGGCCTCCGAGCGCTGGGGTGCGGTCGGCAGCGTCCTGACCTCGTTGCGGCGCGTGCAGGCGGTCATGCCGGGGTTGTCGCCGTGGCTGGTGGAACGAGCCGAACGGGACGAGGGTCGGCGGAGTCGCCGCAGCGACCGCAGCGATCGCCCCGCCCGCGGGCTCCGTCGCCTCCGGAGGGGCTGACCGGCAGTGGAGCCTCCGGAGGAGCTGACCAGCAACGGGGCCTCCGGAGGAGCTGACCAGCGACGGGGCCTCCGGAGGGGCTGACCGGCAGTGCGGCCTCAGGATCGCGGGCGGGTGAGCACCACGGCGGTGAGCTGTTCGATCTCGTCGGCGGCTGCTCGGTAGTGGCGCATCGAGCGTCCGATGGGGTCGGCGGTGTCGTGGCGGCCGTCGAGCAACTGCTGGATCGGACGACGGGTCGGCGCGTCGGCCCAGCGTCGAACTGCGGCGGGCGCCCAGGCGTCGAGGGGAGCGGCGCCCACCGCGGCGGCGAGCTCCCGAAGGGTGAGCATCCGGCGCGCCGCCTCCGGCGCGAGGCCGACCAGGTCGACCACGTGCTGCCCGGTCATCGCCACGATCAGGTCGCTGCGATCCAGGAGGTCCTGGTCGACCTGGCGGCTGCGGTGTCCGCTCAGGTCGAACCCACGACGCCGAGCGACGTGCGACATGTCTCGATCCGCAGGGTGGTCAGGGGCGAGGAAGCCCGCCGAGCCGACCTGGACGGGCAGGCCGAGCTCGGTGATCAGCCGGCGGGCGACCGCTTCGGCGAACGGCGAGCGCACCCTGTTGGCGGTGCAGACGAACAGGATCGAGACCGACGGGTCCGACGGCTGGCTCACGACGACTGGCTCACTTCGGCTGGCTCACGACGGCGGGCGGGCGGGCGCGCCGACGACGGTGGCGCCGGGTGGCACGTCGTCGAGCACGACGGCGCCCGCGCCGACCCGCGCACCGGCGCCGACGGTGCAGCCCCGGGTGACGATGGCGCCGGTGCCGAGGAACGCGTCGGATCCGATCACGCAGTCGCCGTTGACCAGCACTCCCGGACTCAGCTGGACGAAGTCACCGATCACGCTGTCGTGCTGCACGGAGCATCCGACGTTGAGATGCGTGTGGGCGCCGATCTCGACGTTCGTCGTGATCGTCGACCGGTCGAAGACCACCACCCCGTCGCCGAGTCGGACGTCGTTGCCGACGTGAGCGCCGGGGTGCACGAAGCGACGCGGGCCCGAACCCGACGCCGTGAGTCGCAGCGCGAGCGCACGCCGGACCGACGGGCTGCCGATGCCGAGCACCCAGGCGTGCAGCGAGTGCTCGATCCATGACACGTCGCCCAGGATCGACATGCCGAGCCGGTCGAGCCGGTCCAGGTGATCGGGATCGTCGTCGACGAACCCCAGCACGTTCCAGGTCGGCTCGACCGCGTTGATGGCGGTGATCGTGTCGAAGATCTCGCGCCCGTGCCCGCCGGCGCCGACGATCACCAGGTCGGTGGTCACCGTGCACCGCCGGACGCGTCGGCAGCGGAGTCGTCGACGACGGCGAGCGGGTCGTCGGTCGGGTGGCCCTCGACGCCGTCACCGGTCAGGATCGTCGACAGCGTGCGGCCGATGAGCCGAAGGTCCACCGAGGGTGACTGCGTGGCGACGTACTCCACGTCGAAATCGATGCGCTCGGACCACGGCAACGAGTTGCGACCCGAGACCTGCGCCAGACCGGTCAGCCCCGGTCGCACCGCGAGGCGTCGCATCTGGTGCTCGTCGTAGCGCTCGACCTGGTAGGCGAGCGTCGGCCTGGGCCCGACGATGCTCATCTCGCCGGCGGCGACGTTGAGGAGCTGCGGCAGCTCGTCGAGCGAGAGGCGTCGCAGCACCGCGCCCACTCGGGTGATGCGGTCCGGGTCGGGCATCATCGGGTTGTCGCCGTGCACCATCGTGCGGAACTTCCACACCCGGAACGGCACGCCTCCCATGCCGACGCGCTCCTGTCGGAAGAACACCGGGCCCGGCGAGGTGAGACGCACGGCGAGCGCACAGACGAGACCGACGGCGCACGCCGGCAGCGCGACCAGCACGAGCACGGCGAGGTCGACGATTCGCTTGCCCCGGTAGGGGCGGTCCGGTCCCACGGCGCCGAGCGTACCGGCGCTCCGCACGGTCCCGGCCCTGAGCGGCGCTCGTCGCTCGGGGGCGTCTCTCGGGCCGTCCTCGCTGGCCGGGCGAGCGCGCCTCATCGCCACTCAGCGCTGGGCGCTGCCCGACGTCGCCCGGAACCAGTCGATCGTCGCGGCGAGTCCCGTGCGGAGGTCGACGGGCTCGACGTCGGGGAACAGCTCCATCAGCCGGTCGTTCGCAGCCTGCGAGTGCGGCACGTCACCGACGCGCGACGCGGTGTGCTCGACGGCGACCGGGTGCCCCAGCAGCTCCTCGAGCAGCTCGATGACCTGGAGCAGGTCGGTGCGGGAGCCGAACGCCAGGTTCACCGGGTCAGGGCTCGAGACCTGCCGGACGACCGCGTCGGCGATCACCGAGCAGACGGTGTCGACGTAGGTGAAGTCTCGTGACTGGGTGCCGTCGCCGTGCACCTGCAGCGGTTCGCCGGCAAGCGCGGCGGCGACGAAGGCCGGCACCACCGCCGCGTAGGCGTGGCCGGCCGCCTGGAGCGGGCCGAACACGTTGAAGAACCGGAACGCCAAGGTGGGCATGTCGTAGCTGCGCTGCCACGCCAGCGCGTAGGACTCGGTCGCGAGCTTCGAGGCGGCGTACGGGCTCATCGGCCGGGTCGCCAGGTCCTCGTGCTTGGGCAGCGTGGGATTGGCGCCGTACACCGACGACGACGACGCGACGATCACCTGGGCACCACCGGCGGCGCGGGCCGCTTCGAGCACGTTGAGGGTGCCCGTCGCGTTGGCGTCGTGCGAGGCGACGGGGTCGGCGACCGATCGCGGCACCGACGGTCGTGCACCCAGGTGCACCACGGCCGCGGCGCCCTCGACGGCCGCGTCGATCGCGTCGCGGTCCAGGAAGGTGGCCTCGACGAGGGCGGCGTCGACGTCGTCGAGGTTGGAGCGGAAGCCCGTCGAGAGGTCGTCGAACGCGACCACCTCGTCGACCGCGCCGAGCGAGGCGAGCGTCCTGCACAGGTTCGCTCCGATGAACCCGGCACCGCCGGTGACCACGACCTTCATGTCGCCTTCTCGTTTCCTTCGGTGGGAGCGGGGACGTCGAGACCGCGTGCACGCAGCAGCCGCGCATAGGTGTCGAGCGTGGTGTCGATGACGCGCCGCTGGTCGAAGTGGCGGCGTGCGCGCAGCACCGCCGCGGCGCCCATCGCCGAGCGCGCCGTGGCGTCGCCGAGCAGCTGATCGAGCGCGTCGGCGAGCGCCGTGGGGGAGCGGACGTCGACCAGGAGCCCGGTCACGCCGTGTTCCACGACCTGGCGGCAGCCCCGGATGTCGGTCGCGACGATCGGCAGACCGCTGGCGGCGGCTTCCATCGCCGAGCGTGGGAAGCCCTCACGGTGCGAGGCCAGCACGTACACGTCCATCGCTCGATACAGGTCGTGCACGTCGTCGCGCATGCCGAGGAAGCGCACCCCGGTGGACTCGGCACGGGCGACGACCTCGTCGGGCAACGAGTCGGACTTGTCGCCATCGGTCGGGCCGACCACGACCAGCACCGCGTCGGGGTGTGCGGCGCGCAGCCGGTCCCAGGCGTCGAAGAGCTCGACGTACCCCTTCTCACGCACGAGTCGGCCGACCGCACCGACGACCACGGTCGACCGCTCGACGCCGAGGGCCGCTCGCGCCGCGGTGCGTGTCGGGTCGTCCGTGCCCGGCGGAGCGAAGCGGGTCAGGTCGATGCCGTTGCCGAGCAGCACGAGCTTGCTCGCCGGCTCCCGCAGCACTGCGCGCAACGTCACGACGTCCTCGGGGTTCTGGACGAGCTCGGCATCGGAGCAGGTCGACGCGAGACGTTCGAGCGAGTACACGACCGCCCGCTTCTTCCAGTCGTCCTCGGGCATCGCGTACAGGCCGTGCACGGTGTTGACGACCACCGGGACACCTGCCGCACGCGCAGCGAGCCGGCCGTAGAGACCCGGCTTCGGGTTGTGCGTGTGCACGATCGTCGGGCGCAGGTCGCGGAACAGCCGGCGCAGCTCCTCGATCGCGAGCAGGTCCTTGTGCGGCGCCATCGCACGAGTGGCGTTGCGCAGCGCGACATGGCGGACCCCCCGTGCTTCGACGCGCTCCACGAACGGCCCGGGAGCGCTCACGCCGACGACGTCGTAGCCCGCCCCGCGGAAGGCGTCGAGCTGCGGGCCGAGCAGCAGCTCCAGGCTGATGTCCGCGGTGGTGAGGTGCACCAGCACCGGTGGTCGACCCGCGGCGCCGGGGGCGGAGCAGCCGGGGGCGGAGGAGCCGGGGGCGGAGGAGCCGGGGGCGGAGGAGCCGGCTCGGGTGCGGGCGCTCACTCGCTCGCCCCGCGGTATCGCAGGGAGTTGAGCCGCTCGCGCAGCCGGTCCTCGGTGCCGAGGCCGCCCCGGGCCTTGAGCCGGAACCACCGCTGGCCGTCCGACGCCTGGATCGGAGAACGGGCCAGCCGGTACGGATCGGCGCCTGCTGCGTTCGACCGGGTCCCGGCGAGCGTCGCGGACCGGAAACGTTCGCGGACCGCCGCCTGTGCCGGGGGCGAGCCGAGCAGGGCCTTGGGGTAGCAGAAGTGCTCGGCCTGGATGCCGACGCGTTCGCCGAGCAGCTGGATCGACCGGTCGAGCTCGTCCGCGATGTCGGGGACCGGCAGGCGGTCCATGAGGGCGTGGTGGTGGGTGTGCGACCCGAGCGTCACCAGCGGCGAGGTGGCCAGCTCCTTGAGCCCTGCCCACGAGATCGGTGTGCCGCCGCCGGGGAACTCGCGTCGCTGCTCGACGAAGTCGGTCGCCACGTAGAACGTCGCGGGGACCCCGTGTCGGTCGAGCACCGGCAGCGCTCGGTCGACCCAGTCCGCCGTGCCGTCGTCGAAGGTGACCACGACACCCGGTTCCACAGGGTCGGTCCCGCGGAGCTCCTCGAGGGCCCGGTCGAGCGTCAGCACCCGCTGGGTCGACCGCAGCCAGTCGATCTGGAGGTCGAACTCGGTCGAGGTGATGTCCATCTGACCGCCGGCGCCGGAGCCGATGCGGTGGTAGATGAGGATCGTGATCCCCGCAGCGGGCGGGCGGGCGAGGTCGACCGCTGCGGCGGTCGCCTTCGTGGCACTGCGCAGCGCCGGTCCCGCCGCGGAGCGCAGACTCACAGGTGCTCGACCGTGTCGCCGGTCAGCGCTCGGCGGCAGTCGAGGATCGGAACCCCCGCCGACTGGATGGTCTCGCGGTCGAAGTCGTGGTGGTCCACCAGGTACAGCACGATGTCGGCGGTCGCGAGGTCGTCCGCGGACCCCGCGACCCGCTTGGCCCCGTCGGGGAACTGCACGTCGGCGACGTGGGGGTCGGCCACCAGGATCTCCGCGCCGAGGGCCTGCAGCTTCGCGATCAAGGGGCGGCTGGGTGTCTCACGCGCGTCGCTGGTGTTCGCCTTGTAGGCGAGGCCGTAGACCAGCACCGTCGAGCCGTTGACCGCCAAGCGGTGCTCGTTGAGCAGCGCCTGGGTGCGACGCACCACGTAGTCGGGCATGTGCTGGTTCACATCGTTCGCCAGCTCGACGAACCGGAACGTCTGGCCGAGCGAGCGCTCCACCTGCCAGGAGAGATACGACGGATCGATCGGCAGGCAGTGTCCGCCGACGCCCGGACCCGGAGTGAAGCGCATGTAGCCGAAGGGCTTGGTGGAGGCGGCGTCGATCGCGTCCCACACGTCGATGCCGAGGTCGCGGGCGAACATGGCGAGCTCGTTCACCAACGCGATGTTCACGTGCCGGAAGGTGTTCTCGAGCAGCTTGGTGAGCTCCGCCTCTCGGGTGCCCCTGACGGCGACGGTGACGTCGACGAGGTCGTCGAAGAAGCCCTGCACTGCGGCAAGGGACGCGGCGTCGACACCCGAGACGACCTTCGGGGTGTTCTCGAGCCGCCAGGTCGAGTTGCCGGGATCGATGCGCTCGGGGCTGTAGCCCAGGTGGAAGTCCGTGCCGGTGACCAGCCCCGAGCCGCGCTCCAGGATCGGTGCGACCAACTCCTCGGTGGTGCCGGGGTAGGTGGTCGACTCGAGCACGATCGTCGAACCGGCTCGCACGTGGGGTGCGAGGGTCGCCGCAGCGGTCTCGATGTAGGACAGGTCGGGCACACCCTCACCCATCGGAGTGGGCACCGAGATCACCGCGATGTCGAAGCCGGCCAGGTCGTCCGCGGCAGCGGTCGCTCGGTAGCGCCCGGTCGCCAGCACCTCGTGCAGCTGGTCGTCGGTGATGTCCTCGACGTGCGACCGGCCGGCGTTGAGGGCCTCGACCTTCACCGGATCGACCTCGAACCCGACGACGTCGTAGCCCGCGAGCGCGGCCCGCACCGCGACGGGCAGTCCGACGTAGCCCTGGCCGATCACAGCCGCGCGCTGTGCTGTTCGACCCATCGGTGTTGTTCGCCCCATCGTCGCCCCATCTCGTCCGGTGCAGCCCCGACAGCTCGGACCGGACGAGTCTGAATGTTGTTCGACGCGGAGTCAACGGCGACGATCTACCCATGAGCCACGCCGCCCGCGGCCGCTAGCTTCGCCCGCCATGAGCGGACCCGCACCCGACGGACTCACGATCCGAGCCGCGACCGCGGCCGACCGCGGCGCGGTGATCGAGCTGTGTCGCGCCTCGCTGGGGTGGAGGGCGGGCGATCCCAACGAGGGCTTCTTCGCCTGGAAGCACGACGAGAACCCGTTCGGCCCGTCGCCCGCGTGGGTCGCGGTCGCCGAGGACGGTGCGCTCGCCGGGCTGCGGGTCTTCCTGCGGTGGCGCTTCCGCACGCCCGCGGGTGAGGTGATCGATGCGGTGCGGGCGGTCGACACCGCGACGCATCCCGACTGGCAGGGCAAGGGGATCTTCACCCGGCTCACCCTCGGTGCGCTCGAGGAGATGGCCGACCAGGGCGTCGGCGTCGTCTTCAACACGCCGAACGACCAGAGTCGGCCGGGCTACCTCAAGATGGGGTGGTCCCAGGTGGGGCGGGTGCCCGTCGCCGTCAGGGTGCGATCCGCTCGCAGCGCGGCGAGGTTGGCGGGTGCACGAGCCGCCGCGCAGAAGTGGAGCAGCGGGGTCGAGGTGGGGATGCAGGCGTCGGACCTCGGCAGCGACGCCGAGGTCGAGGACCTGCTCTCGAGCTCGGTGGCGGCACCGGGGATCGCGACCGATCGGGATCCCGGCTACCTGCGCTGGCGCTACTCCTTCGGGCCGCTGGGGTACCGCGCCCTGCCGCTCGGGGATCGGCTCCGCGACGGCATCGTGATCTTCCGGGTCCGGGCCCGTGGACGGGCGACGGAGCTGACCATCTGCGAGGTGCTGGCCCCGTCGGGCGCACCCGTCGGACGTGCGGTGGGACATCTCCTGCGGCGCAGCGGCGCCGACTACGCACTCCGCACCGTCGCCGCAGGGCGGATCGGCGGCCGATCGATGACCGCAGGCTTCGTGCCGGTGACCCGGCTGGGTCCGGTGCTCACCTGGCGGCCCGTCACCCGTCCGTCGGTGCCTGCCATCGGTGACCTCGCGCTCACACTGGGTGACGTCGAGCTGTTCTGACGGGCGCGTGGGTGAAATCACCCACTGAATCGAAGTCAGTTGCCCCTTGTTCCGTACGCCGAACAATGTTCTACTCGCTACGTGAGTCGGACGGCGGACGTCGGACTCCGACCTGGGGCAGGCGTACGTGGCACGACATTTTCCGCGGTATCGATACGTGGTGCAGGCGGGGTTCGACGCCGCCGCCTGGTCGGCCGGACTCTGGCTCGCGACCTTCCTCCGGTACGAGATGCAGATCGCAGCGGTCGATCTCGGCGCAGTGGCGCTGGTGGCGTCGATCGCCGCCGTGCTGCAGGTGGTGATCGGGACGCTCACCGGGCTGTACGTGCACCGCTGGCGCTACGGCACCTTCGACGAGGTGGCCGCGTCGCTCCGGGTCACCGTCGGCGTCGGTGTGCTGATCACGCTGCTCGACGTGTCGCCCCTGCTCGACCATGCCGTGCCGGTGAGCGCGACGATCATCTCGGCCTTCCTCGCGCTGGCGGTCATGTGTGCCGGCCGACTGGTGTGGAGGATGCTCCTGGAGCGTTGGACGCGGGCGAAGAACGACGGCCGTGAACCGATCATCGTGATGGGCGCCGGAGAGGGCGGCCTGCAGATCGTCACCGCGATGCAGAAGGCCGGCCCGTTCAACCCGGTCGCCATCCTCGACGACAACCCCACGCTCAAGAAGCTGCGGGTCAAGGGCGTCGCGGTCGTGGGCGACCGCACGCAGCTCGCCCCTGTGGTCGAGCGCACGGGGGCGTCGACCCTGGTCATCGCGATCCCCTCGGCCGACGGCGAGACGATCCGCGACCTGGCGGCGAGGGCCGACGCCCTCGGGCTCGACGTGCTGATCCTTCCGCCGGTCGCCGAGCTGTTCGGCGTCGGGGTGACGGTCGCCGACATCCGTCCGCTGACCGAGGCGGATCTGCTGGGACGGCGCGAGCTCAGCCTCGACATCGACTCCGTCGCCGGGTACCTCACCGGTCGGCGAGTCCTGGTGACCGGTGCCGGCGGATCGATCGGCTCCGAGCTCTGCCGGCAGATCCACCGCTTCGCACCCGCGTCGCTGGTCATGCTCGACCGGGACGAGTCGGCGCTCCAGGCGGTGCAGCTCTCCATCGAGGGCCGCGGGCTGCTCGACAGCCGCGACCTGGTCGTGGCCTGCATCCGCGATCTCGAGCGCATGGCCGAGGTGTTCGACGAGCATCGACCCGAGGTCGTGTTCCACGCCGCGGCGCTCAAGCACCTGCCGCTGCTCGAGATGCACGAGGGGGAGGGCTGGAAGACCAACGTCTGGGGCACCCAGAACCTGCTCGACGTGGCGGGCAAGTTCGACGTCGAGCGGTTCGTGAACATCTCGACGGACAAGGCGGCGGACTCGACCTCGGTGCTCGGCACCACGAAGCGTGTCGCCGAGCAGCTCACGTCGTACGCCGGCAAGACCCAGGACGGGACCTATCTCAGCGTGCGGTTCGGCAACGTGCTGGGCAGCCGGGGGTCGGTGCTGCCGCTGTTCCGTGAGCAGATCGCCCGCGGCGGTCCGGTCACGGTGACCCACCCCGAGGTCACCCGCTACTTCATGACGATCCCCGAGGCCTGCGAGCTCGTGATCCAGGCCGGCGCGCTCGACAGCCACGACGGCAAGGTGCTCGTGCTCGACATGGGTGAACCGGTGCGGATCGCGGACCTGGCTCGACGGCTGGTCAAGGAGTCGGGCAAGCGCGTCGAGATCGTCTACACGGGCCTGCGCGCCGGCGAGAAGCTGCACGAGGTGCTCTTCGCCCCCGACGAGCTCGCCTCGGTGTCGGAGCATCCGCTGATCAGTTGGGTCGACGTGCCCGCGATGAGCCCCGAGGTCGCTGCCGACCGCGACGCACGCCGCTCGGTCCGGGTGGACGTGCGCAGCGACGTGCGGCGCTCCGTCGCCGTCGGCGAGTGAGGACGACGGCATCGTCGAGGCGAGTCGCTCCATCGGTGAGATCGGGCGCCTCGCGGGGAGCGCCGCTCGCAGGTGTGGCCCTCAGGCTGTCGGTTGCTGCAGAAATCGCCGCCGGATTACCGTTGCCCGGTCGCGCCGAGATGACCGTCGGGATCCCGGAAGATCGGGAGAGGTGAGTGGCTGAGCCGGAGGAAGAACGCGACGATCCAGCCCTCGTCGACCGTCGCCGTGCGCTGAAGCGCTTGGGGCTCGGCACCGGAGCGGCGGTCGCCTCGTCGTGGGTCATCGACAGCTTCACCAGCCCCGTCGGTGCTGCACAGGGGTGGTCGGCGATCGTGTGCGACCCGACGACCAGGACCGTGACCATCCCGCGCAAGCGCGACGTGTTCTTCGACGTCGCCGGCGGCGGAGGCGGCGGCGGGAACAAGGGCACCGAGAAGAACGGGGCGAACGGCGGCGCCGGCGCGAGGGTCGAGGGCCGCATCGCCGCACGCCCGTCGTCGTATCAGCTGTCCGCGTTCACCGCGACCGGCGGGACCCCTCACCCCAACGGCTGGGACTGGCCCGGGGTCGCCGGCGCCGGCTAC
>JAEWED010000053.1 GCA_023389745.1 Actinomycetes bacterium
CGCCAGACGCACGTCTCGAGGGCGTGCCGCGACGGCGAGGCCAGACCGGTGACCGTGAGCGAGTCGAGGGTGAACGACGGGGCGTCCTCCGAGCGGATGAGCGGCATGACGAGACCTCCAGTTGGACAAGGCTGCTTGTCCAGTATGTGAGGGTGTCGCCCAATGGTCAACCATGCTTGTCCATATCGACCTACGCTGGTCGACATGGACGAGACCTCCCCTGCCGCCGGCGACCACGCCGATCTCGGCATCCTGCTGCTGCTCGCCTATCAGGCCTTCGTGCGTGCCTTGCACCGTGAGCTCGCCGAGCACGGACTCGGTCCGCTCAAGACGAGCGACGGCTACGTGTTCAGAGCGCTCGCCGAGGGGCCGCGCCGCATCGTCGACCTGGCCCACGGCCTCGACGTCTCGAAGCAGGCGGCGTCGCAGATCGTCGCCGACTTGGAGACCCGCACGCTGGTGCGGCGGCGACCCGACCCCGACGACGGCCGGGCCGCGCTCGTCGAGCTGACGCGCCGGGGTCGCACGGTGCTCGAGACCGCCCGCCGCTTCCATACGAGCTTCGAGGACGACCTGGCCGAGCGGCTGGGTTCGCGACGTGCCGCCGCGCTGCGCGAGTCGCTCGAGTCGATCGTCGACACGGAGCTCAACCCCGACGAACGCGCCTCGCTGATCCGCATGCCCTGACGCGACCGGTTCGCCCTGCCGTCACTGCCGGGGCGGTGGACGGTTCGACCGGAGGGCGCGCCCCACAGCGGTGTGCACCTGGCGGTCGACGATCGGCGAGAAACCGCGCGCCTCGTCCGACCGCGAGACGAACGCCAGCCGGCGGGGACCCGACGGCGTCCCGAGCGTCACACCACCGGTGCCCCAGAACGTGGGCGGCGGACCGAGCTCGACCTCGGTCGCGGCCCACTCCTCGTGGTTCTCGGCGTCGATCATGACGCGACCGTGGGCGATCGTGAGCACCGCGGCCTTGCCCGACCACTGCCACATGCCACTGCCGAGCGTGCAGTTGGCCTGCAGCCAGCCCTCGTCGACGGCGCGGTGGAACACGCCGACCGAGTCGGCGACCCGGACCGCCCGCCAGAGTGCGATGACCCCGGTGACGGCGAAGACCACGGGCAACATGATGAACGCGTCCGTGCCCGTGCTCCACCACACGACCCCGGCGATCGGAAACGCCACGGCCCAGGCTGCGGGGAGGTAGCGGAACGGACCTGGAGTCAGGTCTGAGAGGTCGAGCGGGCACAGCTCGCGCGGATCTCGATCCGCGAGCCCCTGACGATCCCCCGCCCCACCTTCCATCGCAACGATGGTACCGGCAGACCCGGTCTGCGCCCCCGGCAGGATTCGAACCTGCGACCATCGGATGAGAAGTCCGGTGCCCTACCAGCTGAGCTCGGCCGCCCCGGACCCGATCTGCGCCCCCGGCAGGATTCGAACCTGCGACCATCGGATTAGAAGTCCGGTGCTCTATCCAGCTGAGCTACGGGGGCAGGGGCGCCACGGTACCGTTTGCGCCTTCACGGGGTCACACGGGCAGAGTGTCCGGATGCGAACTCCCCCTCCCCTCCGACTCGCCGTCCTCGCCGCCGTGGCCGCCCTCCTGCTCGCCGCGTGCGGCGGCAGCGACGGTGCCGAGTCACCCACGACCACCGCCGGTTCCGGCGAGACCACCGAATCCTGGTCCTTCACCGACGACCACGGCACCACCGTCGAGCTCGACGGTCCGCCCGCGACGATCGTCGCCAGCCCGGCCGCCGCCGGCGCCCTGTACGAGTACGGCATCGAGGTTGCCGGCATCCTCGGTTCGGGCAAGCGGCTCGACGGCACCGCGGATCCGGCGCTCGGCGGTGTCGACCCCGAGTCGGTCGTGGCGCTCGCCAACGACGCCGGCGAGGTGAACATCGAGCAGCTCGCCGGCCTGCGCCCCGACGTGATCATCTCCGACAGCTGGGGCGAGGGTCAGTACTTCGGCATCGCCCCCGAGGTGCTCGACAAGGCCCAGCAGATCGCACCCGTGCTCGGCCTGCGCGTCGACGCCCGCCCGGTCGAGGAACCCCTCGCCCGTTTCGCCGAGCTCGCCGAGTCCATCGCCGGTGAGTCCGCCGTCGAGGCGCGCGGCGAGGCCGAAGCGACGCTCGAGGCGGCTCGTCAGCGGCTCTCCGAGGCCGTCGAGGCGAACCCGGGCATCAAGGTGCTCGCCACCTCCGGCTCGGCCAACGAGATGTACATCGCGGTGCCCGCCGCCTACCCGGACCTCGAGTTCTTCGGCGGGGCCGGCGTCGAGCTGGTCGAACCCGACACCGACGAGGAGTTCTGGCAGACCCTCAGCTGGGAGGAGGTCAACCGCTACCACGCAGACCTGATCCTGGCCGACGCCCGCTTCGGCGGTCGCGACTGGATGGAGACGATGGTGCCCGCGAACGTGCAGCGGGTCCCTGCGTTCGAGGCCGACCAGGTCGTGCCGTGGCAGCTCAGCTTCGCGTTCGGCTACGGCAGCTTCGCCGAGCTGGTGGACCGCATGACCGACGCCATCAGCGCCGCGACGCCGCTGGAGCCGACCGCCGGGTAACGGATTCCGGCGCGACGGACGGCTCGTCTATGCTGACCCGTCTCGTCATGGTGGCCGTAGCTCAGTTGGTTAGAGCGCCAGGTTGTGATCCTGGAAGTCGGGGGTTCGAATCCCCTCGGTCACCCCGAGGACCCGGCGGTGGGCGGCGGTTTTCTGTCGCCGCCGCCGGGTCGCTACAGTGTCATCTCCACGCCGGCCGCATGGCCGTCGAGCGCCTCTAGCTCAATTGGCAGAGCATCGGACTCTTAATCCGCAGGTTCTGGGTTCAAGTCCCAGGGGGCGCACACCACGAAGGCCCGGATCCCAGCAACTGCAAGGGATTCGGGCCTTCGCCGTTCTCCCGCGACTCCTCACACCGAGGAACGGGATGAGCCAAGCGGCAACCATCCGGTGGCATCCCGCTTCGTGACCAGCGTCTGTCCCAGGGCCTTGCACGGCCGAGGCGCAGATCGACCACCGGGAGGTGTCCGACTCGGGGCGGTGGCGCCCGCAGGGCGACAGTCGATACCGGGCTGCACTTCGACCAGGCCCGGCGAAGCTTCGACCGGGCCGTCCACTCCCCCACATCTGATCGACGGGCACTCATCGGCCGCCCGCGGGCCGCAGACTCACGCCGGGCACCAGCCTGGTAGCGCTCTGTCAGCGGACCGGTCGGGCACCGCACCCTTCTGCGGCAGACAACAGTCGGCAGCTGTTGCACCTTCCACGCCTCGGCGGCAACCCTCCGCCTGAGGTCAGGATGACCCCTCACTGGCAGGCGCTGATGGCGCTACCAGATCGCCAGCGACCGAGGCGTCACCGCTGGCGCGGATCCGAAGGCCTTGTATCACTGCCTCGGTCGTGAAGTAGAAGCCGATCACCAGACCCCACGCCCAGATCAGCTCGCTTCGTAGGTCATTGGGGACACCGAAGGTGACGGTTGAGGGCAGAAGAAGAAGTCCGAGAAAGACAACGACGACGCCGGCCGCAATTCCGGCCCGGAACGTTCCGGTGGCGCGGGCAAACACCCAGATGCTGATGATGGCCATCGCACCCAGGCCCACCCCCAACCACATGTCCGGCCGGATCACTGTCTCGCCCGCCATTCGCCCAATGGTCTCGGCGTCGAAGATCACGCCGCCCGAGGTGGACTCAATCTCATCGGCGCTGAGAGGGCCGATGTTCCGCCCGGTGAGGGCCTCGCACCAGTCCTCCGGGTCGGCCTCGGCGTCGTTCACGTAGCAGCGCTCGATTCCCACGCCATCGCTGGTTGTGAGGAAGGCCTCCCGAGTCGTGTGGATCGATGCGCTCCCCATGAAGCAGGTGACCGTCCACAACGCGAGCAGGAGCACCATCCACCCGTAACCCATCTCCTTCGCGAGGACCAAGTGCGTGTCCGACCCGCCTGCCGCGGGTACCGGCCCAGCGGCTTGCTCGGCGGCTTGGATCGGACTGGCCGAATCCGCCCCGTCCAATGCAGTGTCCGTCATCTCTCCCCCTCACACCCGTCCCTTGGGAGGGTCTCACCTAGCTGCGTGGCTGTTCGCCACCGTTTGTCAGGCGATGATCGACGTCAGAAGACCTGCGATGCAGGCGGCTGGGCACGCTCGGACAGAGTGCAATGCCTCCGTCGGCCGTGGGCATCCAATACCCCGCTCTACCTCTCACTTCGTCATTCTGTGCGCCCCGCGTGCTCGGGAGCTCGACAGCAGCAAGCTCGTCAGATCGCTCGGGCCATGAAGGGGCTCGGCGACAGGCCGCCGGGCACGCGGGGCAGGGTCTGTCGCGACATGAGCTGCGCGCTGCGCACGGCGGCGAGCTGGGCGGGGTTGAGGTCCTCGATCCAGAGTCGGCGCCGCAGCGGCGTCGGCAGCAGCTCGGTGGTGACCCATTCGAGCGGCACGAACGCGAGGTCGGGCACCCACTTCAAGCCGGGCTGCATCAGCGACCGGGCGATCTCACGGGAGTCGTCGTCGGGTCGCAGCGAGCGCAGCGTGTCGGCCATGTAGGTGCGGAACTCGGCCAGGTCCTCGGGCACGAACCGCTCCGGGATGCCGAACGCGTCGGCGAGCTGCCGGCTCTCGTCGTAGTAGCGCTCACGGTCCGCTCGGCGCATGCGACGGATGTAGCGGCGGTCGACCTCCATCACGGTGTCGGTCAACGTGGCGAGCACCCAGAACATCAGCGCGGGGTCGAGCGCCGAGTACGCCGCTCCCCCACCAGTGCGGCCCCGGACCTGGCGGTGCATCTCACGCAGGTCGGACAGCACCTGCTCGCGACGCTCGGGTGTGCCGTAGCTGATCGCCAACATGGCATCCATGGTCCGCTCGAGCCGACCGAAGGGGTCGGTGCGGTAGGAGCTGTACTGCGCGACACCCGCCGCGACCTTCGGGTCGCAGGTCTGCATGATCGCCGCTCGTGGCCCGCCGACGAGGTTGAACCAGCGGCTGCCGTACTCCCAGCTCCGCGACTCCGCACCCCACATCGCACCTGCGGCCGGCTGCACCATGACGTCCTCCGAGCTGCGGCACGTCCCCCCGGATCGCACAGAATGACAGCTGTCACAGCCACACTAGCGACGCTCCGCTCACCAGGGGAAGGCTCAGCTCAGAGGGAGGGTCAGGTCGGCACGAAGCGCACCTCGTAGATGACCGGCCACCACTTGCCCGTCACCAGGTAGCGGTCGGTCCCGGGGATGTGGGCGACCCCGTTGGTCACGTCGAAGCGCTCGTCGGGGTCGTCGTCGACCGCGTCGGCCTGACGTCGCAGCGCCGAGAGGTCGACCACGCCGTCGACGGTCCAGCAGTTGGGGTCGATCCGCAGCAGCTCGTCGCTCTGGTAGCGGTTCGCCCACACCGACTCACCGTCGAAGTCGAGCTCGTTCAGGCGGTCGGCGTCACCACCGACCCGCCGGACCTTCATCTCGAGGCCGGCGCTGAAGTCATCCGGGTCGCGCTCGACCAGCGAGTCCGAACCGTCGGACATGATCAGGGTCCCGTCGCCCAGGGCGGTCAGCCCCCACCCCTCGCCGTCGTAGCTCATCTCGCGAACGACCTCGAAGGTGTCGGGGTCCCACACCAGCGCGGTCCCCTCCTTCCAGGTCAGCTGCACGAGCGATCCGTCCGGCGCGACACCGAGACCCTCGGCGAACAGGTCCGGGTCGAGATCCACCCGACGCAGCTCCTCGCCGGTGTCGAGGTCGAGCTCGCGCAGCGTGGACTCGCCGTAGCGACCACCGCTCTCGAAGAGCCTGCCGTCGACGACCACCAGCCCCTGCGTGTAGGAGTCGCTCTCCCGCTCAATCGTGCGCACGACCTCGACCCGCAGGTCCTCGGGCCGCGCCTCGGTGCACCTGGTGGCCACCGTCGAGGCGTCGCCGAGCATCGCGCCGCCACCGGCGCCCACCGCGCCGTCGCCGGAGCCTCCGCAGCCGGCTACGACCAGCGCCGCGACCGTGAGGGCCACGCCGAGGATGGTCGACCTCACGTGGCGTCGCCCCTGACCAGGGTCGTGACCGCTTCGACGTGGTGGGTGTGCGGGAACATGTCGACCAGCTCGATGCCGGTCGCCCGGTAACCGGCGTCGACGAGCAGCCGGACGTCCCGGGCCAGCGCGGCGGGGTCGCAGCTGACCAGCGCGACGCGCGGCGCCCCGGTCGCGACGACCTGCGCCGCACCCTCGGCGCCCAGTCCGGCACGAGCCGGATCGGCGACGACGACGTCCGCGGCGACGGGCTGCCAGCGCTCCACGGCGACCTCGTCGATCACGGTGCCGAGCGACGCCAGGTTGACGCGTGCATCGGCGCACGACGACCCCGAGCGCTCGACGAGCACCGAACGCTGCGCGCCGAGGCCCAGCGTGAACAACCCCACGCCGCCGTAGAGGTCGACCAGGCGATCGCTCGCCGGGTCGAACGGGCCGATCGCCCGGCCGACCGCACGCAGCAGCGCCTCGGCGCCGTCGGGTCGCGCCTGGAAGAACGACCCTGCCGAGACCCGGAACCGTCGCCGGGCGACCAGCTCGTGGAAGTGCACGTCGGCACCCTCGGCCAGCTCGTCGGCGCCGACGAGCTGCACGCCACTGGGCACCGACGCATCACCCACCGTCGGGGTGACCACGACCACCCGCTCACCCGTGCGGGCCCCGACCCGGATGACGACCTCGGTCGCACCCGGGAACCGACCCTGTTCGACGATCTCACGAACGCCGGGATGCGCGATCCAGCAGGACTCGACGACGTGCACGTCGTTGCTGCGCCGACGGCGGAAGCCGGCGCGGCCGTCGACCACCGCGCAGCGCAGCGTCGTGCGGTAGCCCTCGGTCGGCAGCTGCTCACCGGCGGAGATCGGCACGTCGTCGAGGCGGCCGAGGTGGGCGAGGCTGTCGGCGACGATGCCGATCTTCAGCTCACGCTGCAACGGCGGCGGCGCCATCTGCAGGTCGCAGCCCCCGCAGCCCGCGGCGACCTCTGGGCACGGCGGTTCGATCCGCTCCGTCGACGGCGAGAGCACCTCGACGGTGTGGCCCTGCCCGAAGCGCTTGCGGGAACGCTCGAGCTCGACCGCGACCCGATCACCCGGGAGCGCGCCGGCCGCGAGGATGACGCGGCCGTCGTGCTCGTGGCCGAGCCCGAGCCCGCCGGCGACGACACGCTCGATCTCCACCTCGACCACCGACCGCCGTGCCATGGCCGTCCACGGTAGATCGGCGACAGCCCGCGCCGGTTCCGGGCTGCGTCGTTTCCGGCCCGACGGGGCGCCGCGGATAGCCTGCGGTCCCATGACCACCCGAGACATCCAGATCGCCCCGTCGGTCCTGCCCGCCGACTTCTCCCGTCTCGGCGAGGAGTGCGTGGCGCTCGAACAGGCCGGCGTCGATCGGATCCAGTGGGACGTGATGGACGGCGTGTTCGTCCCGAACCTGACCTTCGGACCGGACGTTATCAAGGCGTGCCGCCCGCACGTCGACGTGCCCTTCGAGGCGCACCTCATGGTGGTCAACCCCGACGAGCTCGCACACCTCTACGTCGAGGCCGGCTGCGAGATCGTCATCGTGCACGCCGAGGCCTGCACGCACCTGCACCGCACCCTCGCCAACATCCGTGAGCTCGGGGCCAGCCCGGCGGTCGCCCTCAACCCGGCGACGCCCGCATCCGCGATCGCCCACGTGATGGACCTCGTCGACCTGGTGCTCGTCATGACGGTCAACCCCGGCTTCGGCGGCCAGGCGTACATCGAGACGATGGAGCCGAAGATCGCCGAGGTCGCCGCGATGATCGAGTTCACCGGTCGCGACATCGACCTCGAGGTCGACGGCGGCATCGGCCCGTCGACGGTCGCCGGTGCTGCGGGAGCGGGCGCCGACGTGCTCGTCGCCGGCAGCGCCCTCTACCGCGACCCCGAGGGCCTGGCCCACGCAGTCTCCGAGATCCGAGCCCTGGCGGAGGCAGCCCGGGCATGAGCCCACGCCGCGCCGTTGCGAGCCTGGTGCTCGCAGCGGCGACGCTGGTGCCGGTCGCGTGCGGAGACGGCACGCCCGCGTTCTGCACGCCGCTCGCCGAGCAGGCGGACCTCGACGACCTGGCGACCGCGCTCGAGGACGGTGACCTGACCGCGGCCGACGCCGAGGCGCGACGCCTCCGAGATCTGGCCGACGAGGCCCCCGAGGAGATCCGCTCGGACTTCCGCGCGCTCGCCGACGCGGTCGTCGACGTCGTCGACCTGCTGGCCCAGGACCGGGCAGCCGCAGAGGCCGGGGGCGGCGACGCGGTGAACCCGAGCGAGGTCGAGCGGCGCCGTGAGGATCTCAACGATCGCTTCGGTGAGCTCGACGCCAGGAGTGAGCGGATCACGACCTGGGCGCGCCGGGAATGCGGCCTCGAAATGGCATGACATCCCTCACATCCGCGCGTTTCGTGCCGATCGTGTGATAGTCATGTGTCTGTCACGAGATCGTAATATTCGTCATCATCAGCTGGGGCTGGTGTCCGTACGTGGCTCTGTCACCGACCGACTCGGATCCTTCGATCCCTCTCACATCAGGACTTCTCACTCATGACTCGTCGCACCCGTCGACTGTCCGCACTCGTCGCACTCGCTCTGGCCATCGCCCTGGTCGGCACGGCCTGCGGCAAGAACGCAGAAGCCAACGAGTCGTCACGGCTCGTCAACAACGAGCGTGTGAACCGCCGCATCGCGCCGATGACGATGGACGCCACGCTCGTGAACAAGGCGCAGTCCTGGGCCGAGCACATGGCTGCAACCGGGCAGGTCAGCCACTCCAACCTGCGTGACGGCGCACCCGGGTTCCGCTACCTCGGCGAGAACGTCGGCTGGGCCCGCTCGGTCGGCGAGATGCACTCGCTGTTCATGTCGAGCACCTCGCACCGCAACTCGATCCTGAGCGGTCAGTACTCGCGGTTCGGCACGGGCGTGGCCATCTCGAACGGCCGGGTCTACGTCGTCCAGGTCTTCGGCGGCTGATCCTCGCCCGTCTCGGCGGCCTCGTCCGAGGTGACCGCGGCGGCCGGCGAGTCGGCAAACGCGCGTCGCGCGCGACGGTGATGATTTCGTAACGAACCACCGATCCCGAGCACGCCGGCGACGAGCAGGACCGCTGCGGCAGCGACGGCGACACCCTCGTCGGCGGACTCGCCGAGCGGCACGGTCCGCAGCGCGATCGCGGCAGCCGCGCACACCAGGAACAGGACGCCGAAGAAGAAGCCGACCGAGTCGGTCTCGTGGTTCGACAGTCCTCGCGGTGGTTGCTCGGGACGGGACATCTCGTTCGAGGACACCTCGGAGTGCGACAGCTCAGACTGCGACACGGAACACCTCCACCAGGCCGATCGACAGGTCCACATCGAGCTCGAGGGTCGGAGCACCCTCCACACCTCGGGCCCTGACGGTGTGCACCATGGTCCCGTCGGAGCGTCCGAGTGCCGAGGAGTCCACCGGCACGTCGGTGCGTCGGTAGGTGTCCGGCGAGTCCGCCCACTGCGACCACTCGGGCGGCGGTTCACCCTCACCTCCGTAGGTGTCGCGCACTCGCAGATCGACTTCACCGATCCCGACCGTCACGGGGATGTCGACGGTCCAGTCGGCAGGGACGTACACCTGGACGAGCCCGGCTCCCGCCGAGAGCGACGACCGGAGCGGGCCGTCGACCGAGGCGGGGTCGAGCTCGCGCAGGTCGAGGGTGAGGGAGCCGACACCGAATCGGTACTCCCCCATCAGATCCTCGGCCGTCACCGGAGCGATGTGACGATCCCCGATGCCACCCGACAGGTCGACCCGGTCGAGGAGCGCGCTGGCCAGCACCACCGGCACCAGCAGCAGGCCGAGCAGCACGAGCCCCCGGGCTCGGCCGTACCAGGTGCTCACGAGCAACCCGAGACCGATGATCACCAGCGCGGTGATGAGGATGTCGGAGAGGCGCAGGTCCCAGACGCCGGTCGCGAACAGCAGCGCCATCGCCCCGCACACCGCCACGGCGATGCTGACGGTGAGCGGGCCGAGGAACGCCGGTGGACGCGGCGGCTTCGGCGGTCGTTGCGGTCGTTCGGGGGCCAGCGTCGTGCGACGTGACGGCACGGTGCGGGGCAGCACGGCGGTCGTCCCCTCGATCGACGGCAGCACACCGGTCGGATGCTCCACGGGCATGACCGCGGTGGCGTCGGCCATCTCGACCGGGTCCGGCGGCTTCGGCGCCGGTGCGACGTCGACCGCGTCCGCGATCGTCGGAGCCGGCATGACGGCCGTGTCGGCGGCCGTGTCGACGACCGTCTCGGCGGCCGTGTGGTCGGGCGTGCCCTGAGCCGGTCCGGGGGCATAGGGCGGTGGGGTCACGGTCGGCACACCGTCGGCGCCGGCACCGGAACTCGGCGCACGCGTGGACCCGCCCCGCTGGGTCAGCACGAACACCCCTGCGCCGACCAGGACGGCGAACACCAGATCCGGGAAGTTGCGCGTCAACCAGGCCGACACGATCACGGATGCGCCCGCTGCAGCCACGGACACCCAGAACCCTTCTCCGGTCCGGCCCCCGTCACCCTTGATCAACACCCGCCCGTGGTCGTCCGGCAGGAACAGCCAGAGCACCACGTAGAGGACCACGCCGAGACCGCCGATCGCGGATGCGAGGAGGAAGATCAGGACGGCGACGGCCCGGGGGATCCCGAGGTAGCCGGCTGTCGCGCCGCACACACCACCGATCAGGCGGTTCGAGGTGGAGCGGTGGTGCCGTGTGTCGGCCGAGGGGTCGGTCGATGTCGGATCGGTCGACGGCGGCGGCGGCGGCGGCGGCGGGGAGGTGTGCATGGATCGAGTGTGCGACACCGCCGTGCTCGCGACCATCGGGGGTCACCCTGGTCGTGCCCTGAGAACCCCGACTCCGGATCCGGACGGTCTCAGGGTGGTTCCCGATCGCCCCGGGGCACCTCGGTGGGCGATCATCGGGGCATCGATCGATCGCTCCCCTCTCTCGCGGATCTGCCGGACCCGTCCGCCGACCGCCCGCTGATCGCGGGCGCCGCGGTCGCGACCGCTCGCGCCCTGGGACTGCCGGTGCTCGCGGTGCGGGCCGCGTACGTCGCGACGACCTTCGCCGCCGGCCTGGGTCTGCTCGTCTACGTCGTGGTCTGGCTGCTCGTGGTGCGCCCGGCGACGGTGCGCGGCGCGGCGCCCGCTCCGGCCACACGGCTCGTCGTGGGCGAACGACGCTCCATCGGGGTGGGCCTGGTCGCCGCGGCCGCGCTCGTGCTCGTCGTGCGGATCGGCTGGATGGACGCGAGCGTCGCCGTCGCGGTGTCGCTGGTCGCCGCCGGGGTCGTCGTCTCGTGGGGCGGCGGGCCGCAACGCTCCGACGTGGGCCGGCAGGTGCTCGGCGCAGGACTCGTGATCGCCGGCCTGCTGATCGTCGTCGGTGGCCGGCTGTCGTGGTCGCTGCTGGTCGACGGCGCGGTGGTGGGCGCGGTCGTGCTGTTCGGCGCGGCGCTCGTGCTCGGGCCGTGGATGATCCGGACCAGCAACGCGGCGATCCAGGAGCGCCGCGAACGGGTGCGCTCCGAGGAACGTGAGGCCGTCGCCGCGCACCTGCACGACTCGGTGCTGCAGACGCTGACGCTCATCCAGCGGCGTGCCGCCGAGCCCGATGCCGACCCGCGGGTGATGGGTGCGCTCGCCCGTCGCCAGGAGCGCGAGCTGCGCCGTTGGCTCTACGGCAACAGCGAGTCGTGGCAGCCCGGCACCCGGCTGCGCGACGCGCTCGAGTCGACCGCCGCGGACGTCGAGGACCTGCACGGCATCACCGTCGAGCTGGTCGTCGTCGGTGACGCCACGCTCGATGACCGCTCGCACGCCCTGGTCGGCGCGGCGCGTGAGGCGATGGTCAACGCGGCGAAGTTCTCGGGCCGCACGTCGGTGTCGGTGTACGCCGAGTCCGGCGGCGACTCGCTGACGGTGTTCGTGCGCGACCGCGGGGTCGGCTTCGATCCCGCATCGATCCCGGCGGACCGACAGGGCCTGCGCGGCTCGATCGTCGCTCGCATGGCCGGCGTCGGCGGTTCCGCCGTGGTGCACTCGAGCCCCGGCAACGGCGCCGAGATCGAGCTGACTCTGCCGATCACGAACTCGGCCACCGAGCCGAACGGAAGGACCCGATGACCGACGAGACCATCACCGGTGACGAGACGACCGAGCGCTCCGACGTGGTGCGGGTCGTGGTCGTCGACGACCACGCGCTGTTCCGTGCCGGGGTGGTGGCCGAGCTCGGCGAACGGGTCGACGTCGTCGGCCAGGCCGCCGACGTCGACGGCGCGATCGCTGTGATCACGCAGACCGACCCGCAGGTCGTGCTGCTCGACGTGCACCTGCCCGGCGGCGACGGGCACTCGGTGATCGCCGCGGTGCACCCGACGATGCCCGAGGTGCGCTTCCTGGCGGTGTCGGTGTCCGACGAGGCCGACGACGTCATCTCGCTCGTGCGCGCCGGCGCACGGGGGTACGTCACCAAGCACATCTCGGGCGACGAGCTCGTCGACGCGGTGCGGCGGGTGGCCGACGGCGACGCGGTGTTCTCGCCACGGTTGGCCGGCTTCGTGCTCGACGCGTTCTCCGGTGCGATCGAGACACCTGCGGACCCCGAGCTCGACCAGCTGACACCTCGCGAGCACGAGGTCATGCGGTACCTGGCTCGGGGTTACGCCTACAAGGAGATCGCGGCGACGCTGCACATCTCGGTCAAGACCGTCGAGACCCATGCGTCCTCGGTGCTGCGCAAGCTCCAGCTCAGTTCGCGACACGAGCTCACACGATGGGCGACGGATCGCCGCATCGTGTGAGCTCGTTCGTCCGCTCGATCGGTTCGGCCCCCGTCGGGGGCGCTCCGGTCAGGAGTTGTTGTCGGGCACGACCTCACGACGACGCTGGATGACCTCGTCGATGATGCCGTACTCCTGGGCCTCGGCCGCGGTGAACCAGCGGTCGCGGTCGGAGTCGATGTTGATCTGCTCGGGGGTCTGACCGGTGTGCTCGGCGATGCGCTCGGCGAGCAGGCGCTTGATGTACTTGAGCTGCTCGGCCTGGATGGCGATGTCGGTCGCCTGACCCTGGAGGCCCGCCGAGGGCTGGTGCATCATGATGCGGGCGTGCGGCAGGGCGAAGCGCTTGCCGGGGGCGCCGGCGGCCAGCAGGAACTGACCCATGGACGCCGCCAGACCCATGCAGATGGTGCCGACGTCGGGGGCGACGAACTGCATGGTGTCGTAGATGGCCATGCCGGCGGTGACCGAGCCGCCGGGCGAGTTGATGTACAGCCAGATGTCCTTCTCGCCGTCCTCGGCGTCGAGGTAGAGCAGCTGCGCCGTGAGGAAGTTCGCGACCTCGTCGTTGACCTCGGACCCGAGGTACACGATGCGGTTCTTCAGCAGGCGGGCGTAGATGTCGGCGGAGGGTTCCATGCCGGACCCACCGGGACCGGCCAGCGTGGGCGCCGCGGCGGACATGGAGGCGGAGAGCATCGGCGGGATGCCGGGGATGTCGAGCTTGTGCATAGGAGGATGAGGCTACTGCGGCGGAACGACAACCACGTGCCGCCCTTCGGACGTAGCCGACCTACGCTGGCCGGGCCGTGCGGACGTGGCGGAATTGGCAGACGCGCTGGGTTTAGGTCCCAGTACCCGAGAGGGTGTGGGGGTTCGAGTCCCCCCGTCCGCACCAATCGGCCGTCGAGCGGCCACGCTCCACGAACTCAGGGCTGGAAGTGACACGGGAGGTCGGTTCCAGACCACGCTTGAGGTGCGGGCACACGGGGAGGGGCGCGATGGACGAGCAGATCGAGACAGTCGAGGTGCTGGACCTGCGCTGGCGCGGCTCGGCGAAGTGGCTGACGCAGTGGTCGTTCCTTGGCGCTCTTGGTGCCGTCGCACTGGCCGATCAGGTGGGGCTGCTGGTGGCCGTGGCCGTCGTCGCGCTGGCTGGCACGGTGCTGACCCTGCTGATCCGGAGCTCGCTTCACATCGACCAGGCCGAGATCCGCTTCACGACGACGTTCGGTCGACCGCTCCGATGTGAGCCTGCGGACGTCGCCGGCTACTTCATCGAGAACGGCGCCGCCTTCAAGGCGCCACGGCGCGTCGTGCTCGTCCTGCGTGACCCCGACGGCGGCCGCGACGGGTCACCCACCGCGTGCATCGAGCTCATGGGTTCTCGCTCGACGAAGGAGCGGGCCGCACAGATCACCGCGGCGCTCGACCGGGTCGGCGTCCGCCGGCTGGACGACCTCGCCGGCGCCTGATCGAGCGGCCACGCTCCACAAACTCAGGGCTGGAAGTGACACGGGAGGTCAGTTCCAGACCACGCTTGAGGTGCGGGCACGCTGCGCAGGGTCGTGCCGCGCGAGTCAGTCGAGTCGCAGAGCCCGGCGGCCTCGCCATTGGATCCACGGGCCGTAGCCCCCGGAGGTGCCACTGCGCCCATCACCGAAGCGCAGGATCCGCGGGCTGCCGTCGCTGGCGACGAGCGCCTGGTCCTCGGCGAAGATCGTGGCCCGCTGCGGTTCACCCTCGGTCGGCGGGAACCAGCCCTCGACGTCGGTCCGGCGCTCCTCCGAGATCACGAGCTCGCCGGGACCCTCACCCGCGGCGACGATCACATCGGCGAAGGCGTGGCCGTAGCGACCGGGCAGCGTCGCCGGCACCTCGATCGGTTCCGACGGCAGCGACGGCCTCGGGTCCTCGACTCCGGCGACCTCTCGCAGCACCCAGCGACGGATCTCGTGGATCACGCCGTCGCCGTTCGTGGCGTTGGTCAGGATCACCACACTGAGCTCGGCGTCGGTCGAGACCATCAGGTCGCTGATGTAGCCGACGGTCACTCCCCCGTGGCCGATCGTGACGAGCCCGCCGTGGTCCCGCACGAACCAGTCGAGCGCGATCTCGTCGAGCACGCTCTCCCGGGTGACCGGCCGGTGCAGTCGGGCGAGCGAATCGGCCGACAGCAGCGGCGAGCCGTCCGCGGCGGTGCCCGTCCACTGGAACCGGCTCCACACCAACAGGTCGTCGACGGTCGAGATCATTCCGCCCACGGGGCGGTCGATCGGCACGAGCTCCCAGCCTGGCTGCCACCCGATGCCCCGCAGCACGAAGGCATCGCCGTCGTACACGAAGTGCGGCGCGGCGACGCCGTAGGTGATCGCGTCGTCGGCCCGGAACGTCGACGCGCCCATGCCGAGCGGTTCGAACAGACGGGTCCGCACGAAGTCCTCGTACGACTGCCCCGACACCGCCTCGACGATCGCCCCGGCGAGGGTGAACCCGGCGTTGCTGTACGAGTAGCCCTGGCCGGGATCGAAGAGCCGACGGGCGTCTCGCAGCTGCTCGAGCGAATGGCCGCCGTGCACCAGGAAGTGGTCGCCGTCGACGCCCGACCGGTGGCTCAGCAACTGCTCGACGGTGACCGTGCTCAGGTCGACCCCGAGCCCGTTGCTCCCGCGCAGATCGAGGTCCGGCAGGTACGTCGACGCCGGCGCGGACAGGTCGACCTCTCCGGACTCGACCAACAGCATCACCGCGGCCGAGGTGACGGTCTTCGAGATCGACCCGACCTGGAAGCGGGTCGCGCCGTCGACGGGCAGCGGGAGCTCGACGTTCGTGACGCCGACGCCCACCACCACACGCTCGTCGCCGTGCAGCACCCCGACCGCCACACCCGGCACGCCGTGGCGTCCGGCGATCTCGGCGACCGCGGCCTGGAGTGCGTCCCGATCGAACGGGCTCACCACCACGCCCCCCTCATGAGAACGGCTCCCTCATGAGAACGGGAGCGGCTCGATCGACTCCACGCACGTCGGCAGCGGGGCCTCGGGGTCGGTCAGGAACCCGACCCAGGCCGACGTCGTGCAGTCGTTGAAGCCGCGCGCCCCGTGGCCGGCCCGGGGCACGCCGACGAACCGGGCGTTCGGCATGGCCTCGGCCTGGTCGACCGAATCCTGGTACGGCGTGATCGGGTCGAGCGTGCCGGCGAACACGAGCGTCGGCACGTCGGGCAGGGCCGGCTCCTCGAAGGACTCGGGCACGAACTCGACGTCCCAGGTCTCGCAGTGCAGCTGGCTCGAGATGAAGCTGTACAGGCTGTTCTCGCCGTCGCCCGCGAGCTCCTCGCTGGTGGCACCTTCGAGCTGACGTCCCGAGTCCGCGCAGTCGATCGCGAAGAACGCACCCTCGGACAGGCCCACGATGCGGGGCATCGCCATCGAGACGAAGCTCGCCAGGATCGAGCGGTCGCCGTCGGCGATCGCGGTGAGGATGCCGGGGATCAGCGGGATGAGCGTCGTGTCGTACATGGCGGCGAACATGCCGCTGCGCAGGTCGGCGCCGGTCAGCTCGAAGGTCCGCTCGCTGGTCTCGCCCGCCACCTCGACGGTCGCCGTGAGCACCTCGGGGCGGGCGTCGAGCTCGGCGACGGCGTCGTCGAACGTGGCGCCGAGGTCCGGGTACGACTCGTTGCACGCGGTGTCGTCGGCGCACGCCTCGATCAGGCGCTCGAACGCCTGGTTCGGCGCTTCTCTGGCCCGCTCCACACCACCGATCTGCGTCGGGTAGACGGAGTCGATCACCAACGCCCGGACCCGGTCCGGATGCTCCCGCGAGTACGCCAGACCGATGCGGGTTCCGTACGAGGCACCCAGCAGGTTCCACTGCTCGAGCCCGAGCGCCTCGCGGATCGATTCCATGTCGGCGACCGAGGTCGGCGTGTCGTACATGTCGAGGTCGATGCCCGACGCGACGAGTCGCTCACGGCACGTCGCCGCGGCGGTCAGGTTCGTCTCGAGCTCCTCGTCGAAGGGCGCCGCTGCGCCGAGCGCCTCGACCGCCGCGATCTCCTTCTCCGGGCAGTTCAGGCTCGGCTCGGAACGTCCCGAACCCCGCTGGTCCCACAGCAGCACGTCACGGTCGGTCAGACCGGGCAACGTCAACGCCGCGGTGGGTGCCTTCTCGAGCAGGTCGCCGCCGGGCCCGCCGTGCAGCAGCAGGACCGGAGCAGCGTCCGGATCGGACTGCTCGTGGTGCACTCGCATGACGGGCAGCGAGATCATGTCGCTGTCGACGTCGGACCGGTCCGCCGGCACGTCGACGGTGCCGCAGGTGACGGTGACCTCGGCGGGCTTGTCGGGCAGATCCCACCAGCAGTCGCCTTCGACGAAGGTCGGGTCCTCGACGAACGCGGGTGCGGTGGTCGTGGTCGTGGACCGCTCGGCCCCGGCCGATTCGTCGTCGCCGCCGGAGGTGCAGCCGGCGACGAGCGCAGCCGCCACCGCCGCGAGTCCGATGCGCCGCAGTGTCGTGCCCATGACGACTCCCTTCCTCGATCGAAGGCGAACCGTAGCCCGCAGGGCGTCCCATGGCGGACGTCTCGACCGGAGGGGGCGGCGATAGGCTTTGGCCCTGATGACCGACGCCCCGGACCCGGAATTCGCCACCCTCAACGACATCGACGTCACCCTGATGCTCGCCGACTCGGCGCAGGCCGCCGACGGCAAGCTCTACGTGCTCGGCGGGGGTTGGACCTTCACCGGACCGGCCCCTTCGCCCGCGGCCCTCGCCGGCATGGTGCACGTCCCGTGGAACCGCACGAACTCCCGACTGTCGGTCAGCTTCGAACTGGTCGACGACGACGGCGTGGCCGTCGAGGTGCCCGACGAGCGCGGCGGCTCGACGCCGGTCGCGATCAACCTGACCGTCGAGGTCGGACGAGCACCGGGCGCCCCCGAGGGCATGATCCAGAACACGCCGTTCGCCATCAACCTGAGCCCGCTGCCGTTCGCGCCCGGACGCACCTACGAGTGGCGCTGCTCGGTCGACGGCGTGCCGCGCACCAGCCGGCAGTTCCACGTCCGGTCGGCCTGAGGCGACCGTGTCGTCACCGACCGCCGTCCTGTTGCTCTCCTGCCCCGACCAGCCGGGCGTCGTCGCGACCGTCGCCGACTTCGTGTGGCGCAACGGCGGCAACATCCTCCACGCCGAGCAGCACACCGACACCACCGACGGCATGTTCTTCCAACGTGTGGAGTTCGACTTCCACGACTTCGCGTTCCCGCGCGAGAAGCTCGGCTACGCGTTCCAGCCGATCGCGGACCGCTTCGGCATGCAGGTCACGATCCGCTTCTCCGACGATCGCCCGCGCCTGGCCGTGCTCGCGTCGAAGGCGCCGCACTGCCTGGTCGACATCCTGTCGCGCTGGCACGCCGGTGAGCTCGCCGCGGACATCGCGGTCGTCGCCTCGAACCACCCCGACCACCGTGAGCTCTGCGAGTTCTTCGGCGTCGACTACGAGTACCTGCCCGTCGGCGACGACCGGGCGGCGCAGGACCTGGCGATGCGGACGCTGCTCGCCGAACGCCGCATCGACCTGGTCGTGCTCGCCCGCTACATGCGGGTGTTGTCACCCGAGTTCGTCGCCGAGTGGCCCGAGCGCATCATCAACATCCACCACTCGTTCCTGCCGGCGTTCGTCGGCGCCCAGCCGTATCGGCAGGCCCACGAGCGTGGCGTGAAGATCATCGGTGCCACCGCGCACTTCGTGACCGCCGAGCTCGACGAGGGCCCGATCATCGCCCAGGACGTCGCGCACATCACCCACCGCGACGGCGTCGAGGAGCTCACCCGCAAGGGCCGTGACCTCGAGGTCATCGTGCTCGCCCGGGCGCTGCGGGCGCACCTGGAGCACCGGGTGCTGCCGTGGGGCAACCGGACCGTCGTGTTCGACTGACGACCGCGCCCACAGCCGACACGTGCACACCCTCGAGGACCTCACGACCCCGGCGCTGCTCGTCGACCTCGACGCGCTCGACCACAACATCGAGGTCATGGCGCGTGCCCGTCCGGGGCGGTCGCTGCGCCCGCACGTCAAGGCGTTCAAGAGCACGGCGCTGGCCCGACACCTCCGCGGCGTCGGCGGACACGACACGTTCTGCTGCGCGACGTTGCGCGAGATGGAGGGGATGGTCGCCGCGGGGCTGCACACCGACCTGCTGCTCGCCAACGAGACGCTCGACGGGCCGCGGCTCGCCGCGCTGGTGGCGTCGTCGCCGGGCATCGTGACGGTCGCGGTCGACTCGCCCGAGACGGTGGCCGTCGCGGCCGAAGCGGGCGCGTCGGTGCTGATCGACGTCGACGTCGGTCTGCCCCGCTGCGGGTGCCCGCCCGAGCAGGCCGGGCCGCTGGCCGAGCTGGCCCGCTCGCTCGGCGTCGAGGTCCGCGGCGTCATGGGCTACGAGGGGCACACCGTCGGAGTCGCGGATCGGGCACGGCGCACCACCGAGGTCGCCGCGTCGATGTCGTTGCTGCGCGAGGCGCACCGAGCCGTCGGCGGCGGGCTCAGCTCGGCCGGCGGCACCGGGACCTATGACCTGCACGACTGGGCCGACGAGGTGCAGGCCGGCTCCTACCTGTTGATGGACACCGCGTACGCCGAGCTCGACCTGCCGTTCCGTTCGGCGCTGTCGGTGCTGGCGACGGTGATCTCGACGTCGACGACCCGTGGCTGGGGTGTGGTCGACGCCGGGCTGAAGGCGTTCGGCATGGACCACGGCAACCCGTCGATGCCCGGATGGTCCGTGCTGTTCTGCTCGGACGAGCACACGACGTTCTGCCCGGCCGACGGCGGCGAGCTGCCCGCGGTCGGGACCCGGCTGCGGATGCTGCCGGCACACGTCGATCCGACGGTGGCGTACCACGAGCAGTTGTACGTGCTGCGCGGCGACCGGGTGGTCGACACGTGGCCGGTCGACCTGCGTGGCTGGTGACCGCCGGGTCGGCGCGCTGATCCACGGGGGTCGGACCTCGATCCGACGCCGTTAGCCTGATCACCGTGCAGGTCCAGGAGCGGTTCACCACGACGTTGCGACGACTGAGCCGTCTCTCGACGGGTCGTGGATTCGACGCCTACCGCGACGTGCCCTGGGACGACGAGGACCACCAGCTCGACCCCACCGACCCTCGCCTGGTGCTCCCGGCGGTCGACCCCCTCGCGTCGACCGACTGGTACCGCTCGTTGGCGCCCGGCGAGCAGGCCCGCATCGGTCTGGCCCGGATCACGACGAGCATGACGACCGCCCGCCAGTTCGAGAACCTGCTGCAACAGGGTCTGCTGCATCGGGCGCTGTACCTGCCGACCGGGGATCCCGAGTTCCGCTACATCCACCACGAGATCATCGAAGAGGCGCAGCACACCCTCATGTTCGAGGAGCTCGTCGTGCGTGCCGGCGCGTCACCCCGGGGCATGCCGAGGTGGCTGCGACGCTTCACCGAATGGCTGATGCCGGTGCTCGCCCGCCACTCCCCCGTCGTGTTCTTCGCGATGGTGCTCGGCGGCGAGGAACCGCTCGACCTCATCCAGCGCCGCACGATCGCCGAGCCGACCGTGCACCCGCTGGTCCACCAGGTCATGCGGATCCACATCGCCGAGGAGGCCCGACACATCTCGTACGCCCGCACCGCGATCGAGGTCGAGACGCCGAAGCTCAGCCGGGCCCGGCGCCACAGCGTCGCCTTCTTCACGCCGCTGGCGCTCGGGATCATGGCGCGGCTGATGCTGCGCCCCAACCACGACCTGGCCGCCGCGGGAGTGCCCCGTGAGGTCCTGAAGGCGGTCGACGTGTCCGACGACGGTCGCCACCTGCTCGTCGACGGCGTCGCCAAGGTGCGCCGCCAGTTCATCGAGCTCGACCTGGTCACCGCCCCCGCCCGCTGGATGTGGCGCCGCCTCGGCCTCTGGCCCGGCTGACCTCCCCGACCCAGGGCCACTCACCCCTCAGGCCGACCGCAGCTCACCCCGCCACTCGGATTCTCCGGTGATTGATCGACACATTGTGTCGATCGATCACCAGAGAAACCCAGGGTCCGGGCCGGGGAGCCGTCCCCGCTGACGACAGCAGCGGGGCACGCTGTGCTGGAGCGATGGTGACTGGCCCCATCGACGACCTGCTTCGCGGACATGCAGCCGACCAGTACGGCGTGCTGTTGCGTCCCTCGGTCAAGGCCGCGGGACTCACCGATCGCCAGATCGCGCGCCGAGTTGCGAGTGGACAGTGGAGGAAGCGATCCAACCGCGTGTACGTGGTTGACGGAACACCAGGCGGTCCGGAGCAGGAGCTGCTCGCAGCGGCCTGGTCGGTCGACGGCGCCGCGTCCCATTCGAGCGGGGCGTGGCTGCACGACGTGCTCGACGATCCGCCGGAGCCGCCGCACGTCTCGAGCCTGACGAACCGGGGACGCAACGCCGACGCCGACTGGCTGGTGCTCCACCGCCCGGACGCGCTGCCGACGCAAGATCTCACCCGACGACGAGGCATTCCCGTCACCACGGTGGAACGCACGCTGATCGACCTTGGCGCGGTCGTCGATCTCGAGACACTTCGGGGGTGCGTCGACCGAGCGCTCAGGTCGCGCCTCACCCATGTGAGCCGCTTGATTCGCCGGCATCTCGAGCTCGGCAGTCGCGGCCGGCCAGGCAGCGGCGCCGCTCGGATCGTGCTGGCTGAGATCGACGCCGACCTTGCACTGCTCGAGAGCGACCTCGAGTCGATGCTGCTGCGACTGATCGAGGCCGCCGGGTTGCCCCGGCCGACGCTCCAGCATCGTGTCGAGGTCGACGGTCGCCGCTACCGGCTGGACATGGCGTACCCGGACCTGCGGATCGCGATCGAGGCCGACGGATTCGCCGTCCACGGAGGGCGACAGGCGTTCGAGAACGACCACGAGCGACGCACCGCGCTGACGGTTCTCGGCTGGCAGGTGTTGGAGTTCACCTGGCGCCAGATCTGTCGACAGCCCGATTGGGTGGTCGGTCAGATCCGGACCGCGATCGAGAAGGCAGTTGCGCGGCGCGGACGCTGATCGGCGTCTCAACTCCGGTGATTGATCGACACATTGTGTCGATCAATCACCGGAGTTCGAGGGGCGGGGCGGCGTTCGGGCGAAGGGGGGTCAGGCGAGCTGGGTGATGAGGGAGCGCAGGGCTCGGCCGCGGTGGGAGATGGCGTGCTTCTCCTCGGCCGACATCTCGGCGAAGGTCCGACCGTCGCCCTCGAGGGGCACGAACACCGGGTCATAGCCGAAGCCGGACTCGCCACGAGGCTCGTCGATGATGCGACCCTCGACGGTGCCGTCCGCGACGACCTCGGTACCGTCGGGGCGCTGCAGGACGATCACGCAGCGGAAACGCGCGGTGCGCTCCCCCGCCGCGCCGAGCTCGCCGAGGCGCGCGAGCAGCAGCTCGACGTTGTCGGCGTCGGTGGCGTTCTCGCCGGCGAAGCGGGCGGAGCGGACACCCGGCTCGCCGCCGAGCGCGTCGACCTCGAGGCCCGAGTCGTCGGCCAGCGCGGCGTGACCGGTCGCAGCGACCAGCGCCGCCGCTTTCAGCCGGGCGTTGCCCACGAAGTCCGGCGCATCCTCGACGACGTCGGGCACCTCCGCCGGGCGCGGCACCAGCTCGTACCCGAGCGCGTGCTCGGTGAGGATCTCACGCAGCTCGGCGACCTTCTTCGGGTTCGCCGACGCGAGCACCAGCGGCGCCGACACGGCGTCGCTCAGCGACCGAAGTCGCGCGGCGTCGGCGGCACCGAGACGTACTCACGCTGCAGCTCGTGGATCGTGCGGATCCCACCCTCGGCCAGCGACAGCAGCGAGTCGAGCTCGTCACGGCTGAACGGCGCGCCCTCGGCGGTGCCCTGCACCTCGACGAAGAGGCCCTTGCCGGTCATGACGACGTTCATGTCGGTCTCGGCGGCGACGTCCTCGACGTAGGGCAGGTCGAGGCGGGGCTCGCCGTCGATGACACCCACCGAGATCGAAGCGAGCTCGTCGAGCAGCGGCACCGACGACAGCTTGCCGGCCTGCACCATGCGGGTCAGGCAGTCGTGCAGCGCCAGGTACGCACCGGAGATCGACGCGGTGCGGGTGCCGCCGTCGGCCTGCAGCACGTCGCAGTCGATCAGGATCTGGCACTCTCCGAGCGCCTTCATGTCGACCACCGAGCGCAGGGCACGGCCGATGAGCCGCTGGATCTCCTGGGTGCGGCCCTTCGGGCCCTTCGTCTCGCGACGGATGCGCTCGGGCGACGCGCCCGGCAGCATCGAGTACTCGGCGGTGACCCAGCCCTTGCCGCTGTTGCGCATCCAGCGGGGCACGTCCTCGTCGAGCATGGCGGTGCAGAGCACCTTGGTCTCGCCACAGGTCACCATGACCGAACCCTGTGCGAAGGCGGTGAAGTCACGCTCGAAGGAGTAGGGCCGGAGCTCGTCGTTGGCGCGTCCGTCTGGTCTCACTGGGATCTCCTGTCAGCAGGGGTTCGGGCGATGGGCCGGGCGAGAGGCGGTCCCCTCAGAGGGTGAACGTCCGGTGCACCGTCGCCACGTCGACCGTCGAACCATAGGCGGCGGTGGCCTCGACGACGGACTCGGTGACGTCGGACTCGGGCAGCACGTGGGTCAGCGCGAGCCGGGCTGCTCCCGCCGCACGGGCCGTCTCACCGGCCTGACGGGCCGACAGGTGCACGGGGCTCGCGAACGGCGAGCCCTCGACGTAGGTCGCCTCGACGACCGCCAGGTCCAGGCCATCGCCCAGCGACGACAGCGACCACCCCGGTCCGGTGTCGGAGCTGTAGCCGATCGACCGGCCGTCGTGGTCGACGCGCACGGCCAGGGTCTCGACCGGGTGGTCGGTCGCCGAGCACGTGAAGTGCAGCGATCCGACGTCGAACTGCGACCGGTCGGTGATCACGTGCGGCGAGAACGTCGGCTCGAGCTCACCGGAGCAGAGCGACATGGCCATCTTCTCGGTCTCGGCGGTCAGGTACAGGTCGATGCCGCTGCGCTCGAGCACGTAGCGGAACGCGTTGCGCATGACCGGCAGCTCGAGCCAGTGGTCGGGATGGCAGTGGCTGAGCACGACGGCGTCGAGGGAGTCGAGCGAGACGTGCTGTTGCAGGTTCCCCAGCGTGCCGGGTCCGGCGTCGAGCATGACCGTGGTGTCATCGGAGCGCACCAGGAACCCGGAGCACGCTCCCTGCGCGCCGGCGTAGGTACCCGACGATCCCAGCACGGTCAGGGTGAAGCTCACCGCATCACGCTACCGAGGAGCCGGCCGTTCCCGTGGTTCCGTGCACGTCCCCGAGTCGTTCGGCGGTCTCGAGCTCCGGCCCGAGCAGCTGCCGACCGAGCTCGCGGAACCAGTGCACGTCGCCGGTGGTGACGAACGTCTGGGAGCCGACGTGGCCCGGCGCACCCCTGTGCAGCATGCCCCGCACCTCGAGCTGGCGACGCACCTCGAACGCCGTCTCGTCCGCGGAGGACACCAGCACGACGTCGCGACCCATGACGTCGGAGATCGTGCGTGCCAGGTACGGGTAGTGCGTGCAGCCGAGCAGCAGCGCGTCGATCTTGGCGTCGCGCGCCGGTGCGAGCAGACGGTCTGCCAGCACGTGCACCTGCTCGGTCCCGAACTCGCCGCGCTCGACGAACTCGACGAACCCCGGGCATGCGAGCGCGATCAGGTCGTTCGAGGGCGACTCGGCGTGGACCGCGTGCTGGTAGGCGCCGGAGTTGATCGTGCCGACGGTGCCGATGACCCCGACGCGACCGGTCCGGGTCGCCTCGGCCAGCGCCCGCACACCCGGCTCGATCACGCCGATGACGGGCACGGGGAACCGCTCCTGCAGCGACTCGAGCGCGGCGGCGGCCGCGGTGTTGCAGGCGACGACGACGAGCTTCACACCGCGTCGTTCGACGAGCTCCGCGGTGAGCTCGTGGGCGAACCCGGCGACCTCGTCGAGCGACCGGGGTCCGTACGGGTAGCGGCCGGTGTCGCCGATGTAGATCAGGTCCTCGGCGGGCAGCAGGTCGATCAACGCCCGAGCGACGGTCAGCCCCCCGAAGCCGGAGTCGAACATCCCGACGGGCCGTGGGTCCCCACGATCGACAGCGGAACTGTCGACAGCGGAGCCGTCGACAGCAGCGCCACCGACGGGGCCAGTCGCGGCAGGGCCGGTCGCGGCAGGGCCGGTCGAGGCTGCGCCGGTGGAAGCAGGGGTCGGATCGGTCACGCGTCGGTCGGCGGCGTGCGCCAGCCGGTGCGCGCCGCCCAGCCGTCGGCCTGTCGCAGCAGCGACCAGACGGTGTCGCCCTTGGCATCCGCGTAGTCGTCGACGGTCGGCCAGTCGCGCTCGGCGAGCTCGCGTTTGGTCGCCTCGTACGTGGTGCGCGCCGCCTCGTGCTCGCGCAGGTAGTCGCGCAGCAGGAGCGCTGCCTGCTGGGAGAACTCGCCCTCGCCGCGGACGTGCAGGTTCACCGCCCGGCGCCCCTCGGGAGTGTCGAGGAAGAAGAAGCGCTTGCGACGATCCGGGTTGTCGGGCGACCAGCGGTAGCCGTGCACCTCGATCGCCTCTCGCAACGGCTCGAACGGTTCGAAGTCACCGATGAGCGGGCGGTGGGCGACGGTGACCTGGATGTCGATCACGTCCTTGGCCGACAGGCCCGGCACGCTCGTCGAACCGATGTGGTGGATCGCCACGAGCCGCACGGCGACGCCGTCGACGGACTGGTCGCTGATCGAGTGCCGAAGGTCGGCCCCGAACGCCGCGAAGCGATGCGGCCATCCCGTGTCGTAGGGCTCGATCACGATCTGCATGCGTGCCACACCATGGAGCCCGAGCCTAGAAGTAGATGACCTTCTCGGCGTTGGCCGTGGCCTCGTCGAGGTCGAGCGTCCACGCGCCGGTCGAGAGGTACTTCCAGCCGTAGTCGCACACGACGAACACGATGACGCCGGACTCGATCCGCTTGGCGACCTTGGCGGCACCCGCGAGCGCAGCGCCGGCGGAGATGCCCGAGAAGATGCCGACGTCCATCAGCTTGCGGGTGTACTCGAGCGATTCGCGGGGCCGCACGATCGACTTGCCGTTGAGCAGGTCGTAGCCGCCCCACTTGTCGAACACCGGCGGGATGTAGCCGTCGTCGAGCGAGCGCAGCCCCTCGACCTGCTCACCCGAGGGTGGCTCGACCGCCAGGATCTGGATGTCGGGGTTCTGCTCCTTGAGGTACGTCCCGACGCCGAGCAGAGTGCCCGAGGTGCCGAGTCCCGCCACGAAGTGCGTGATCTCGGGGACGTCGCGGTAGATCTCCGGGCCGGTGGTCCGGTAGTGCGCCCGGGGGTTCGACTCGTTGCCGTACTGGTACAGGAAGACCCAGTCGGGGTGCTCCTCGGCCAGGGCGAGCGCCATGCGCACCGCGCCGTTGGAGCCCTCCTCCCCCGGCGAGTCGATGATCTCGGCGCCGTACACCTCGAGCAGCTGTCGCCGCTCGATCGACACGTTGCCGGGCAGCACGATCTTGATCTTGTAGCCCTTGATCCGGCTGATCATCGCCAGGGCGATGCCGGTGTTGCCCGAGGACGGCTCGATGATCGTCTTGCCGGGCGACAGCGTGCCGTCGGCCTCGGCCTCTTCGATCATCGCCAGGGCGATTCGGTCCTTGACCGAACCCGCGGGGTTCTGACCCTCCATCTTGGCGAGGATCCGGACCTCCGGATTGGGGCTGAGTTGGCTGACGTCGACGATCGGCGTGTTGCCGATCAGGTCGAGGGCTGAAGCGAAGACGGTCATATTCCTGACCTGAATGGTAGGGAATCGAACGGCCGGGCGAAACTCGGGCGGCGGGCCCCGTCCCGGGAGACTGTCTCAGGGGGTGATGTCGACCGGCTCCTCGTCGATCTCGCCGTCGACGATGCGGAACGAACGCAGCATCGGCTGGTCGTCGCGGGTCGACACGATCACGTAGTGCCACTCCGGATCGGGGGCCTGGCGCACGTCGGTCGGCGACGGGTAGGCGTCGGTGTGGGTGTGCGAGTGCATCACGCCGAGCAGCTGCCAGCCGCGGTCCTCGGCGTCGCGCTCGGAGCGCAGCAGTGCGATCGCCGGCACCGTGTACACCTTCGAGCTCGCCGCTTCGTTCTCGCACGGATAGAAGTGGTGCACCGTCGCCTCGCCGGTGTCGGCGTCGACGGTGCCGGCGAACAGGCCGCACGCCTCGAGGGGCAGCCCGTCGAGGGTGTGGACGAGCATCTGTTCGTGGAGTTCTGCGGGCAGCCGGAGCACCGCTCAACGGTAGTAGCTTGTCCTGTTCTGTGAAGCAGACGGGCATCGAGGTCGTGGCGACCAACCGGCAGGCGCGACACCGCTACTTCTTGAGCGACACCTACGAAGCTGGGATCGTCCTGAGGGGTAGCGAGGTCAAGTCCCTCCGCGAGGGTCAGGTGCAGCTCAACGAGGCGTGGGCCTCGATCGACGCGGGCGAGGCCTGGCTGCACGGCATGCACATCGCCGTGTACTCCCACGCCCAGTCGCACAGCGGCCACGACCCGGTGCGCAAGCGCAAGCTGCTGCTGCACAAGCACCAGATCGAGCGCCTCGGCCTGAAGCTGCAGGTCGAGCGACTCTCGCTGGTGCCGACGAAGCTCTACTTCAAGGACGGCAAGGTGAAGGTCGAGCTCGCTGTCGGCAAGGGCAAGAACGTCGTCGACAAGCGACAGGACATCGCCAAGCGGGACTCCGACCGAGAGGCCGCACGGGCCATCGCGGACGCCCGCCGCCGCGGCGACTGAGCCCATGACCAGACGTCGGGCGCTCGTGGTGGGAGGCGTCGTCGCGACCGTTGCGCTCCTCGCGGGGATCGTCGTGTGGGTCACCCGTGGCGGCGACGAGGTGGTGACCGACGCCCCGCCGACGAGCGCCACCCCACGACGCGACCGGACCACGACCACCACGTCGACGACGACGACCACGACAGCACCGACCACGACGGCGGCGCCGACCACCACGACAGCACCGACCACGACCGCTGCCCCCGCCACGTCGGCTCCTGCGGCGACTGCACCACCCGCTCCCGTCGCGCCGCCGGCACCGGTCGCCCCGGCGCCCGCGCCACCGCCTGCAGCGCCGCCTCCGCCCCCGCCGCCGCCCGCGCCGATGCGGGTGATGGTCGCGGGCGACTCGCTCGGCTTCACCGCCGCCTATCCGTTGCCGACGCCGTGGGAGCTGCCTCCGTCGATCGCCTCGGTGACCATGCACGCCCGCATCGGTTGCGGCGTGCTCGCCTCGACCGGCTTCAGAGCGTTCGACGCCCACGGTGAGGGCGCCATGGGCGACTGCAGCGACCAGGCGCGCACCGAGCTCGAGGGCCTCGGCCCGCGTCCGGACTGGATGGTGTTCTTCTCGGGTGCCTGGGAGCACCTGGACTGGATCACCCCGGACGGGCGCACGCTGGCGGCCGGTTCACCGGCACTGCGCGATGCGATCCACGCCAACCTGCTGGCGCGTGCGCAGCTGGCCGGCCAGCTGGGTGTGCGCACCGCGTTCGTCACGTGGGCCTGCCCGACGGGTGTGCGCCCGACCCGTCAGGGCGCCTACGCCCACTGGTACAACGCGATCCTGCGCGACGTGGCCCGTGTGGTGTTCGGATCGATCGTGATCGAACCGACCGACCGGGTCTGCGCGGGCGCCGACGCCGGCGCCGGTCCGACGGCCGAGAAGGCCGCAGCCTTTCCCGACGGCCACCACCCCACCGACAAGGCGTGGTTGTGGACCGTGTGGCTCGGCCCGGCACTCGAACAGGCGCGCTGACCGGCGCTCCGCTGGCGCCCTGACGGTGCGGCGCGCCGATCTACGCTGGGTCGACGCGTCGGGTCACCGACTCAGCCGAGCGAGGAGAACCAGCTCATGCCGCAGGAAGTCCGTGGAGTCATCGCACGTTCCGAAGGTGCACCCGTCGAGGTCGCCACGATCGTGATCCCGGACCCGGGTCCCGGCGAGGTCGTCGTCGCGGTCCAGGCGTGCGGTGTCTGCCACACCGACCTGCACTACCGGGAGGGCGGCATCAACGACGAGTTCCCGTTCCTGTTGGGCCACGAGGCCGCGGGCATCGTCGAGTCGGTCGGCCCCGACGTCACCGCGGTCGCGCCGGGTGACTTCGTCGTCCTGAACTGGCGTGCGGTGTGCGGCGAGTGCCGGGCGTGCCGCAAGGGCAAGCCCCAGTACTGCTTCAACACCCACAACGCGACCCAGAAGATGACGCTCACCGACGGCACCGAGCTGTCGCCCGCCCTGGGCATCGGCGCATTCGCCGAGAAGACGCTGGTCGCCGCCGGACAGGCCACCAAGGTCGACCCCGCGGCGCCCCCGGCGACCGCCGGTCTGCTGGGCTGCGGTGTCATGGCCGGCATCGGCGCGTCGATGCTGACCGGCAACGTGCAGCCGGGTGACAGCGTCGCCGTGTTCGGCTGCGGTGGTGTGGGCGACGCGGCGATCGTCGGCGCGAAGCTCGCCGGCGCGACGCGGATCGTTGCCGTCGACCTGGACGACCGCAAGCTCGAGATCGCGAAGCAGTTCGGCGCCACCCACACGGTGAACGCCGGCAACGAGGACCCCGTCGAGGCGGTGCGTGCGGCGACCGACGGCTTCGGCGCCGACGTCGTCGTCGAGGCGGTCGGCAACCCGAAGGTCCTCGAGCAGGCGTTCTTCGCCCGCGACCTGGCCGGCACCGTCGTCCAGGTCGGTGTGCCGACGCCGGACATGCAGATGCCCGAGCTGCCGATGATCGAGTTCTTCGGCCGTGGCGGCGCCCTGAAGCCGAGCTGGTACGGCGACTGCCTGCCGAGCCGCGACTTCCCGATGCTGATCGACCTGTACCTGCAGGGCCGCCTCGACCTGGACCGCTTCGTCACCGAGACGATCGCGCTCGACGAGGTCGAGGAGGCCTTCCACAAGATGGAGCGCGGCGAGGTGCTGCGCTCGGTCGTGGTGCTCTGAGCAGCGATCTACGGAACGGAGACGACATGGCGCAACTTCTGAGCGGAGCGACGCTGACAGGAGCAACGACGTGGCGATAGAGCTGGTACAGACCGACGGGATCTTCGCCCTCGACGGCGGCGAGTGGGAGGTCACGAACAACATCTGGCTGGTCGGCGACGACCGCGAGGTGCTGATCATCGACGCGGCCCACGACGCCGACGCGATCGCCGCCGCGGTGAACGGCCGCGACGTCGTGGCCATCGCGCTGACGCACGGCCACAACGACCACATCAACGCAGCGGTCGCGCTGCAGGACCTGGTCGACGCACCGATCCTGCTGCACCCCGCCGACCGGATGCTGTGGGACGTCGTCTACCCCGACCGCGCACCGGACTCCGAGCTGGCGAGCGGCGACGTGCTGCGGGTCGGCGGCACGACGCTCGGCGTGCTCAACACCCCCGGCCACTCCCCCGGCTGCTGCTGCTTCGTCGATCAGTCCGACGGGGAGTCGCACCTCTTCAGCGGCGACACGCTGTTCTGCGGCGGCCCCGGCGCGACCGGACGGAGCTTCTCGGACTTCGACACGATCATCCGCTCGATCCGCGAGCAGCTGCTGACGCTGCCGCCCGAGACCGTGGTGCACACCGGACACGGTGACTCCACCACGATCGGCGCCGAGGCACCCCACCTCGAGGAGTGGCTGCGGCGCGGGCATTGAGCCACACGCCCTCACTCCACCACGCGTTGCGCCGCGCCGCGACGGTCGCGCTCGCGGCACTCGTGGTCGCGTCGTGTGCGAGCGACGGTTCCGCCGCGCTCGACCATCCTGACGAGGCCGCACCGGTCGTCGGCGACAGCGGCCCCCGGTCGGTCGAGCTGGAGGCCGGCACGTCGCGCCGCTACGACGTGCAGTCCTACGACGTGGACGCGTCGGTCACGATCGACGGCGACGACCAGCTGGACGCCACCGCCACGATCGTCGCGGTGGCATCGGCGCCGCTGTCCCGCTTCGAGCTCGACCTGGTCGGCCTCGACGTCGAGACGGTGACCGTCGACGGCGCACCCGCCAAGATCTCACGCCCGAAGGACCTGCTGTCGATCACGCCGGCCCGCCCCGTCGCCTCGGGTGCGACGTTCACGACCGTCGTCACCTACTCCGGGGACCCCTCGCAGGAGGACGACCCCGCCGAGGCGCTCGAGGACGGCGGCGGCTGGCTCGACCTCGGCGACTACTCGGTCGTCGTCGCGCAGCCGACTGGCGCACGCACCTGGCTGCCGTCGAACGACGTGCCGGGTGACAAAGCTCAGGTGTCGGTGCACGTCGAGGTGCCCGCGGCGCTGGTCGCCGTGTCGAACGGGCGACTGGTCGAGCAGGTCGACGCAGCGGGCGAGACGGGCGGCGCTGCCGGCACGAGGGCGTTCCGCTGGGTCGCTGCCGAGCCGATGGCGCCCTACCTGGTCACCCTGGCGATCGGCGCCTTCGACCTGCGGACGCGCACGGCTGCCGACGGGCGGTTGGTGACCGACGCGATCCCGCCGGGACAGGATCCGCTCGCAGCGTCGTTCGGGCCGACGGATGCGGTGGTGCAGTTCCTGTCGGAGCGGTTCGGGCCGTACCCGTTCGCGGACCTCGGCGGCATCATCGTGCCGGGCATGCCGAAGACGGCGCTCGAGACCCAGACGCGACCGGTGTACTCGGTCGCCGCGCTCACGAAGGACAACACGGGCGACCAGCTGCTCGTGCACGAGCTCGCGCACCAGTGGTTCGGCAACGCCGTGACGCCGGCGACGTGGAACGACGTCTGGTTGAACGAGGGTCCGGCGGTGTACTCGCAGTGGCTCTGGTGGGAGTCCGTCGGCGGCCCCTCGGTGCTCGACTCGGCGCGGAGCTCCTACGACCCCGACGACGAGGACCTGGACGTGCCGCCGGCGAACCCGGGCGACGACCTGTTCGGCACCTCGGTCTACGAACGCAGCGCCATGTTCCTGGTCGAGCTGCGCCAGCTCATGGGCGTCGACGGCCTGCACCGCCTGCTGCGCACGTGGATCGACGAACATCGCCACGGCACCGGCACGACGAAGCAGTTCGTCGAGCTCGCCGGTCGGATCCACGGCTCGCCGATCACCGCGCTGAGCGACCCGTGGCTCTACGGCGACGAGCTGCCGCCCATCAGCTTCTGATCAGGAACCGACCGCCGTTCACCCGACCCGTGCCGGCGTCAGGTAGGCGTCCATCCAGCCGCCGTTGGAGCCCTCGACCGAGAGCTCGTCGGCACCCATGATGCAGACCCGACCGCCGTCGAGCACCTGCCCCGTGGCCCGACCGCAGTAGATGGCCCCGTACGAGAGCTGGGCGCCGGTCTGCAGCGACACCGACACCCGGGTCACCGAGTCGTCGGAGCGGTCCAGCAGGTACACGTCGACCACGCCGTTGGTGTCGTCCGGGTCGAGCAGCGTGGTGTCGGTGACGATCGCCGCGTAGCGGCCGTCGGGGCTGAAGCCGATGGGCGCCACGTTGGCGTCGGGCCCGCCGGGGAACGGGGTCGAGGTACCGGCGTCGACGTCGTGGATCATCGCCGGGAACGAGCTGCCGAAGCCGAGGCCGAGCACCGTCGAGCCGTCGTCGGACACGACGTGCTGGACCCCGATGCCGAAGAACGAACCGCTCAACGGGCGGCGTTCCCCGGTCAGCAGGTCGTAGACGAAGTGGCCGCTCGTGTCGCCGCCCGACTGGTCGTTCCAGTGGTACATGATGAACCGGGCGTTGCCGCTGACGCCGAGCAGCGAGACGGCCCCGTAGCCGGGACCGCCCGGCGGGCAGTCGGTCGAGGTGTCGGCGACCAGGTCGCGGATGACGCAGCGTGCCGGGGCCAGCCCCCAGGTACCGCCGACGCCGTGCACCGCGTACTCGCCGCCGTCGGTGACCGAGGGCGCGTTGAGGTCGCCGAGCACCGTCCAGGTGTCGGTCGTGCCGGTGACCCGGTCGTACACGCCGTAGGTGCCGTAGGGCTCGGCCTGCTCGAAACCGACGTAGCGCCCGTTGCGGCTGATCGTCGGGCCGTCGCCGCTGTCGGTCGCGATCCTGGTGACCGACCCGCTGACGTTGTTCCGCAGGAAGACGTCGTCGACGCCGTTGGTGTCACCAGGGACGAGGTTGGTGGCCGACGAGACGAACGCCGTCCACACGCCGTCCGCGCTGACGCTCGCCCGGTGTGCCGAAGCGTTGCCCGGCACGCCGCCGTCGCCGAGCGTGATCGGATGATCCGGACCGAACGTCGGGCCGCCTGCGTCAGGCGGGGGACCACACGCGACCGCGATCGCAGCGAGGGCCAGCGCCGCGACGACCCACCGCGCGCTCCGGAACCGATCAACCATGCCCATCCCCCTCCACGATCTCCTCGACGCACCGTAGCCCCGGCCGGTCGACGTCCACCGGCCGGTGGTACCATGGCACCCATGCTGGTATCGATCGACCGCGCCGGGCGGATCGTGATCCCCAAAGAGGTCCGTGACCGCTTGGATCTGACCCCCGACACCGAGCTCGAACTGCAGGTGCTCGGCCATCTGATCCAGATCGAGCGCCCCCGTCGAGCGGTTCGGCGCCTCGAATGGACCACCGAGGGGCGGCCCTACTTCCCCGCCGACGAGTCCTCCCGGCAGATCAGCGACCTCGACGTGCAGCGGGTCCGGGATGCCGAGCAGCGCTGAGGGGTCCTCCACCGATCGACAGCGCGTCGCGGTCGACACCAGTGTCGCCGTCGCGTTCCTCGACGCGGCGCACACCGCGCACCGCGTCTGCGCCGAGGCCCTCGACGGCCGCTCCGCCGCGCTCGCAGGGCATGCGGCGTTCGAGTCGCTCTCCGTGCTCACCCGGCTCCCGGGTCCCGCGCAGGTCACCGTCGGCGACGCGGCGGCTGCGCTGGAGGCGGCGTTCGCGGAGCCGTGCTGGCTCTCACCGGAACAGCAGTCGCAGCTGCTGGTGACCCTGGGGCGCACGGGGATCGACGGCGGCGCCGTCTACGACGCGTTGGTCGGCGAGGCAGCCCGTGTCCACGACCGCACGCTGCTCACGCGCGACCGGCGAGCGATCGCGACCTACGAGTTCCTCGGTGCCCCCTACGTGCTCGTCGACTGAACGCCCCCTCGGGGGTGGTGCCATGCTGGCCGGATGAGCGCTGGCGACATGGGCGACTTCGACGACACCGATGACGACCGGGCGCCGATCTGCCCGGAGTGCGGTGTCACCGCGCTGCCCGCCGAAGGGTCGACCTCGACCGGGTCCGGGTTCGTCTGCGAGAACCCTGACTGCGACGCGTTCGGCGACGAGGTCTGATCCCGCCGGTCACGCCCCGCGCGGGACGGCTGGTTCAGGAGACTGTCCACGTCGCCCCGGACGAGATCAGCGCGGCCAGGTCGCCGGGGCCCTGGCGGGCGGTCTCGGCGTCGACCTGGGCCTGCACCTCGAGCTCGTAGACCGGGCGGGCGACGTCGCGGAACACCCCGATCGGCGTCGGCGTGTGCGGGCCTTCGGACAGGCGGGACAACGCGAACGCGAGGGTCGGATCGTGGCGGTGCTCGTCGTGGATCAGCACCGACGCCTCGTCGACCCGGTCGACCTCGACCACCGAGAGCTCTGCGAACTCGTTCTGCACCACTCCGTAGCGACCCTCGGCACCGAAGCGGATCGGCTCGCCGTGACGCAGCGGGATCAACATGTCCTCGCGGTTGTCGCGGGTCAGGATGTCGTCGAACGCGCCGTCGTTGAAGACGTTGCAGTTCTGGTACACCTCGACGAACGCCGCGCCGCGGTGCTCGTGTGCCCGGCGGAACGTCTCCTGCATGTGGGTGCGGTCCGAGTCGTGCGTCCGGGCCACGAAGGTGGCTTCGGCGCCCAACGCGACCGAGATCGGGTTGAACGGGTGGTCGATGGAACCGAACGGCGTCGACTTGGTGACCTTGCCCATCTCGGACGTCGGTGAGTACTGGCCCTTGGTCAGCCCGTAGATCTGGTTGTTGAACATCAGGATCTTCAGGTTCACGTTGCGCCGCAGGGCGTGCAGCAGGTGGTTCCCGCCGATCGACAACATGTCGCCGTCGCCGCCGATCACCCAGACCGACAGGTCCGGACGGGTCATCGCGACGCCGGTCGCGATCGCCGGGGCACGGCCGTGGATCGAGTGCACGCCGTAGGTGTTCATGTAGTACGGCAGCCGGGCGGCGCAGCCGATGCCCGAGACGAACACCATCTCGTGGGGCTGCAGGCCGAGCTCGGGCAGCATCAGCTGCATCGCGGCGAGGATCCCGTAGTCACCGCAGCCCGGGCACCAGCGGAGCTCCTGGTCGGTCACGAAGTCCTTGCGGCTCAACGTCACCGCCACCGCCGTCGCGGCCCCGTCGTCCACGGTTCCGGCGGCGTGCTGACCGTTCGCTCGGGGCTCGCCCTGCCCGTTCGTGCTCATCGTCCGAGCTCGATCATCATGCGCTCCTCCATCTCGACCGCACCGAAGGGCACCCCCGTGACCTTGGTGAAGCTCTGCACGTCGGCCAGGTACCGGGCCCGCAGCAGCGAGGCGAGCTGCCCCAGGTTCATCTCGGGGCAGAGCACCTTCGGATAGCGGGCCAGCACGTCGCCCAGATCCGCCGGCAACGGGTTCAGGTGCACGACCTGGGCCTGCGACACCCGGTACCCGTTGCGGCGCAGTCGCCGGATACCCGCGGTGATCGCACCCCACGTCGAGCCCCAACCGATCACGAGCAGGTCGGCGCCGTCGTCCTCGTCGAGCTCGACGCCCGGGATGTCGGCCGCGATCCCGTCGATCTTCGCCCGGCGCAGCTCGACCATGTGCTCGTGGTTGTCGGGCTGGTAGCTGATGTGGCCGGTGCCGTCGGCCTTCTCGATCCCGCCGATGCGGTGCTGCAGCCCCGGAGTGCCGGGCACCGCCCACGGCCTGGACAGCGTGACGGGGTCGTGCAGGTAGGGCCAGAACTCCGGTCGACCCTCGGCGTCGACGTGGTTGGGGCCGGTGGCGAAGTCCACGTCGATCCGTGGCAACGAGTCGACGTCGGGCAGCAGCCACGGCTCGGCGCTGTTGGCAAGGAAGCCGTCGGACAGCACGATCACCGGGGTTCGGTAGGTGATCGCCAGGCGGGTCGCCTCGATGGCGATGTCGAAGCAGTGCGTCGGCGAACGCGGTGCGAGCACGGGCAGCGGCGCCTCACCGTGTCGACCGAACATCGCGGCGAGCAGGTCGGTCTGTTCGGTCTTCGTGGGCATGCCCGTGGACGGCCCGGCGCGCTGCACGTCGACGACGACGATCGGCAGCTCCAGGCTGATCGCCAACCCGAGCGCCTCGGACTTCAGGTCGAGACCCGGCCCCGAGGTGCCGGTCACTCCGAGCGCACCCGAGAACGACGCGCCGAGCGCGATCGCCGCCGCGGCGATCTCGTCCTCGGACTGCATCGTGCGGACACCGAAGTTCTTGTGCCGGCTGAGCTCGTGGAGGATGTCCGAGGCCGGCGTGATCGGGTAGCTGGCGTAGACGAGCTCCAGCCCGGCCAGCTGCGCGCCGGCGATCAGCCCGTAGCTGATCGCCGTGTTGCCGTTGATGTTCGTGTAGGTGCCCGGCGGCAACGACGCCGGCGCGACCTCGTAGGGGTGGTCGAACAGCTCGGCGGTCTCGCCGAAGTTCCGACCCGCCCGCACCGCCGCCAGATTGGCGTCACGCACCAGGGGGCGCGTGTCGTACTTGGCGGCGATCCACTCGACGAGGGGCTTGGTCGGACGGGTGTACATCCAGCAGATGAGACCGAGGGCGAAGAAGTTCTTCGACCGCTCGGCGTCGCGACGCTTCACACCCAGACCGCTCGTCGCCTCGAGCGTCATCGAGGTCATCGGCACCAGGTAGACGGTGAACGCCCCGAGCGAGCCGTCCTCGATCGGGTTGGTCCCGTAGCCGGCCTTGTCCAGGTCGCGCTCCTCGAAGGCATCGGCGTTGAGGATGAGCGTCGAGCCGGGGCCCAGGTCGGCGAGGTTGGCCTTGAGGGCGGCGGGGTTCATCGCGACCAGCACGTTGGGCGAGTCACCCGGCGTGACGATGTCGGTGTCGGAGATGTGGATCTGGAACGACGACACGCCGGGCACGGTGCCCGCCGGGGCCCTGATCTCGGCCGGGTAGTTCGGCAGCGTCGCCAGGTCGTTGCCGAACAAGGCCGACAGCTCGGTGAACCGATCACCGACGAGCTGCATGCCGTCGCCGGAGTCACCGGCGAAGCGGATGACGACCCGGTCGACCTGCTCCCGCACGACGTTGGGCGGAATTGCGGTGGTGGACATGCCCGACCCCCTGTTCCCCTCCGCCGACCCCCCGGCGAACTGGTGACATTGAACCTACCCGTTGCAAACGCTCGTACCCGGTCTTGTCGTGCTTCTCACGTCCCCGACCCGATCACCGGACCGGGCCGGGTCGACCCCGGGAACCCGAGCGACGGCTGGGGTCACGGGCAGGTAGACTGGTCGACGCACATGGGGCTGACTGGTTTCGACGTTGGGACCTGGAAGTCGAATTTGCGACCCGAGTTGTCTCAGACTCGTTAAACGGGGGCACCAAATGAACCGCCAAGAATGAGCAGTTCGCTCTCGCCGCCTGATCTTTTTCAGTAGGTAGAAGAGCAAAACCGTGACCAGCAATGGCGCACGGGGCCGGATCCCCACAGCCCGGCAACAGAAGTGGGGATGGACCGTAGGGAAAGACCACTGACGGCGTGAAAGAACGCTGACATCGGGGAAAGACCCGGCGGTGACCTCCTCGGAGGTCCACTGACCCGCCAGTCCGGTAGCCGCTAAGGCCGGAATGCGGGAATGGTCGTAGCGGGTTCGGTGACCACCTGGCGGACGGGGGTTCGATTCCCCCCAGCTCCACGAGGGGGTATCAGCGGAAATCCGCCGATTCTCCTAGCGAAAATCAGGCCACTCTCAGCCGGGGTGGCCTGAGTCGCGTTCGGCCCTACCCGTAGGCGACTCCGCGACCTCGCTCTGCTCCACGAACTTGGTCCGCAGTTCGTTGAGTTTCGTTCCACCGAGGCGCGGCACTCGCCAGGCGTACCAACCGTCGTAGGAGACGAGGTCTGCCGAGCGCATCGCGGCGAGTGAAGGCGACTGGTGCACGGTTCCGTCCGGGAGCACGAAGGTGCCGTCTCCGCGGATGGTCGCCTCATACCTGTCGCCGAGCCGAGGACGCACGAACTCCACCGGTTCATCCGGCTCGAGGAAGCCTGCCTCCAGAAGGTCTGCGACCGTGACCCGTCGACCGTTCGCAGTCACTGCTGTCGGGCCGCTCGGTGGCGCTACGGCGGGAGAAGCCGCGGCTGGCTCGTGGTCGGCCTCGATGTCGACGATCCGTCGTCCGGCGGAATCTTCGTAAACCGTGACCGGGATGACGGTCACCGGCAACGAGTTCTCGCGTAGGAACTCCAGCGCCGAGCGCGTCCGTCCCTGGAAGTCGCGTGCGATGAGGTACAGCCGTGGCTGGGGGTTGATGGTGACCGGTGTGCTGCTCTCGGTGAAGTCCTGCCAGTCGCGAAAGAACGCCTCGGGACCCGCGTGGCCGGGCGCACGGTTGTACAGGCCGGAGATCTCGTCGAGGTTCGTGAGGCGAGCCCATCCGGCGTACTCGAGGCACTGTGCCAGTTGGCCTCGGTCGATGTCGCGCTTGACCTCGATGACGACCACTCGTCCGCCTTCGTCGAGGGCAAGGAGGTCCGGCACTCCCCCACCCGCGATGCGAGCTTGGCGGGCAACGGGGAAGAGCGGCTCACCGGTGAACGCCTCGAGGTCGTCCCACACGAGGGCCTCGATCTCCTGTTCGTACAGGTCGGGTCCAGGGCGCAGGCGGTTGAACGGGGTCAGACCGTCGGCGGTGTGTTCGTACAGTGGCAAGGTCAGGATCCTCCGTCGGCGACCTGGATTACCCAGTCGAGCGTCGAGAGCACTCGCTGCACAACGCCGTCCTCCGTCAGGCATGTGACCGGCAGCGACGGGAGGCCGTCGAGGTTGTCACCGAGCACTGTCGTACCGGCTGCGCTGCTCATCCGCTCGACGAACTCGGCTCGTACGGCGTCGTCCTCGAATGCGGGGTGATTCCGCAGGTAACGGAGGAACAGCGACAGCTTGCCTGGGCGTGGGTCAAGAACGAGGGGCCAGTAGGTCCGCCCTGTCCCTTTGGTGTCGAGGTTCAAGAACAGCTTCGGACTGCGGACCGAAGTGCCGATGGTCACGCGCGCCCCCCGCTTCTTTGCGCCGGTGACCAGCTGCGCGGCGGCGTTCACAACCTCCTGCCCCTGCGCCTCGCGAAGGGTGTCCCAGAACTCCTCTTCGCTGCGTCGGATCGCAGCCGTCTTACGGGTCGCGCCTGGAGAGCTGCGGCCGTGCACGACCGGCTGGTACGCCACGAGGGCGTTGCCGTCGCCGGCGACGTGGCGGGCAACCTCGACCCCGAGTACCTCAGCGTTGTTGAGCTGCCCGTTGAGGAACTCGATGATGCGGGTCAACGTTGCTGGCAGGTGGTCGGCGACGAAGAGGAGACGGAGCTTGCCGGCGTCGATGTTGGTCTGTACGGCACTCCAGAACTCATCTTCCTCGAGCCCGGCGACGGCTAGAAGTTCCTCGAGCTCAGCGACGCGGTCGGCGCCCGGGGTCGCGTACCTCGGGTTCAGCCATCTCTCACGTAGCGTCTCGGCCGACCAGTCGATGGTGAACGAGGCTGCGTAGTCGAGCATCTGCGCAACGACCTCCCGTCGGAGACGGGGGTCGCTGCTGCGCTTCACCTCGACCAGCGTCGGTCGAGCATCTGATCCGATGAACAGGTGGTCGAGCCGCCAGCTGCCCGACTCGGATTCCTCCGCCTTGATGGGAAGCTCCTGGTCCACCAGCAGCCACCGTCCCGGTTCGCCGCCGTCTTCCAGGGCGCCAGCGAGAACGGCCGGGTTCTCAGCGAGAAGCTGTTGGAAGTCACTTTCCGTTGCGTACCCCTCCCGCTCGAGAGGCACCAGTTGTCCGGTCGGCTCGGTCACCCACAGGCTCGGCATCAAAGCCCTCCGCTTCCCCAACGCTGGGCGATGTACTTCTCTCGTTCGACGCTGTTGAGGGCCTTGGTGCCATTGGCGACGCGGACGAAGAACTCTGTCCTGGTCTCCTTCGGTTCGTTCGGCTTCTGGTAGATGACCTTGGCGTCGACCGGGAAGCCGGCGGGGTCGACCTGGACTCGGCACAGGTCGTGTTCATCGACGTGGTGCATCTGGGGCCGCACGTTGGTCGCGGCCGCCTCTCCCATCGAGGTCGAGATGATGTTGGCGAGGTGCTGCTGGAACCAGTCCCTGGGGTCCTGGTCGCGGTTGGACCGGCTGGCGTAGTCGGAGTCGAGCCCGTGCACTGATCCGTCGTCGGCGACGCCGATGAGCACGGTGCCGCCCTCGCGTGAGTTGAGGAACGCAGCGATGGTCTTCAGCGTCGCCGTCTCGAGCGGCTTCCAGGTCTCGCCGCCGTCGGCGTGCGTGCGCAGGGTCGCCTTGTACTCGAGGTGGGCGGACTCCTTGTCCGGCCCGAGCAGCTCGACGACGTCGCAGTGCTCCTGGTGCAGAACCTTGGCCCGACCCTGGACGAGGGGCCCGTAGACCTTGAGGATCTCGGCCTGGAGCTCGGGGTTGTCCACGTAGGCGAGGGCCATCTCCTCGGAGGTGCCGAGCTGATCGAGCACCCCGCCCATCGCTTCCTTCTCGAGCACCAGCCCGAAGTTCTCCGGCGTGTTGGCCGCCGCGGCCTGCTGGATGTCGGGGCGCTTCGAGAGCTTGTCGAACACGGCGTCGTAGAAGACCCGGTCCTCGGGATCCCACGTGGTGCCGAAGCGTTCATTGAGCCGCTCGATGATCACCGAAAGCGGCTCCGCGTCCGGTTCGTGGAGCTTCCCGGTGCCCCCGAAGATCGTGGAGACCTCCCCGGTGGTCTCGGTGAGCGTGACCGAGCCGTCGAAGGTCTGCTCCAACTTGAGGTGGGTCAGCTCGACATCGGGGTGAACGGCTTCGGCACCGCCGGTCTTGATGAACGCGGCGAGGGCCTTGCAGAACCGGTAGTCCCGTTCGAGCTTGGCGTCGGTGAAGGCGACGACCTGGGACAGGAACGAGTAGGTGCGCACGAACCGGTTGAGCGCGTCGCGGAAGCGTTCCTGTTCGTCGTCCTCCAAGGACCAGAACCGGTCGACGGCCGGGGCGAGCGCAGCGTGGATCCTTTCGTGTGCGTTCGGGCCGGTGGTGAGCAGCAGCTCGACGCAGCGCTCGACCTCCTCGGGCCACAGCACGCCGAACTCGTCGAGGGCGTGGCGGGTGTCGTAGAGCAAGTTGGGGTCCGTGGGGGGCGCGACGGTGGCCCCGTAGTACGGCTCGAACGCGGCGCGGATGTCCTCGGCGTCGTTGCGGAAGTCCAGCACGAAGGTGCCGTCCTTGCGGATGCCGTCGCGGTCGTAGGTCCGGTTCAACCTGGACAGGGTCTGCACCGCCGCGAGCCCGGTGAGGGGCTTGTCGACGTACATCGCGTAGAGCTTCGGCTGGTCGAAGCCGGTCTGATACTTCTCCGCGACGACGAGCAGGTGCCAGGCGTCGGTGTCGAACTCGTCCTTGGTCTGGGACTCGGGGAACCCGTTCATCGAAGATTCGGTGACCGACTCGCCGTCTAGGTCGAGCGACCCGGAGAACGCGACGAGCACTCCGACGTCGGTGTAGCCCTTGGCGTTGATGTACTTCTCGAGCGCCTGCTTGTAGCGAGCCGCGTGTTCACGCGAGGCGGTGACGACCATGGCCTTGGCCTGCCCACCGATCTTGTTGGCGACCTTGGCCCGGTAGTGCTCGACGATCACTTCGGCCTTCTGCGCCAGCTGGTGCGGGTGCAGCGACACGAACCGCGCGATCGCCGCCCGCGCCTTGCCCGGGTCGTACTCGGGGTCATCGGGGGTTGCCTGTTCGATCTGCCAGTACGTCTGGTAGGTGACGTAGCTGGCCAGCACGTCGTGGATGAAGCCCTCCTCGATCGCCTGGCGCATCGAGTACAGGTGGAACGGCACGTGCCGCCCCGTGGCGGGGTCGTAGCGGCCGAACAGCTCCAGGGTCCGGGCCTTTGGCGTGGCGGTGAACGCGAAGAACGACAGGTTCGGTTGCCGCCCGCGGGCGGCGGCGGCCGCGGCGAGCGCGTCCTCGGCGGGGTCCGGCGGCTCGTTCGGGTCGGGCTCGTGACCCGTGCCGAGCACCTCCTTGAGCGCCGTCGCTGAGTCCCCGGTCTGAGACGAGTGGGCTTCGTCCACGAGCACCGCGTAGGTGCGCTGCGGTAGCGACTCGATCTTCTCGGTCACGTAGGGGAACTTCTGCAGCGTGGTGATGATGATGCGCGCCTGTTCGCCCTCGAGGGCCTCAGCGAGTTGCTTGGAGTCCTGGTCGATACGCACCACCACACCGTGGGCGTGTTCGAACTGGTAGATCGTGTCCTGGAGCTGGCGGTCCAGGACCCGCCGGTCAGTGATCACTACGACCTTGTCGAACACCTTGTCGTCCGCCGCGTTGTGTAGCGAGGAGAGCCGGTGGGCGAGCCAGGCAAGGGTGTTTGATTTGCCGGACCCGGCCGAGTGCTGGACGAGGTAGTCGTGTCCCGCGCCGTGTTCGCGTGCGTCTGCGGTGAGGGCGAGGGTGGCGTCCCACTGGTGGAACCGGGGGAAGATCACTCGCCCCGGCGCCTTCGAACCCTTTGGTACCGGCTCGACGTGCACGAACCGGTTCAAGAGGTCCAGCCACGCGTCACGTGTCCACACTCGCTCCCACAGATACGAGCTGCGGTGCCCGTCCGGGTTGGGCGGGTTGCCCGCCCCCATGTCGTGGCCCCGGTTGAACGGCAAGAACCTGGTGTTGGTCCCCGCCAGACGGGTTGTCATCGCGACCCGCTCGGTGTCCACCGCGAAGTGCACCACCGCCCGCCGCAACAGTGGGTTCTTCGGGTCCCGGGTCGTGCGGTACTGCTCGATCGCGTCGTCAATGCCCTGACCGGTCAGCGCGTTCTTTAGCTCCGCTGTCGCCACCGGGACGCCGTTGACGAACAAGCACAGGTCCAACGTCTTCGTGGAGCCCTGCTCGTAGGGCAGCTGCCGGGTGACGGTCAGCCGGTTCTTCCCGTACCGCTCCACGAGTTGCGGCGTGAGGCCGGACGCGGGCAGCGGGAACATCAGCCGGATCGTCACGCCGAGGTCGACGACACCGTGACGGAGCACGTCGACGGTGCCGCGGGCGTCGAGCTCCTTGGCGAGCCGGTCCGCGAATCCACGCTGCGCACGGTCTGCGTCGCCGCCATACAGCACCAGGAGTTCGGACCACGTGTCGGCCTGCGTGGCGCCGATGAACGCGAACAGCTCGGCTGTGTCCAACGCTCGAACCGGGTCGAAGTCGGTCGGCTGCCCCTGCGCTATGCCGACCTTCGCAGCCGAGTACCCGCCGTGCTCAACGAGCCAGTCGCAGATGAACGACTCGAACGCCTCCTCCCCCACCGAGCTCATGCCGCCACCCCCGGCACCTGCAAATCTCCCGTCACCGCGGCCGTGATCAACGCCTGCCGATGCTCTTGGAGAAGCGTGATCTGCTCGCGGAGTTTCAGCTGAACAGCGAGCACACGCTCCAACTCAGAGAGCAGGTCCCTAGCGATAGCCGTTTGCTCCGGCCGGGATGGCACCGGCCAGTAGTGCGAAAGGTAGTGGCCGAGGTCGAGGTTCTGAAGCCCAGTGGTCTGCTTGATCGAGCGCCACGGCAGCCCGACTTCGTAGGCAGCGCGGAGCGCAAGGAGAAGGAAGTCCGGATCGACATCGCTCCCAGGTCGAAGTCCCCCGGCGAAGTTGGTCGGAACAGCCCGCCCCTCGCCACGCCACGCGACAACACGTCCCACTGGGACACCTTCGCCACCCCCTGACTTCTCGATGACGAGGTCACCGGGCTGAAGACACCGCGCAGAAGCGGACGCGAGTGTGAACGAACGGCTCGCTCCGGTGGTAGCGCAAAGGCGGACGAAGTCAAAGTCTGCCGCTCGCACACACGGGAGTTCTGCGTCGTTCTCACCCGGTTCATCACCCCAGTCACCGCCCCATGACTTCGCGAGCAGGCGACGAAGAGGGCGCACGGGCCATCCAGCCTGCCTCGGACGGCCTGCCGCGGAGTCCAGTCCGCCGGGCAGCAGGGTCGAGCAGAGATTCGTCGCCCAACGGGACAGAAGCATCTGGGCCAACTCGTCCTTTCGGTGCGCGATGGCGTCGATGCGAGCGGTTTCGGCGTCGAGGAAGTCGGCGATCGACCGCTGACGGGATAGCGGCAAGTAGGTCATCGGGAGTGTCCGGAGGCGCTCCGCCGAAAGGTGGAAGATGTTCGCCCCCGTGGACACGCTTGCGAAGAGTCCACTCGCAAAGGCGTGCCGGCACCACCATGCAAGAAAGCGCTCGTCTGTGGACGGCCGCGGTCGCAGTCGGAGGAGGGTGTTCTGGAAGCAGACAACTCCCTCCAGTTCGCTTCTCCAGACAGCAGATGCCCCGACGCTGGTGATGCTCCCCGAACCCTCGGTCACCAGCACGTCGCCGGGGCGAAGGGCGAAACGTTCCTGCTCCGAAGGCTCGAAGTTCATCTCCTTGACGTCCGTGAGGTCGAGGGACCCGTCCTTGACATTCGCAGCGCGCAAGTACCGGACCATGTGGGGTCCTGTTTCGTTCTGGGGCGAACGTTGCCGTCCGAGCGCCACATCCGCGTAGGCCCGAACGGACCTCGTCTCGGTCATTCCGTGACCTCTGCGAGCAGCTCCTGGATCTCTGCTTCGAGCTGCTTGATCTCGGCGTCGATCTCTTCCAACGGCCTCGGCGGGACGTACTCGTAGAAGTGGCGGGTGAGGGGGATCTCGTAGCCGACCTTGGTCTTGGTGTGGTCGGTCCAGGCGTCGGGCACGTATGGGTGGACCTCTGCGGCCATGTAATCGTTGACCGCGGTGCGGTACTCCAGGCTCCGCAAGCGGGCGGCGACGTCGGCTTCGTAGGTGACAGGCATCGCAGGCAGGGGAACGTTCTCGTTGTCACGCAGGTCGGGATCGGGCTGTGTGTTGCCCTTGGAGTCGACGACCGGATCGCCGTCGGGGTCGGGGACGGTGAGCGCGGCCAGGATGGACTTGGCCTGGGACTTGGTGATCTCCAAGGCCCACGCGAGGTCACCGGTCTGGCCGCCCTCGGTGATCCAGTCGTGTTCCTCGTCCCACACCTTGAGCGCAACGGGGACGAGTATCTGCTCCATCTCCGACGGGCTGGCCGCAGACGCGCCGCTCGCTCGGCGCAGCGTGCTGTCGAGTACTGCCCGGTTCTGAGCGTCGAGCTTGGCGATCTTCTTGTCCCCGGCGACAGCGGCGATGGTGTCGTCATTGACTGCCCAGCGGACCCGGAGGGGACGTTCGACAGTGATGCGCATGAACCCGAACGCTTCGTTGGGGAAGATCTTGACGTGTTCGCCCTCGGTGAAGTCGCCGTACAGACGGACGATCTCATCGGTCTGCGTATCCGAGATCTGCTTGCGCTTCTCCCCGAGCGACTTACGCATCTTGGTCCACATGTCGCGGGCGTCGACGAGCTGGACCTTGCCGCGCCGCTCCGGGCGCTTCCGGTTCGTGACGATCCAGAAGTACGTGGAGATGCCGGTGTTGTAGAAGAGCTGGTCCGGCAGGGCGACGACGGCTTCGAGCCAGTCGTTCTCGATGATCCAGCGGCGGATCTCGGACTCGCCGGACCCGGCGCCGCCGGTGAACAGCGGTGAGCCGTTAAACACGATCGCGACGCGGCTTCCGCCGTCCTCGGGTCGCTTCATCTTCGAGATCATGTGCTGGAGGAACAGGAACGACCCGTCGTTGATGCGGGGCAACCCAGCGCCGAACCGGCCGGCGAACCCCTTCGACTCGGCCTCGTCGCGGATCTGGTCCGCGACCTTCTTCCACTCGACCCCGAACGGGGGGTTCGCGATCGAGTAGTCCACCTTCAGTCCGGCGTGTCCGTCCTCGGTGAAGCTGTTGCCGTAGGCGATGTTCTGGGCGTCTTGGCCCTTGAGCATCATGTCGGACCGGCAGATGGCGTAGGTCTCGGCGTTGAGCTCCTGGCCGAACACGTGCAGCCGTGCCTGCGGGTTCAGCTCGCGAAGCCGCTCCTCGGCCACCGAGAGCATTCCTCCGGTTCCGCACGCGGGGTCGAGGATCGTCTTGGAGATGCCCGGCTTGGTCAGCAGGTCCTCGTCCTCGATGAACAACAGGTTCACCATCAACCGGATGACCTCACGCGGAGTGAAGTGCTCGCCTGCGGTCTCGTTGGAGAGCTCGGAGAACTTCCGGATGAGCTCCTCGTAGAGGTAGCCCATCTCGATGTTCGACACGACCTCGGGGTGCAGGTCGATCTCGGCGAACTTCGATACCACGAGGTACAGCAGGTTCGAGCGATCGAGCCGGGCGATCTGGGTGTCGAAGCCGAACTTGTCGATGACGTCGCGGGCGCCCTCGGAGAAGCTCGCGATGTAGTGGCGCAGGTTGTCCGCGAGGTCGTCAGGCGCGTCGAGAAGCCGGCCGAAGTCGTACTTGGAAGTGTTGTAGAAGGTTTGGCCGGCCTCGCGGCACAGGATCGGATCGATGTTGTCGACCTTGCCTTCGAGCTGCCCGGCACGCTCGAGCACCTTGGCCTTGGTCGGCTCGAGCACGCAGTCGAGGCGGCGCAGCACGGTCAGCGGGAGGATCACCCGCCCGTACTCGGACTGCTTGTAGTCGCCGCGCAGCAGGTCCGCGACCGACCAGATGAACGCCGCGTGGTTCCTGATGACGGGGCTCGCCGTCTGGCTGGTCACCATGTGTGTTCCTTCCGTGTCCTCGGTCGAGGGTACCGGGACCGTGCCGGGCGCCTGGCGAACCGCTCGCAGGCTGGTTGCGGCTCCGAGGCGGAGTCGGTGGGAGCAGGACCCGTGCGGGTCTGGCGGGTGATCGGACCGTGGTCGGCATGGATGCCCACCACGACAACCCACCCTCCCCCGACCTCCCCCGAGCGGTGGAGGAGAAGCTCACCTCCTTCAACCCGAGGACGCTCGACTCGACCCGGTGGGAGCTCGCCCGCCCACGGCTGTTGGAGCTGACCCGAGCGACCGCACCGAAGACACCGATGCGGGCCGCCACGGTGCTGAGCTCGGCGTGTCGGTTCCTCTCGGACGTCGCGCCCACCGGCTCCTGCGACGTGGACGAGCTGCTCACCGAGGCGAAGGTCGCCGGGTGGTCCCACCGCATGCGCGCCGACGGCATGGACGATGGCACCCTGGCGAACCACCTGGGCCGGATGAACGGGCTGCTGCGAGCGAAAGCGGGCCACGGCCCCGTCGAGTCGGACCCGTCGCAGCGACGGAACCGGCGCCCGCCCTACGACCCCGAGGAACTGCTCGCACTCGCCGAGAAGCTCGCCCCGGCCGACCCGCCGGCGGCAGCCGCGATCGTCGCCGGCGCGGGAGCTGCACTGCTCGTGCCCGACGTCGACGGCGCAGCGGTCGCCGCCGACGCGACCGGCGTCGCGATCGTCACCGCGGCCGGCGAGCGCAAGAGCCTCACACCTCGTTGGTCCGAGCTGGCTTCGCGACTGTCGGACGTCACGATCGACCGCTCGGCATGGAACCGCGCACGGGCAGCCGCCGACGCCGAGCCGCTCAACCACCAGAGGGTCCACCTCACCTGGGCAGTCGACGCGCTCGGCACCGATCGCTCGCTGCGCGAGTTAGTGGACGACACCGGACTGGGACGGCTGACCCTCGACAGCGCAGTTCGTCACCTCCCGCCGGTCGACACGGCCACGCGCAACCAACTGCTGCGCGGCTAGTTGCCACCCCAGCCACGCCGGACACCGTGCCCTCCGACGAACCCGTCACCCAGAAAGGACCACACCTATGGCAAAGCCCTCACGCGCTGCAGCGAAGCGAGCCGCAGCAGCCGCCCGCGCCGCCAAGCACGCACCGCCCCAGCTCCCTGCCGAGCTGGTCGCCCACCTCGACGGATACGCGCCCGACATGATCGAACCGTCCACCTGGTCAGCGATCCGATCGACGCACCGCGACATCATGATGCGCTGCGGGTTGAAGGGAGCCGAGAGCTTCAAGAAGCGATCGCGGGAGCTCGCGCACTACCTCGCCGACCGACATGAGCAAGGGCTGTCCATCGCCGTCGCCGACGCGATGACCTACGTCGCGATCGACGACCACTACGCCCGCCGCTGCGGGCATCTGAAGAACTCCAGCCGCAACGATCGCCGTTCGCGGCTCCGCAAGCTCGCCGAGGCGGTCAACCCGGGCCTCGACACCCCGCCACGAGCAGTCACCCTCGGGCACCAGTCGATCAAGCCCCCCTACAACGCCGACGAGGAGGCTGCCATCACGCGCGTCGCGCTCCGCCAGCGCAACCAGCGCTCCCGGCGCGCGATGTGCATCTCAGTGGGGCTGTGCGCCGGCGCCGGGTGCGACTCGGTGGACCTGCGCGACATGCGCGGACGGCACGTCCACGACTTCGGCCCCGCAGGCATCCTCGTCGACATCCCTGGCAAGAGGCCCCGGTCGGTGATGGTGCGCCGCGAGTACGAGGAGCTCGTGCGGGTCGGGATGGAGGGCATCGGCCCAGACGATCTGGTCATCGGCAAGGTGCCCACCCGACGCGGCCTCGTCGGCAAGATCGTGGAGAGCGCAGAGATCCTCGGCGACGTCCCCCACATCGAAGCCGCACGTCTGCGGGCCACCTGGCTCGCATGGCTCATGTGCCGCCCCGTGCCGCTCAACGTCCTGCTCGACGCAGCCGGACTCATCAGCGCCCGGACCCTCATCGACCTGCTCCCCCACCTCCCCGCGGTGGACGACGACCCCCGTCTGCTGCGCGGCGACGAGGACCCGTCATGATCGCCAAGCACATGGTCGACATCGCCGTGCACATCGTCGACTCCAGCGGCGCGGTCGACATCCTTCTCGACGGTCGCAACCGCAGCCCCCGTGGACGCAAGACGGATCCCACCCCGTACCGACTGCTGCTCATTGGCGGCTACCTGAACGTGATCACCCGGGGGAACTTCGTCGTGGAGGACATCTACGACACGCTCACCTGTCGGCTCAGCATCGATGACCAGTTCCGCCTCGGTGTGCGCCGCTGGCACAACGACGAGCTCAAGGTCCTCAGCGTGCATGCGCTCTACAACGTCACCAAGGCGCTGGACCAGTTCCTCGCGTACGGCGAGGGCAGCGCCCCCGACCTCGACCCGGTCGAGCGCGAGCGGCGTCACAAGGTGATCCAGGACTTCTGTGACGCGCTCATGGACGTGTTCGACCTCGGGTTCACCAGCCGCACCTACGCCATCGATGCCACCGGCATCTGGTCCTGGGGCAAGGGCCATCACCGCCGCTCGAAGGAGAGCAGCTCCGACTCCGACTCCGACCCCGACGAGAGCGAGATCGAAGGCGACGACGCCGACGGCGAGCTCACCGCCACGGCGTGACCCGGCGACCGCCGCTGCCGCCACCGGTACGCTGACCGCGTGAGCGATCACGTCGGCGACGACGTCACGAGCCAGCGTGGCAGCGCAGCCACCTGGCAGCATCTGCTCGGCCCAGTGGGGACGCCGCGGGTCGTCGTGGAGCTACTCGGGGTGAGCCGCCGCGCCCTCGATGGCGCCCGGTCACGAGGCGAGGTGCTCGGCGTCCGTACGGCCGGCGGGCGGTGGGTGTACCCGCTGCGACAGTTCCATCGAGACGGCGCCGGCGAGTTGAGAGTCGTCGAAGGCCTCGACGAAGCCCTCGCCGCCCTCTGCCCACACGGCGACGCGGCAGGCGCGGCGCGGTGGCTCGCCACTCCGAACAGGCGGCTCGACGGCGAGACACCGTGGCACGCACTCCTCGAAGGCGGTCGAAGCGACGCCGTCGCCCAGGCAGCCCGAGCGCAGGCCCAGGCCTGGGCGGATCGGTGACACCCGACCCGTAGCGACACCGCCAGCCAAACGTTCCTACCGTCGTGCCGTCCACGGGGCGCTGGAGAGGGTTGCGCCTCCCAGAGCTCTCGACACGGTCGTCGGCATGGACGACAACAACGAAGTAGCAGCCCCGATCGATCCCAACGAAGCGCAGGGTGACACACTGACCGCTGGCGACACGGGCACCAGCGACGGGCCGCCCGTCGCACCCGCCACCCGACACGACCCCGACGCGGCGGTGGGCGTGAAGACCCGCAAGGACGGCAAGACCGAGAGCTTCTACGGGTACCACGAGCACACCATCGTCCAGGTCCCCGATCCCGGGACAGGTAAGGACGAGGAGCCCCGACTGATCACCCGCTTCGAACTCACTCCCGCGTCCGCCGACGTCGTCGACGTCAGCCTGTCGCTGCTCGACCGTCTCGGGCGTCCCGCAGAGACCCTCATCGTCGACCGCCACTACTCCTTCAAGAAGCCCGAACGCTGGCGAGACGAACTCGCGGACCGCCACATCGACCAGGTGCTGGACCTGCGCGCCGACGAACACGGGTTCACCGAACTCGACCACATGCGGTGGGCCGCGGGATGGCCCCACTGCCCCGCCACCCCGGACATCCTCGGCACCATCGAACGACCCGCCCCGGCCAAGGACCGCGACAACAGCGAAGCCTGGAAGAAGTTCCGGTCAGACATCGCCCGCCGGTTCAACTTCGCCTTTCGCCGCGTCACATCTCCCGACGAGATGGGCGTCGCACGCTACGAATGCCCGGCCAGCGCCGGGAAGATCGCGTGCCCGCTACGTGGAGGCACCGTCGAGACCGCCGTCCAGTTCGGACTCGAGGTCGTCGAGAACCCGCCCACCCCCGGCCAGCCCGACTTCCCGCTGTGCTGCAACCAGCGGACGGTGACCTCGGACCCCGGACCGCTTCGCAAGCTGATGCAACAGCACTACTGGGGACTCGACGACTGGGAGAAGGAGTGGAACAAGCGCACCTACGTCGAGGGCTCCTACGGCAACCGCAAGAACGCCTCCACCGAGAACCTCCGACGCGGACACTTCCGTCTCACTGGGGTCGCCATGGTCCACATCGGCACCGCCATGGCCGCTGCCGCCTACAACACCCGCATGATCAGGAACTGGCACGACCGCACCGGGAAGGGCGACCCCGACCACCCGCTGCTGCAGACCCACGACGGCCCCGGCGTCGCCCTCCGGCTCACCCACGAGCAGTACGAGCAGTACTGCCAGGAGCAGCGCGACCGAGAGGCCAGCGACTGACGCGCCGCATCCGCGCTCCGCGGCCATACCCTGGTGGCGACAAGTTGTCAGCGATGGATGAGATGGAGCAGCGACATGAGCGCGAGCGGGACTCGAACCTGTTCTGTGTGCGGCGAGCAAGGCCACGACAGGCGGTCCTGTGACGTGTCCCTGAACTCCGGGACGTGCAGCGTCTGCGGCTTCCGAGGCCACGACAAGCGCAACTGTCCACACAAGTAGGCGATCACGGCTCTCGAGCTGCAACCTCTGGGAGGCGACTCCATGGGCATCGAACCATGCGCGATCTGTGGTGATCCGATCGACGAGGACGAAGACGATCCGTGCGGGCACTTCAACATCGATGACGTGCCATGCACCGTGTGCGGCAAGCTCCCCGACGATCACGAGTGGGGAGACAACGCGGCTCATCAGTACGAGAGCGGCATCTGACCGACCCGCGTATGGCGGGCGGGCCACCTCGTCGAGAGCGACCTCGCCGCCGCCCTGCGAGCCCCGCCAACGGTGTGCACACAGCTACACGGACGGCGTGCAACGGGCCACAACGCCATAGCTGAACACCGCCGAGAACCCGCTCGATCAAAGGGATCGGCGATTACTGCCAGCACCCCACGAGCATTCAAGCCCCGGTTTGAATGCTCCTGGAGCTGCCGGAACCGTCAGGCTCGTACCGGGCGAGGAACCTCACGAGCGCACGCGAGTTCGCCGCGTCGAGACTCGTTGACCTCCGCAACAAGGTCCGCAAGACTCCACCCACGTCGCTGCGCACACGCTGTGCAGCACAGGGGGGGGAACTGATCATGATGAAGCGTTCGGTGTACGGCGTCGTCGCGCTTGTGGTGCTCGGCACGCTGACGGGGTGCGGCACACCACCGGCGCCACCTCAACCGACGGTCCACTCCGTCGAGGTCTCGCCGCAGCCGGCACATCCGGGCGACGCGGTCACCATCCGGATCGAAGCCAGCCACAGCTCGATGGTCTTCAACGGAAGAGCAGTGACGTTGGTCAACCCGAACGGCTCCGGCGTCGGCGTCGACAGCTGCAGCACCTCGCTCGAACGGCCCGACGAGGAGGACCTCACGCGTGCGACGATCACGTTCGCCTGCGAGCTCCCCGAGCTGGTGTCGAACGGCACGTGGACCCTCAGCTACCTGCTCAACTACGTGGCGCCCACCGACAACCCCTTCGGGCCGGCGCCGCCACGGCCCTCGACGGTGACGTTCGACGTGGTCGGAGGGTCCGACGACGTGTCGCCACCGACGCTGGTGAGCTACGAGATCTCCCCGGAGGTCATCAGCCGGACCGCGCCGTTCACCGTGACGGCCCTGGTGAGCGACGACACCCCGCCGATCTCCCTCGGATGGTGGAACTCACCCAATTCGACGAGCATCACGTTCAGCGGCTCGGGCTTCTCCAGGACGTGTCGCGACGTGACACTGACGCCGGTGTCGCCGACCGAGGCCGAGGTCGTCGTCAACTGCGATGCGGGTTGGATCGGCCCCGTGGGCCCGCTCACGGGACAGGTCACGGGCAACCTCGCCGTGCGCGATGCACTCCACAACAACGCCCGGATCCCGCTGACCATCGACTTCGAGCCGGGCGCCTGACCAGCGCTACGACCGTCGGTCGTCGATCTGCCGGACGTTGCGTTCACGGAGGGCGCCGAACCGGGGCAGGCCCATCGCCATGCGCGTGATGTGCTGGAGGGCTCTGCCAGGGAGGAGTCGATTGGCCAGCACCAACATGTGCGCGTCGGGGCCGATCGCGCGGCGGGTGAACGGCGCGGTGTCGTCGAGGGCGCGGCCGAGGCCACGGGCGAAGCGCTCGGGTGGCCCGGCGATCCTGATCGCGAGACGCCCGCGCTGGTCGATCCTCGAGTTGATCGGTTCGTAGGGACCCTCGAACGACCGGAAGTCCATCGCTCCGGCGTCGGTGATGATGTCGGTGTCGAAGGTGCCGGTCACGATGACCGTGACGCCGATCCCGAACGGGGCGATCTCGTTCGACATCGCCTCGGCCCAACGTTCCGAGGCCCCCTTGACCGCGGAGTAGGCGGAGATCGCGGCCATGCCCCGGACGCCGCCCTCGCTCGAGATGATCACGATACGGCCGCACCCTGCCGCTCGCATCGATGGCAGCAGTGCCTTGGTGAGCGCGACCGGCCCGAAGAGGTTGGTGGTGAACACCTGTTGCCAGACGTCCATCTCGACGTCCTCGACGCAGCCCACCGCAGCGATGCCGGCGTTGTGGACGAGTGCATCGGGTGCACCGACGAGCTCCTCGATCGCCTTGGCCGCGCTGGCGATCGACTCCGGGTCGGTGAGGTCGAGCTGCACCGCCGAGAGTCGCGGGTCGTCGCTCGCAGCACCTGCCGCGATCCGGATGCTCTCGAGCCCCGCGTCAGGGGTTCGCATGGCGCCGATGACGTGCCACCCCAACTGGTGCAGGTGGACCGCTGATGCGAGCCCGAGGCCCCGGGACGCTCCGGTGATGACGACGCTGCGCGGCTCAGCCATCGGCTCGCTCACGTGTCCCAGACGAGGTGCAGGCTCGACACGCCGGCGATGATGCCGCCGTGGTACACGGGCGGTCGATCCGGATCGAGCCGGAAGGTCGGGAGCCGGCTGAGCATGACGTCGTAGATCGTGTCGAGCTCGAGTCGAGCGAGGTGAGCACCGAGGCAGAAGTGCGGCCCGATCGCGAAGGCCAGGTGTTGCGGTCCGTCGCGGCGCAGGTCGAACGCCTCGGGATCGTCGAAGACGGCCGGGTCGTAGCCCGCTGCGGGAGTGAACAGCTGGACCTGGTCACCCTGCCGGAGCGACACGCCATGGAAGTCGACATCGGACGTGAGGATCCGCATCGGCCCGATGAAGGCGTAGCACCGCAGCAGCTCCTTCGACGCGGCCGCGATCGCCTCGGGGTTCCCGCGCAGCTCGGCCTGCAGGTCCGGATTCGCCGCCAGGTGCCGGGCACCGAAGCCCATCGCGTTGACGACGGTGTCGAGCCCGGCGATGAACATGATCGAGCAGTAGCTCTGCATGACGTCGAAGGTCATGGGCTCGCCGTCGATGTCGGAGGCCCACAACAGGCTGATGATGTCGTCCCGGGGGTGCTCCCTGCGCTCCAGGAGGGTGTCGCGCATGACGTCCGCGATGCCGCGCAGCAGGTTCATCGCATCGAAGGGATCAGGGCTCGCCGTCGCCAGCTGCTGCTTCGCGAGGTCCCGGTACTCCCGCTCGCGCTCGACCGGGAGACCGAACATCTTCAGGAAGATCTCGACCGGGTACAGGTCGGCGACCTCACGCATGAACTCGCATCGCCCCTCGTCGACGATGTCGCCGATGAGCCGCTCGGCCAAGTCCCGGACCTGCGCCTCGAGCTCCTTGACGGCCCTGGGCGTGAAGGTCGACACCAGCGGCGCTCGGAGCTTGGTGTGCAGCGGCGGGTCGACGCAGATCGGGATCGGGGCGGGGATGCGCTGGTCCTCGGGAAGGGCCTCCATCATCAGCTCGAACTCCTCGGGCGAGAAGTGCTCGCTCGAGAAGACCTCCCAGTTCCGGAACGCGTCGAGCTGGGCCTGATACGGCAGCACGACCCAGTGACCACCGTTGCGAGGCGTCCAGAAGATGCTCGGGGCGTGCTCGATCAGGTCGAGCACGCGGGCGTGAGGATCGAGGACGTAGGCCGCATCCGCGTTGAAGTCGAAGTCGTAGACCAACGACTCCGGGACGTGTTCGGGCTTCTCGACGCTCGGGCTCAGTTCGACCGTGGTCACGATGCTGCGCTTTCGGCTCGGTGGATGGTGTGGTGGTCTCGACGCACGCAGTCGCCGACGGGCGGCCTCGTGGGTGACCTCACCGGTCAGCTGTCCCCGTCGCCACAGCGTCCGCCGTCTGCGGGCGCCGCCACGTCGGGTCGGCCGGACTGGGCGCTCTGCCAGCCGGCCCAGATCCCGGCGGAGTACGGCCCCTCCTGGCCCTGCTCCTCGTAGAACCCGTTGGGGTCGTACACCTTCGCCTCGGGGAACGGATACGGGCACGCGACCGAGGTCGCGGTGTGGCTCCACCGGATCAGTGCGTAACCCCCGCCGTAGAGGAAGAAGTACGCGCCGTTGATGACGAGGAACATCGTCACGAAGGTGCCGAGCACCGGTCGACCTCGGAAGATGCGCGCCTTGTACGCCAGCTTCTCGGCCTGGCACTTGCCGGTGTCGTCGCGCCAGAGCAGCACACCGGCGGGAATCATCACCGTCGTCACCAACAGTGACTCCCAGATGAGGGGGAACTGATACCACTCCCCTGCTGCGAACGATCCGAACGGGATCACCTGGGAGTAGATGTAGAGCTGGGTGCGGACGAGGAAGATCTCGAGGATCGCGTCGAACACGAACCCGATCGCGAGCATCAGCAGCGAGAGCGTGATGAGTGGGTGGCGCCAGATGAACGACCCGACCGGCCGTCGCTCCTGCCAGCGACGGAGGATCCACGACGCCGGGAAGAACGGCAGCATGTAGAACATCGCGTAGCCGACGACGATGAACGGCTCGACCGTGGGCGAGATCGACACCAGCGGCCAGTTCTCGGGCCAGTGCCACAGCTGCGGGTTGTACACGGCGTACGGAGCCCAGTTCATGATCGGGTCCTGCCAGATGAGCAGTGTCACCACGATCACCATCAGCAACCACGGATGTCCCGGGCGACGACGCCACGCCCAGATGAAGCCGCCGACCAGGACGACCATCGCCACGACCGTCCCGATCTGATGGAGCACCAGCCAGTGGTCGAAGCCCCACAGCGGCTCGACCGGGCGCGGCGCGCCGGTGACGCCGGGATTCCGAATGCGGTCCTCGCCCGGCCCGCTGCGAGCCGCGATCGCGATCCCCACGATCGCGGCGAGGGCCAGCGCGGCCAGGCCCACCCCGATCAGACGCCCCCTCGATGGCGGCGGACCCTCGCCGGTGCTCGTCGCCGGCCTCTCGAGCGTTGTTGCCATGCCTGTTCCCTCGGCGCCTTCCTCCGAAGCGAGGGCCTCCGAAGCGAGGGCCCCCGGAGCAATCGACACGGACCGACCGGCCCCTCAGGCCCCCCGACCCGATGCACCGAACCTAACAGTTGTTCCAGAGCCCGTCCACGATGGGATCACTCCGATTCCGACAGGTAGGTCTCGATCATCTGCACCAGCCCGGCGGCCACCATCGGATCGTCGGTGAGCGGCCCGGCGACCGCAGCGCGGGCCGCGGCGACGAGGGGCACCCCCTCGGCAGAGAGCCGAGCCGCGGCGATCAGCACCCGCGTCGAGGCCACCTCACGCAGGCCCGCGGTCTCGAGTCGGCGGATCGCCTGTGCCAACTGCACGAGCTGTGCCGCCCGTTGCGGCTCGACCCCGGCCTCGTGGCAGACGATCCTCTCCTCGACGTCGGGCGGAGGGAAGTCGAGCTCGATGGCCACCATCCGCTGCCGGGTGGAGTCCTTGAGGTCCTTCAGCACGCTCTGGTAGCCGGGGTTGTACGAGACGACGAGCGTGAACCCGGGGGCGGCGTCGAGCACGACGCCGAGTCGGTCGATCGGCAGTTGACGTCGGTGGTCGGCGAGCGGGTGGATGACGACGGTCGTGTCCTGGCGTGCCTCGACGACCTCGTCGAGGTAGCAGATGGCGCCGTCGCGGACGGCACGAGTGAGTGGCCCGTCCACCCACCGCGTCTCCCCTCCCTCGAGCAGGAACCGACCGACCAGGTCGGCGGTGGTGAGGTCGTCGTGGCACGACACCGTGATGAGCGGTCGACCGAGATCGTGGGCCATCGCCTCGACGAAGCGGGTCTTGCCGCATCCGGTCGGGCCCTTCAGCACCAGCGAGAGGCCTTGGCGATGCGCAGCGGTGAACACCTGCTCCTCATCACCGACGGAGACGTAGAACGGGCGAGGCGCCATGTGCGGGTCCTTTCCACAACCAGTCGTTCCCTGGTGCGTTCGACGCGCTGGAACGAGCGCCGTTGCCCCTCGGCGGTGCGCAGCGCCGATCGGAACAGCGGCCCGATCAGCCCGGCGAGCTCGCCGGCCCGCGGCACCGAGGCGTGTGCGGCCGCTCCGAAGACCCGTCGCAGCGCGGCGGGGTCACCGTCGGCGCCGACGCTGAGGCACAGGCAGCCGATGCCGCGCCGGCGCGCCTCGAGCAGCGCGCGACGTGAATCGGCCTCGCCGTAGTGGCCCTCGTACCCGTGGTCGTACGCGAACCCGTCGGACAGCACGACCAGCAGACGCCGGGGGGTGCCGCTGCGTTCCTCCAGGATCGAGGACCCGTGGCGGATGGCGGCACCCAATCGGGTGTAGGCGGCCGGGACGAGGTCGTCGAGGCGGCTCAGCGCGTGGCCGTCGAGTGGGTCGTCGAAGGTCTTCACGCGGAGGAACTGCACCGCACCGCGACCCCGGGAGTTGAACGCGTAGAGCGCGAGCCGGTCACCCAGCTCGTGGAGCGCGGTGGTCAGAGCGGCGGCGGCCGCCCGCTGGTGCTCGTGGACCGAACGCCCCGCGGTGCCCGGTTCGGCGGCCGAGCCCGAGACGTCGAGCAGGACCAGCACCGAGAGATCCCGACGGCGGCGGACGCTCTCGATGTAGTGGTCGTCATCGTGGGGATGTCCGGCGAGGGTGTCGACCCGAGCCTCGACCGCGGCGTCGATGTCGATCTCGTCGCCCTGGCGGCGACGCCGACACCTCGTGAGGTCCAGACCGATCCGAACGAGGGCCCGGCGCAGCGCCACGGGGTCGGGCGGCGCCGACCTGCTGGTGGTGGTGGGCAAGGGGTCGGTCTCCACCACCGTGCACCAGTCGGGACGGTACCGACGGCGATGCACGTCCCACTCCGGATGTCGCCGGCCTCGCTCGTCCGGGGCGACCTGGAGCTCGCCGTCGCTCGCTGCGCGGTGCACCACGCCGGCCGCACCTCCCGTCCCCGGGTCGCCGCGGGTCAGGTGTGCGACGGCGTCCGCGCCGGGTGAGCCGCCGGCGGTGCGCGAGCGCCCCGGACGCAGCAGCTCTCGGATGAGCTTCCCGACGGGCCCGCCGCCTCCGACCGGGCTCGTCATCATGCTCAGGTCGGGAGCGTCGTCGTCGGCCTCGGCGTCGAAGCCCGCCAGCTCGAGGGTGTCCGCCGCGGAGGGCTTCGCTGCGGGTGAGCCGGACGACTGGTCGTCGTGCATGGCGTCGAGCGAGCGCTTCGCGTCGATCCTGCCGAAGACGGCGGGAGGCTCGGCCCCGGAGCGCTGAGTGCGCGCACGTCGCAACGAGTCCTCGGCCGACTGCGTCGAGCGAGCGACCGAGTGGTCGATCAGCGTGCGCGCGACCGGAGGGAGCACGGCTCGGCTGTGCTCGAGGGCGCGGTGGGCCTCGATGGCGAGGTATCGCTGACCGAGGGCGGGCCGCCGACGGAGATGGCGCAGCACCGCCGGTTCGAGGCTGCCCGCCGCGACGAGCGACGCCTGCACGCTCAGTGTCCGGATGCGCTCTGCATGGGGAACCTCGGGGTCGAGGTACACGGTCGTGCCGTCGGTCCATGACCGTTCGCCCGGCGCGGCCGGAGCCACTTCGAGCCGCCGGCCGGCGAGCGCGGACGCGAGCAGCCGCAGCTGGTCGAGCTCGAGTCCGGCGGCGGTCCGGGCCGACTCCGGACGCGCCGACCCCTCCGGCCCGAGACCACCGAGCTGAGCGCGTTCCCCCACCGGGCCATGATGGAACGAATGTTTGGTTCTTCGCAACCGACGCTCACATCCCAGCTGGCCTGGCGAGCCGCCGGGGTCAGGTCCGCGCGCCCCGCAGCGTCGTCTCGCGCGCGAGGCCGAGCGCGCCGCGGGGTCCCAGTTCCCTCACGATGTCCTCCGGCATCCACAGCAGTTCGAAGAGCGACCAGGCGCGGAGGGCGGCAGATCGGCCCTCGACCCGGAGCGTGCCGTGTCGGATGCCCTGTGCGACGAGTGACTTCAGGTCGTTCAGGCGGGCCGCGAACGACGAGCCGAGGTTCGCAGAGCTCGGGGGCGACTCCCGGATCCAGGCCAGCTGGATGTTGTACTCGTCACTGAAGCGGTCGACGGCGTTGATGTTCACCCACATCAGCGCGTCCAGCTTCTCGACCTCGGTCGAGTCGGTCTGCAGGACGCTGGTCCAGCCGGAGCGGGCGATCACGGTGAAGGACCGCATGATCGACGCCAGCAGGTCCTCCTTCGATCCGATCAACCGGTACACCGTTCCGGTGCTCAGCTCCGTGGCCGCTGCGATGTCGCGGACCGTGGTCGCCTCGTAGCCGCGGCGGCCGAACTCGGCGCGTGCGACGCCCCGCAGCAGGGGCAGACGATCGTCCTCTTCCTCGTCGACCTTGTCCCAGGACGCGATCGTGGCGTTCGCGGCGTCGAAGGCCGCCGAGCGGTCGAGGTCGTCGTCGGAGGGCGCAGCGATCGCGACGCCGTCGAGCACGGCGCGGCAGCGGAGGGCGGGCATCTCGTCCGCACCCGGCACGTCGGTGAAGACCCCGAGGCTTACATGTGACAGCACTTGGCAGAGGCGGTTCGCCATCGTCGGCAGGTCGATGCCGTGGCGCAGCTCACCGCTGCGCTGCCCGGCCCGAAGGGTGTCGAACATGGCCGTCTCGATGGCGGTGGGCGCCCGGCTCGCCACCCGGACCAGTTCGTCGCCCGCCCCGGACGGGGGCTCGTACAACGTCAACAGGAGGGCCGCTCGGTGGCGGATCGAGCACGCGGCGATCTCGGTTCCCAACGCGACGACCCGGTCCTCGATCGGTCGACCGTCCGGCCGGCTGAGCGCGTCGAGCGCGTCCGCGGCGATCCGGTCGAGGTCGACCTGGTACCGCTCGACGAGCTCGACGATCAACGCTTCCTTCGACTCGAAGTGGTGGTAGAGGCTGCCGGGTTGGATCCCGCAGGCGTCCGCGATCTCCTTCATCGAGGTGCGGATCCCCGACGACGCGAACATCGCGGCGGCGGTGTCGAGGATCTCGGATCGTCGGGTCATCCGCCCATTGAACCAAACGGCTCCGAACGGCCGTGCGGGCCAGCGGTGACCCGACCGCCCTCCAGCGGTCTCCGAACCGGTTGACGGTGTGCGCGGACGCACGGTCAGGACCGAGTCGAGGAGCGACCCTAGGATGCCGAGACTCTCCCATGACTCGACGAACCCCCGCCGCCCGAACCCCTGCCCCGAGAGCGACTCGTCGACCACGTGGGACTCCCCGACGACTGCTCCTGGAGTCTGCTCAGAGCCTCTTCGCCGAACGCGACTACCGCAGCACGACGACCCGTGAGATCTCGGAGAAGGCGGGTGTGATCGAGCCGCTGCTCTTCCGGCACTTCGGGTCGAAGGCAGCGCTGTTCCGCGAGGCCGTGGTGGCTCCGTTCATCGAGCTCGTCGACGAGCTCGACGAACGCTGGCCATCTCTGCCGTCGGACGGCTCTGCCGAGGAGGTCATCGGGCGACAGTTCCTCGGAGCGCTCTACGACCTCTTCGCCCGCAACCGTGGCCTCATGATGACCTTGCTCACCGCTGATGCGCTGAGCGATGAGGAGCTGTCCGCGACCGGTCTGGCGGAGATCGGTCGGTGTCTCGGCACCCTCGGACAACTCGGCGCCGACGGCATCGACCGGCTGGACCTGCCGACTCGCCACCACGACCTCGCTGCACGTTCGTCCGTCGCGATGGTGATCGGAATGGCTGCGTTCGGCACCACCCTCTTCGGGCAACGGCCGCCGTCGCGTGACGCCATCGTGGACGAGCTGACCCAGATGACCCTGCACGGGTTCCTGCACCGGCCGGAGTCGTAGATCGGCCCGCCCGCCCCGGTCGGCCATCTCGCCTCGGTCGGTCAGCCCGCCTCGGTCGGCCGCGGCCGTGGCCCGCTGATCAGCACGCCGGTCCCAGCGGCGAGTCGCAGAGTGCTTCGTCGAAGCTGAACTCGACGCTCTCGACGAAGTTGCCACGTAGCCCAGCAGGTGCTGCCGCGTCAGGGTCCCAGCGGTAGACGGCCCAGTGGTTCATGCCCGCTCGCTTGAACACCCCGGCGTGCTCGAGGCTCGGTGTCCACGCCTCGTCGCCGAACAGGCCGAGCATCGGCACGTCCTTGGCCTGCTCCAGCATCGACGTGATCCCGTCGCGGGTGAACTCGGTCGTCGGCGTGTCCCGAATCATGCGCAGGAGCGCGTAGAGCCCGATCCACGATCGGATCGCGGCCGGCCTGATCCGATCGGCCTGGAGCTCTTCCTCCCCCGAGTCGGCGAGGTCCGCCCGCATCACCTCGTAGACGGGCACATCCGCGGTGGCGGGCGGATACGGCACGACGAAGGCGACCTGCTCGGCGATGTCACCGAGCTGCGAGACGGCCTCGTGCGACAGCGGGGCGAAGCTGAACAGCATGTCGCTGTCGAGCTGGCCTGCGGCCTGCAACACCTGGACGGCCTCCTGCTCACCGACCGCGAGCATGGCGCCCGTCGCGTCGGCATCCTCGGCGGCGAGGATGAACTGGGAGTAGTCGGTGGTGCCGGCGGGCACGGGCAGGGTCACCGGGAACGTGGCGCCCTGGTCGGCGTAGGTGTCGGAGAGCAGTCCGCTGAGCGCGGTCGCTTCGGGGAGATCCGCACGGATGATGGCGATCTTCGTCGCACCCTCCTCGATGAGCCCACGCGGCATCAGGAGCGCCATGCCGGTGCTGCCGGCGTCGAGGGGGAACACGTTGGGCAACGACCAGTCGCTCGGGGTGACGTTGGTCGCGACACGGGGGATGCCGGCATCGGCGGTCGCCTGCGCGACCTCGGCCATCCCGGCGGTGGTCTGGTCGTTGATGAGGGCGACCACTCCCGCGTCGTCGAGCTCTCGAACGCACTCGAGGGACTGGTCGACGTTGGCGCCGTCGTCGCATCTGTGGACCTCGACGCAGGAGCCGTTCGCGCCACCCCGCTCGTTGAACGCCGTCGCCGCAGCTTCCAGCGCGAGCGATTGATCGCCGAGCGACAGCACCGGCGACTCGAACACCGTCGACGTCCCCACGACGAGCGGGGGCTTCGACGGGTCGCAGGGAGGGTCGTCCCAGAGCCCGACGGCCCCGTGGTCGATCAGCGCCGCCTGCTGCTCCGCACTCGAGGCGGCGGCCTCCGAGTCGTCGTCCTGGGAGCACGCCGCAGCACAGAGCGCGACGGCGACGGCGAGCGCGATCGCTGCACGCCGACGGTGTCGAGGACCGGGCGCGCGGAACACCAGCTGCTGGTCCCAGCGCCGTCGAAGTACGCGGTCACGCTGCATCCGCACCCCCTCGTGCTGCAACAAGCATAGTGCGCACTACCTAAACGGGCTGGGCCTGCTGTCCCCGATCTGCCGGTCCGGTCGCCGGTCGGACCGGACCCCACTAACTTGTTGGCTGACAAGTAAGGAGCCAACGATGAGCGACGACTCCCTCCGGCAACGCCGGTTGACGGTGCTCGAGGAGCACTTCCAGTCCGAGGTCGACCACGACTGGGAGCGATGCCTGGCGACGTTCAAGGACGTCCCCCGCTACGAGATCGTGGCGACCGGACAGGTCCACGAAGGTCGCGACGAGGTCGTGGCGTACCACCGGACCCAGCGCACCGCGTTCCCCGACCAGCGTCACGAGAACGTCCGCATGCACGTCGCCGTGGACGACACCGTCATCGCCGAGTTCGATCTGCTCGGAACTTCGACCGGCGAGTTCCTCGGCCTGCCGCCGACCGGCCGCTCCTTCCGCGTCGCGGTCATCGCCGTGTTCTCCTTCGACGGCGATCGCATCACCAACGAGAGGGTGTACCTCGACGGCGCCAGCCTGCTGCGCCAGATCGGTCGGGAGGACCTGCTGCCGCTGGCCGGGACCGAGCAGTTCGCCGCGGCCGAGATGGCGTGACACCCCGCACCTCGCCGAGCTCGCCGCCGCGGCGCACACAGGAGGAGCGCCGCACCGAGGCGGAGCAACGTCTCCTCGCCGCAGCCGCGCAGCTCATCAGCGAGACCGGCCCGGCGTCGATGACGTTGGCCAAGGTCGGCGAGCGCGCCGGCTACAGCAGAGGACTGGCGACGCACCACTTCGGCTCCAAGGCAGCGCTGATGCAGCGCGTCGCCGACGCGGTGTCCCGCGACTTCGCTGCCGCGCTGGAGCGTGAGCGTCGCGAGCCGCACACCGTGCTCGACGCACTCATGACGCTCGTCGAGGTCTACTTCGACATCATCGTCGACCCGCCTCCGATCAACCGCGCCCGTTTGGTGCTGATCGCCGACGCTGTCGCCCACTTCGATGCGGACTCCCGTGAGGTGGTGTTGGCCGCAGACCGACAGTTCCGGGTCGCCTTGGCACAGCGCCTCGCGAGCGCGTCGGATCGCGGCGAGCTCACCGACGAGGAGCTCGACGGACTCGCCGTCACCGTCGTGGGACTCCTGCGGGGCATCGCCTTCGAGTCGATGCTCGACCCGACCATCGACCTCTCGTCGGCCCGCTCCCAGGTCCAGGCGCTGCTCGAGTCCCGCTTCTCACCCACACCGCGCCGTCCCGGCTGATGACCGACATCGACCGCGGTCGACCCCAGCCGGCCTCCAGCGTCACGGATCCCGTCACCGCGAGGTGCAACGATGGATCGTTGTCAGGGAGAGGACCGACATGACCCAACGTGCGGAAGGTGGCGGTGCTGCCGCCACCACCACCTACCTGCTGATCGACGGCGAGAACATCGACGCCACACTCGGGACGCGCCTGCTCGGCCGGCGCCCTGAGCCCGACGAACGCCCCCGGTGGGACCGTGTGCTCAAGTTCGCGGAGTCCACGTGGGACAACCCGGTGAAGTCGATGTTCTTCATCAACGCGAGCTCCGGGACGATGCCGATGAGCTTCGTGCAGGCGTTGCTCGCGATGGGTCTCCGCCCGATCGCCCTGTCGGGCTCGGCGGACCAGAAGGTCGTCGACATCGGCATCCAGCGGACGCTCGATGCGATCCGCGGGACCCCGGGCGATGTCATGCTCGCCACGCACGACGGCGACTTCCTCCCCCATGTCCAGCGCCTGCTCGACGACGGGCACCGCGTCGGGCTGCTCGCGTTCCCCGAGATGGCGAACGGTGGTTACTCGTCGCTCGGTGACGGCTTCGAGATCTTCGACCTCGAGGACAAGGTCGGTTGCTTCAACCAGGTGCTGCCGCGGGTCCGCATCATCGACGTCGACGACTTCGACCCTGCCGCCTACCTGTAGTCGCCCGTCCGAGGTCGGCGTGTGCGTCAGCCGTCGGCGCGGTCGACCTGCCAGCGCCAGTCGTCGCCGTCGGCGGACACCGACAGCGACCAGGCGAAGCGGTCGCCCGGGGCCACCTCGATCGGCTCGGCGAGGGGCAGGAAGCCGTGCGACCAGCTCGACTCGGTCCGCGGCGGCAGGTTGTCGACCGTGACACCCGCACACAGCAGCCCGTCGAACCAACAGGCCAGGCCGTGCAGCGTGCCGGCACGGTCGACCTGCACGGTGCCCACCGACGTGATCGGTTCGTTCGGCGCGGTCCGCAGGTCGACGTCCGCGGCGAGCTCCGGCTGTCCGAGCAGGTGGTGCGGCGTGAACTCGGCGTACCACAACGTCCGCGCCGCCCGACGGTGGGCGCACGTGTAGTCGTACGGCAGGCTCTCGGCCAACCAGTCCCCCACCAGCGGGTAGTCGTCGAACGACTCGACCGCCGCGACCCACGTGCGGAGCCGCTGGGGCAGCAGCGCGGCGCCGGGGCGGAGCAGCCGCTGTCGGGCGTCGAAGGTCCAGGCGACGATCCCTTCGTCGAACCCTGCGTTGCCGATCGTCTCCGAGATGAGCACGTCGGCGGGCTCGGGCAGGCCGATGTCGAGCGACCACCCTCGGAGGAACTCGATCCGGTCGGCGAACCCGTTGTCGATCGCCAACTCCTGGGCGACCTCGATGATCGGCCCGCCGTCGATGGCGTAGACCTTGCCCGCGCCCGCTTCGCACGCCATGAACGAGAGGACGCCGCTGCCGCAACCGATGTCGACCACGACGTCGCCGGGCCGCACCGTGGCGTCGATGGCCCGCCGGAAGGCGTCCATCCGAGCCGTGTCGTGAAGCATGCTCAGGTGGTAGTCGAGCACCGCCGAGTGCGAGCCGTCACGCTGCCAGGCAGGACTTCCGGGCAGGTGTGCCATGGCCGCCGACGCTAGCGGCCCGACGAGCGGTCACTGGCCGGGTCGCTGGCCGGGTCGCTAGGCCGGCAGAGCCGGCGGGGTGCTCGCTGCGCAGTCGGCAGCGAGCGGGATCCGAACCGTCGCGGTCGCCCCGTCGAAGTCCACCGACGACTCGATCGCCCGGTGCAGGTGCTCGAGCACGAACGCCGGCTCCCGCAGCACGTCGGCGACGATGGCGGACACCCCGCGTTCGCTCCCGCGGCGCAGCAGATGCGCGGTGAGACGACGGCCGACGCCGGTCCCCTGCCATGCATCCTCGACCAGAACCGCGATCTCCGCGTCGCCACGCCCGCCGCCGTGAGAGGGGCCGCTGCGTGAGGGGCCGACATGCAGCGAGCCGATGCCGACGATCGCGCCGCCGACGACGGCGACCATGTGGTCGGTGTCGTGTCCGCCCCGCTGCAACAGCTCGGCGACACGACTCGCGGTCGCGTCGCCGAGCGGGCCGTGGAAACGGCGACGCAACGTCTCTGCGCTGCAACGTGCGCCCATCTCGACGAGCGCCGGACGATCGTCCGGAGTGATCAGCCGGATGGTCGGCCGTGCCGATCCCGGCGGTGGCGGGTCGGCGGTCCGGCGCTGTGCGATGACCGCGAGCTCGTCGGCGATCAGCGCGTTCGGCCTGCGGTCGCGACGGTCATGCAGCGTCTCGGCTGCGGAGTGTCGGAGTTGATTGAGTAGCTTCATAGGACTGAACCTACGGACTTCCGTTGTATGATGCAACGGAAATCGCGCGTCGCTCCCCGGCACTCGGCCGAGAAGATTCCTTTGCGCTCGACAACTGATGCGGTAGACAACGTGTCAACAACCCGTCGAGGCGACGACGGGCGAACGAGGGGGAACTTCATGAAGATGCGCGTCGCGCTCATCGGAGCGCTCGCAGCCGCGACGGCCGCACTCGGCGTGGGGTGCACCCCACCCGCCAACGAGTGGGAAGCACAGCAGCAGGCGAACTGGTTGGGCAACGGGATCTTCTTCGTGATCTACATGGCGCTCTGCCAGGGCAACGGCGGCGTCTGCCCGTTCCCGATCGCACCGACGCTGCCCGCGCCGGCCGCACCCTCGCCCGGCGGTTGACCGAGCGCCGGGACGACCGGTCGTGATCAGGGCACGGAGGACGAGGCGGCGCAGCGCGCTGGTGGTGGCCATCACCGCGACGGCGATGCTGCTGTCGGCGTGCTCGTCCTCGGACGACGCGGAGAGCGGGATGGACGACGGCCGCGACGGTGCCGGCGAGCAGGTCGAGTCGGTCGAGGACGCCGAGTCGGTCGAGTACACGGTCCCGGCACCGACGATCTCGGCACCTCCTGCCGAAGGTGGCGGCGTGACGAGCCCTCAGCCTGCCGTGGCCCTGCCCGACGGCTACACACAAGCGGAGCTCTTCGTCGAGGGCACGGCGACCAGCTTCGCTCCCATCGACACACCCGACGACGGGGCCTGGAGCGTGCGGCCCGACGCGACGGCGGACTACCGGACGCGGGTGATCGTGAAGCGGCCGCCCCCCGAGCGGTTCAGCGGCACGGTGATCGTCGAGTGGTACAACGTCAGCGCGATCGAGGCGTCGCCCGACTGGGCCTACCTGTCCAAGGAGATCGGCCGCGAGGGGCACGCCTACATCGGGGTCAGCGCGCAGTCCCAGGGCGTGACCGGCGGCGAGACCCTGCTCGACGTGAGCGTCGACGAGGAGGCGGCCGAGGACGCCGGTGCCAGCGTCGACCGCAGCGGACTGCAGCACGTCGACCCCGAGCGCTACGGCACGCTCGAGCACCCCGGTGACCAGTACGCGTTCGACATCTTCAGCCAGGTCGGTCGTGCGGCGGCCGAGCACCCCGACACGCTGTTGGGTGGACTCGCGCCGGAGCAGGTGATCGCGGTGGGCGAGTCGCAGTCGGCGGCGTTCCTGTCGACCGTCGTCAATGCCGTACACCCGCTCGACCCCGTCTACGACGGGTTCCTCGTCCACAGCCGCGGAGCGAACACCGCCGCGCTCGAGGGTGTCTACCGCCGAGCGAACGACGACTCGACGACCGCCGAGGAGGCTGCGCAGCAGATCGCCGAGAGCGCCGTGAGGATCCGGACTGACCTGGACGAGCCGGTCCTCGTCGTCGAGACAGAGACCGACCTCACGCTGCTCGGCTACGCACACGCCCGTCAGCCCGACACCGACCGCCTGCGGACCTGGGAGATCGCGGGCACCGCGCACTCCGACGCCCACATGCTGCGAGCCCTGCTCGGCGGTCCACGTGATCCCATGTCGGGGTCGCTGCTCGGCTGCACCGAGCCGATCAACACCGGGCCGCACCACGAGGTGGTCCAGGCCGCGCTGCACCACCTGGTCGGTTGGGCCGCCGGGGGCGAAGCACCGCCCGGGTCGCCACGCATCGAGCTCCGAAACGGTGAGGGAGACGGCGACGGTGGCGGCGAGGAGGGCGAGGTGGTGATCGCCCGGGACGACCTCGGCATCGCCGTCGGCGGGGTCCGGACGCCGCTGGTCGACGTGCCGATCTCGGCGTCGACCGGAGAGCCTGCCGGCGGCGCCGGGCTCGAGGAGCTGGTCGAGGACGGCGACATCTGCGTCCTGTTCGGCACCACGATCCCCTTCGACCAGCCGACCCTGCTCGAGCTGCACGGCAGCTTCGACGCCTACCTGCAGGCGTTCCGCGACTCGGCAGCCGACGCGGTGGCCGCCGGGTTCCTGCTGCAGCCCGACGCCGACGACCTGATCGCCGAGGCCGAGCAGAACCGCTCCCTGTTCGGCTGAGACCGTTCGGCTGACGAGACTGTTCGGCTGACGGCGAACGTTCGGCGAGCGCCGGTCGGGGTTCACTGGCCGGGACGTCGTGGCCCCGGCCTCACACGGGTTCGCTACCTTCTCCCCGCATCAGCGGCGCGCCGTGGTCACCGGCCACGCACGCACATCAGGTCGAGGGGGACCCATGCTGGACTGGTCGGACGAGCATCTCGCCATGCGCACCGCGGTGCGCGACTTCGTGGAGAACGAGGTCGTGCCCATCCGTGAGGAGCTCGAGCACGGGGGCCTGCCGCCGTACGACGTGCTGCGCCGCTACGTCCGCACCTTCGGCATCGACGAGATCGCCCGGGAGCGCTTCGAACGCGAGACCAACGGCGGCCCGCCCTTCACCACCGAGGAGCGCTATGAGCGGGCGGTGCTGACGCTGCTGCCGATGGTCGAGTTCTGCCGCCACTGCCCTGGTCTGGTGACCGCCATGGGCGTGTCGATGAACCTCGCCGGCAACGCGATCAAGAAGGGCACGCCCGAGCAGCGCGAACGCTGGGCCCTCCCGCTGCTCACCCTCGACAAGGTGGGTGCGTGGGCGATCACCGAGCCCGACAGCGGCTCCGACGCCTTCGGCGGCATGCGCGCCTCGGCGGTTCGTGACGGCGACGAGTTCGTGCTCAACGGGTCGAAGACGTTCATCACGAACGGCCCCCACGCCGACACCACGGTGTTCATCTGCAAGCTCGACGACGGGGCCACGCCGCTGCGAGAGCGCAAGGTCCTGTCGTTCGTGCTCGACCGCGGCATGCCCGGATTCGAGCAGTCGCCGCCGTTGCGGAAGATGGGCATGCACTCCTCGCCCACCGGCGAGCTGTTCGTGTCCGACGTGCGCGTCGGCATCGACCGCCTCATCGGCGGCGACGCGGTGCTGGACGACCGCCCGACGACCGAGAAGGCGCCTGCCGCATCGGGCGCGGCGAAGAAGGACGCCCGGGAAGCGGCTCGGGCGACGTTCGCGTCGGAGCGTGCGAGCGTCGCCGCGATGGCGCTCGGGCTCATCGAGCAGTGCGAGGACATCGCCGTCGACTACGCCCGCAACCGGGTCCAGTTCGGCCGCCCCATCGGCGAGTTCCAGCTGATCCAGGCGAAGCTCGCCGACATGGAGGTCGCCCGGGTCAACGTCCGCAACATGTTGTTCCGCTACCTCGAGACGATGCGCGCCGGCGGCAGCCTGAGCTTCGCCGAGGCCTCGGCGATCAAGCTGTACTCGGCACGGGCCGCGACCAACGTCGCGCTCGACGCGGTGCAGGTGCTCGGCGGCAACGGCTACATGGCCGAGTTCCACGTCGAGCAGCTCGCCCGCGACGCGAAGGTGCTGCAGATCTACGCCGGCACCGACGAGCTGCAGACCACCGCGATCGCCAAGGACCTGCTTCGGGGGTGAGCCCGCACGCTGCCCCTCCCCCGGGGCCCACGTTCGATCGAGCAAGTCGCTCAGGCGTGACGCACCGGCCGGAGGCGTAGGCCGAGCGCCTCTCGGCTGACCTCCATGGCGACGTCGAACCGGTCGACGTCGACCGCGTACTCGATGTCGTCGGGGTGCACGTGCCCCTCGCCGACTGCCAGCGTGCGGGCCGCCTCGGGTGACGACCGGACCGCCATCGCGGTCGCCTCGGCATCGATCGACACACCCGTGCGAGCACGCTCGATCAGCGCCGCGGTGAGCTGGTCGTCCTCGCCGTCGCGGTCCGCGACGTCGACTCGGCGTCCGGTGATGACATACGTGGGCGGCCCGAGCGCGGCAGCGGCGACGGCGCGGGCGGTCGCGGAGGCGCACACCAGGCTCGCGGCGAACAACCGCTCGGCGGCACGCGCCCGGACCACACCCTGGGTGCCCGCCGAGGTCCGCTGCACCACGACTCGACCCTCGAGGTCCGCGAGGGACGCTGCGACCGGCGAGTTGGGCAGATCGAACCCGGGCGGTCGGCGGCCGCCGTCCTCGCCCATCACCACCGCGCCGCCCAACGCAGCGGCGAGCTCGAGTGCCTCGCCCACGCCGGCGACCAGCCAGATCTCCGACGCTCCGGCGCCGAACGCATAGGCCGCCGTGGTGAACGCACGGAGGACGTCGATCACCACGACCGTCCCGCCGATGCCGGCGACCTCGGCGTTGGTGACGACGCGCGCCGAGCCCTCCGGGTGACCCTCGGCCGCGGTCGTCATCGGTCGACCTGCACCGGCTACGAGCGGGCCGAGCCGAGCGACGAGAGATCGTGCACGGTTCGGAACACCTTGGCCGCCGCCAGGGCGCCGAGATCGCTCGACCCGCCGTCGAGCACGATGGAGTTCGGCACGTGGCTCTGTCAGACGACGGGAAGGTGGACGGGCAGTGTCGCCCAGCCGCGCACCTGCGAGCTGTCGAGCTCGGCGTGGTCCCAGTCGACGTCCCACACCGGGAAGCGGTCGAGGATCTCGTCGAGGGCGATGCGGGCCTCGAGTCGGGCCAGCGCGGCGCCGAGGCAGAAGTGGATGCCGTGGCCGAAGGTCAGGTGGTGGTTGATCGAGCGGTGGATGTCGAACTCGTCGCCGTCGGGCGGGAACACGCGGTGGTCGCGGTTCGCGGACGCCAGCAGCAGCATCATCGTCGAGCCCGCCGGCACGGTCCGTCCGTGCCACTCGACGTCCTGGGTGACGTAACGGCACACCTGGAGCGCCGGCGGTTCGTAGCGCAGCAGCTCCTCGACGGCGTTGGGGATCAGCGAACGGTCCTCGACCAGCTCGCGGCGCTGGTCGGGGTGCTCGGCGAGGTTCTTGCCCATGTGGCCGAGCACCCGGTTGGTGGTCTCGTTGCCGGCGGTGGCGAGCACGTTCACGAAGATGAGCAGCTCGTCGTGGGTGAGCGTGCGCACGACGCCGGTCTCGTCCTCGAACTCGGCCTGGATGAGGGCGGTCATCAGATCGTCCGAGGGGTGCTCCCGACGCCAGTTGATGTACTCCTCGAAGAAGGTCGCGTCCGCGAACTGGTCCTCGGAGAACTCGCCCGGCTTGCCCTCCTCACGGCGGATGCCCTCGTCCTTGTGGACTCGGAGCTCCTCCTGGTCCTTCACCGGGATGCCGAGCAGCTTGCCGATGACCCGCATCGGCAGCTTCGCCCCGAGATCTGCGACGAAGTCGAGGCGGTCCGTCCCGACGAGCGGGTCGAGCGCCTCCTGGCACATCGAGCGGATCTCGGGCTCGAGCGCGTTCATCTTCTTGGGCGTGAAGACCCGCGAGAGCAGTGCCCGATGAGCCGTGTGGATGGGCGGATCCTCGAAGATGAAGACGCCCGACGGCAGGTCCATGTCCATCTTGATCAGCTCGAGGATGCCGCCCTTGGCCGAGCTGTAGGTCGTCGGGTCCTTGAGCACCGCCTCGACGTCGGCGAAGCGGCTGACCGCGAAGAAGTCGTGCTGCTCGTTGTAGTAGAGCGGCGCCTCTTCCCGCATCCGACGGAACACCGGGAACGGGTCCCGCTGCAGGACCGGGTCGTACGGGTCGTAGTAGATCTCGTCACGAGTCGTCGTCGCCGTCATCGTCTCCCCCACGTCGTGTTCGCGATCGTCCCCCGATGGTGGCACCGGGTGCCGAGCGGTGGACCCGGCCCGTCCCACGGAGCGGATCGGCCTGCGAGGCGGCGGCACGCGGTGACACGAATCGTGCGGCGATCCCCGGCGAGAACTTTCGAGCCGACGTGAACCGAACGGCGCACTCGATGGCACAGTCTCGTCGTGGATCGTGGGACGGATGCTCGGGACGACCAGGAACTGCTCCGTGCAGTGGCCGGGCACGACCGCGCCGCGCTCCACGAGCTGTACCTGCGACACGAGCCCTGGCTCTCGGCCCGGCTCGCGCACCGCTGCGGCGATCCGCAGGTCGTCGAGGAGAGCGTGCAGGACACCTTCGTCACGGTGTGGCGCTCCGCCGGGCGCTACCGGGGCAGCGGCGAGGTCGCCGCCTGGATCTGGGGCATCGGCATCCGGACGCTGCTCCACAAGGTGCGCCCCCGGAAGCCGTTGGTCGAACGCCTTCGGGCGCAGCGCCAGGCACCGCAGCTCTCGGCCGAGGACCAGCTGCTGGTGCAGGTCGAGCACGGGGACCTCGGGGCGGCGCTCGACCGGCTCTCGCCCGAGCTCCGGCTGGTGGTGCAGGCCACCGTGCTCGACGGCCTGTCGTGTCGCGAGGCGGGCGCACTGCTCGGCGTCCCGACCGGCACCGTGAAGACCCGGATGATGAGAGCACGACGTGAACTACGGGAGGCACTCGCATGAGCGACACCGCCTGGCACATCTCCAGCGACACCCTCGGGGCCTACCTCGCCGGCACCTCGGGGCACGTCACCTCGGCGTCGGTCGAGACGCACCTGATGGCGTGCGAGACGTGTCGCGACGCACTGGCGCAGCGACGGCCGACGTCCTCGCCCTCGGCCGAGCGAGCGGACCTGGTGTGGGAGCGCATCGAGGAGCGGATCGATCGCCCACGCCTCCCCGAGCTGCCCGGCGCACGGTGGGCGCGCGTCACGCTCGCGAGCCCGGCGCTGCGCGGCGTCGCCGTCACGTTGGCGCTCGCGCTCGCGCTCGTGCCGGCGCTGGTCGCAGCGGTGAACCCACGAGGCGGCGTGACGCTGCTGGTGGCGCTCGCACCGATCGCACCCCTGCTCGGCGCGGCGCTCGCGTTCCGGCCCGAGCTCGACCCGGCCGGCACGATGAGCCAGGCCACTCCCCTCGCGTCCGGGCGGCTGACCATCCGTCGTGCCGCCGTCGTGGGCGCCGTCTCGCTCGTCGCCGGCCTCGTCGCGAGCCCGCTCGTCGACCTGCCGCTGCACATGCTGGCCGCGTGGGTGCTCCCGGGCCTCGCGCTGTGCACCGCCACCGGCGCCGCGGCGACGCTGATCGACCCGGCCCGGGTCGCCACCGCACTCGGCGCGGTCTGGCTCGCCGTCGTCGTCACCTGGAGCCTCCGGAGCCGGGACCTGCCGCTCACGGTGGCGATCGAGGACCTACCGACGAGCACGGCGACGACCCAGGTCGCGCTGACCCTGACCACCGCGATCTGCGCCGCCATCTGGTGGTTGCGACGCGACGAGCTCCCCAGCTGGAGGCGCACATGAACACCGCGGTGGAGTTCCACGACCTGACGAAGCGGTTCGGGCCCGTCCACGCCGTCGACGACATCAGCGACCGCTTCGGGCACGGCGTCATCGGGCTGCTCGGGCCCAACGGTGCCGGAAAGTCCACGCTGCTGCGGATGATCGCCACCGTGCTGGCGGCCGACTCCGGCACGCTGACCGTGCTCGGGCGCGACCCGCGCCGGGCTGCCGACCGCCTCGAGATCCGTCGCCGTCTCGGCTTCCTGCCCCAGCAGCCCGGCCTGTACCTCGGGTTCCGAGTGTTCGACCTCGTCGACTACGTCGCCGTGCTCAAGGAGATGAGCGATCGCACGGCGCGACGAGCCGAGGTTCGACGCGTGCTCGCCTCGGTCGGGCTGACCGAGGTCATGGACCGCAAGATCAAGACCTTGTCCGGCGGCACACGGCAACGCGTCGGACTCGCCGCGGCGCTGCTCGGCGCCCCGGAGCTGCTCGTGCTCGACGAACCCGCCGCCGGCCTCGACCCCGACGAACGGCTGCGACTCCGCTCGGTGCTCTCCGACGCGGGCACCTCGGGCACCGCGATCGTGTCGACGCACCAGACCTCCGAGGTCTCGGCGTACTGCCAGCGAGTGCTCGTGATGACGCAGGGCCGGATCCGCTTCTCCGGTACCCCCGACGAGCTCACGGAGCTCGCCGCCGGTCGGGTCTGGGCCGACGACCAGGCCGACCCGCGGGCGCTGCGCTCGTGGATCGCTCCCGACGGCTCGGTGCACAATATCGGCGACCCGCCCACCGGCGCGCAACTGGTCCCACCCACCCTCGACGACGGCTACCTGCTGCTCACCAACGGAGCGGTCGCCCCATGACCGCCACGCCCGCCCCGCTGCGGACCTCCGCTGCCACGCCATCGACCGCCGCCACGCTCGAGCTCGGACGGCTCGAAGCACGCCGCGCGCTGCGATCGGTCCCGTTCTGGGTCGGTCTCGCGGCGACCGGGCTCTACTTCACCCAGGCCGGCGGAGGCGGCGAGTGGCAGGCGCAGACCTATCAGCTCGTCGGCACGGTGGCGTTCGGGCCGGCGTGCGCCGGGATCTTCGTCGCCGCGGTGATGGCCGCGTCGCGTGACCACGTCGCCGAGCTGCCGCTCGCCGAGGAGGCCGCCCTCGGCGCCGAGCGCCGTGCCGTCGCCCACCTCGTCGGCGTGCTCGCCCACGTGCTGGTGCTGGTGCTCGTCGTGGCCGCGCTCGTGGTCGTGACGCGCGTCGAAGGCGGCTTCTGGATCGGCGACGGCGAGACGCGCATCGACGACGCGCTGCACACTCCGGCGGAGCTGCTGCAGCCGATCCTCGCCGGCGCGTTCGCCGGTGCACTCGGCGTCGCCGTCGGACGAGCGACACGCCTGCGCGTCGCCGCGGCCGTCATCGGCGGCCTGGCCTGGCTGCTCGGCAGCGTCGTCTACTGGGCGTGGCAGGGGGCTCCCCTGCGCTACCTCACCGCGCTCCAGGTCCAGCCGATCGAGATCGACCTGCCCGCAGGCACGCTCCCGTCCGACGTGCCCGGACTGCAGCTCTCGGCCCCTGACCAGTACCAGGAGGCCTGGCGTTGGGTCGTGGTCGACCAGGCGATGGCGGCGTGGCACGACCTGTACCTGCTCGCGCTCGTCATGGTGTGCAGCGGACTCGCCGTACGAGGGCGCTCCGGACGCGTCCTCGGCGCGATCGGTGTCGTCGCGGCGATCGGCGCGGTTGCGCTGCAGATCCGTTCGGTGCCGGTGCCGACCTGATGGCGACGGCCCCCGTGGCGACAGGACCGATCGCCGAGCTGGCCCGTCACACCGCTCGTGCCGTCGACCTGTCCGCGCTGGTGGTCGTCTCCGCTGCGTCGGCCGCCACCGTCACGGCCGTCGGGGCGATCGACACCGCGGCGGTCGGCCCGACGGTCCGGGCCTGTGGTGGCGCGCTCGCGGCCGCGGCCACCGTCGCCCTGCGCGACCCGGCACGTGACCTGCTCGCGGCGGTGCCGACGTCGCCACGTGTGCGCCTCGTGCAGCGCGGAGCGCTCATCGCCGTCGCGACACTCGCCGCGGCCACGCTGGTGGGCGCGCTCGCCCAGCGCCAGGTCGACGGCCCCGTCGTCTCGCTCTCGGGCATCGGCTCCGTCATGGCCCTGATGTGCGTCGGGTTCGCAGCGACCGCCTGCTGCGCTCGGCGCTGGCCGGACACCGCGCCGAGCACGGGCGCCGCGGTCGCGCTCGGCTGGTCGATGGCCTCCGCGTTCCTGCCGGGCCGAGGGGCTTGGTGGTGGTCCGTGTGGAGCACCGACCCGTGGGCCGTCGCGGTCGTCGCGGTCACCATCACCGGGATCGCGGCCACGGAACGTCGAGGAGGCAGGCCGCTGCGTCCTTCGGGCGCGCTCCGGTGATCGGGTCGAACCGATCACCGGAGCTCGGCGGCGAAGAAGCCGTCCGGCCGGACGGCGCTGCCGAGCCGCGGGAAGTACACCCCGAAGAAGACGTCCGAGACGAGCTCGCGACGGCTGTTCACCCCGGCCTTGGCGAACACGACCTTCAGGTGGTCCTGCACCGTGTACGGCGACATGTGCAGGACCGACGCGATCTCCTTGGTCGACAGGCCCCGGAGCACACCCACGACGACGTCCTGCTCACGTCCGGTGAGACCGAGTGCCGAGGTGAGCAGCGAGGTCACCTCGGGCGGACCGGCGGGCTCGATGGTGACCACGGCTCGACCGGCTCCCAGCGGCGCACCGCGCAGCACCACCCACGACCCGTTCGCCGTTCGAGCCCGCTGAGCGATCGTGTGGCCGCTCGACGCACTCGTGCCGACCGCCTGCACGACGGCGGGCAGGTCACCGTGGTCGACGTCGACCCGGTGCAGCTGCTCGACCCAACGAGCCGCGGCGGGTGTGGCCTCGACGACTCCGGCGCGGTCCAGCACCAGCACGGCGGGACCCTCGGGTGGGGCGTCGGCGGCCGGCGTCGGGGTGCCACGCACCAGCGCGGCCCGCACGCCGCCCGCGACGGTCGACGCGACGAGCTCGAGGAACGCACGCTCCTCGTCGGTGAAGGGTTCCGTGGCTCGCATCAACCCCGCTCCGCCCCACCCCTCTCCCTGCTCGCGGAACAGCACCCGCAGCTCCTGGCGGACGCCGAGCTGATCGAGGTGGCCTCGCAGTGCCGCGGTGTCGTCATCGGTCGGCGGCGCCGCGGTGTCGAGCACCGCCACCGGTGAGTCGCTCGTGGTGAGTCGCCGGTACTGGCCGGCGGTGTCGAGGCCGTACTCGAGCTCGAAGAACCGGATGGCGGCGTCGCCGGTCTCGTCGAGGTCGCGGCCGATCGCCGCGGTGACCATGGTCGTCGCCGGGTCGAACGTGCTCCAGCAGGTCGCGTCGCTGGGCACCGCTTCGTCGACGAGCGCCGAGATCGCACGCAGGAGCTCCGGCGCCCCGAGCGGCTCCCGGCAGGTCGCCACGATCTCTCGACGCACGCGCTCGGCTCGCATCTCGCTCCACATGGCATCGATCGTGACGAACGCTCGGCGGGACCGGTACCCCAGAGATGTGGGGAGTTCGGATCGCCCAGATCTGCGGGGTGTCGAGCGACGACGCCGATCCCCGACGCTTCGGACACGGCTCGGAACGTCCGGCCGAACGACACCGAAGGAGCACACCATGATCCCCGTCACGCTGAACCACGTCGCACTCGACGTCGCCGACCTGGAGCGATCCGCGGCGTTCTACCGCGACCTGCTCGGTGCCGAGGTCGTCGCCGACGACCCGGCACACGGCCTGGCCTTCCTGCGTCTCCCGGGCTCGCAGAACTACAGCGACCTCGCCCTTCACGCGCACGCGTCGATGGGCGACGCCTACCCGCCGGGCGAGATCCGCATGGCGCACACCGGCTGGGCGATCACCGAGCCCTCCGACCTGGTCGTCGGCTTCGACTTCTTCACCGAACGGACCCGGGTGCTGATGGCGGCGGACTTCGGCGTGGCACGTTCGGTCATGGGCATGGACCCCGACGGCCACGTCGTCGAGCTCGAGCTGTTCTCGGTCGGCGCCGTCGACGATCGGCCCGGCTTCGCGCCGCTCGACATCGAGGCGCTGCGCGCCGAGCTCGCCACGTCGGAGCTCGTCGTCGGTTGACCGGGGTGTGAACTCCGGTGATCCATCGACGGATCGTGTCGACGGATCACCGGAGATCGCTGCGCCCGCACGCGACCGGGTCGCTCCTTGAGACGTTCGTCAGATGCCGAGTTGAGTTCCGCTGCACGATGGCTATGGTCGATGCGGTCATGGTCAGCTCGGTTCCGCCGGTGGAGTCCGGTCGTGTGTTCGCAGCGTCGGGTGGACGTACCGCCCGTGCCGTCTGCTCGAGTGACCTCTGGCGCGCACTGCTGATCGGCGCGCCGCCCTGCCCTCCGTTCTGAGCGATTCGTCGAGGTCGACCGACCTCGGACATTGCGACAGAAGGGAGGTGTCACCATGGCACAGCACAAGTCCGCCAAGAAGCCTGGACGCTCCATCATCGAGAAGCGCCGGGCCAAGCAGGAGAAGCGCGCCGCACGCGAGCGCGACGCACAGGTCCGTGATCGGATGCAGTAGTCGTCACACCGATCACTGAACGCGGATCCGCCGGCACAGCGTCGTGCCGGCGGATCCGCCGTTCTCGCCGGCGGCGGGATCTCAGGGCTGCAGGTGACGCGCCGTGTCACCTGCAGCCCTGAGATCGGAGCGGGCCCGGCGGGCAGCCCGGCCGTCGATGGGCACCCGTGACTAGGGTCGGCGGCCCATGTCGACGACCGAGCCGATGCCCGACCCGGACCCCGCCGCCGATCCGACGCAGATCGCGACGCTCGGCAACGTGCGCGTCACGGTGCTGACCGACCGGCTGCTGCGCCTCGAGTACGCGGTCGACGGCGTGTTCGAGGACCGGCCGACGCTGACCGTCGTCAACCGGTGCTTCCCCGCCGCATCTTTCGAGGCGCACGTCGAGGGCTCGTCGCTCACCGTCGACACCGGCGCGATCCGGCTGCACTGCAGCGACGTCAACCGACCGTTCTCGTCGGAGCGACTGCAAGCGGTCTTCGGCAGCCGGACCGACGCTGACCGCACGTCGAGCTGGCACTTCGGCCAGGAGGACCTGGGCAACCTCGGCGGCACGGTCCGCACGCTCGATACGTGGAGGGGCAGGACCACCGCTCGCACCGTCGGGTTCGACCCCGAGACGGGCTTCATCCACGAGTGGGACGAGCAGCCGCTCGAACCCGGCCTGTTGTCCCGCGACGGCTGGGTGGTCGTCGACGACAGCGACTCCGTCGTGCTCGACGACACGGCCGGTGGCAGCTCGGGCGACGGCGAGCGTTCGTGGCCCACACCGCGTCCTCCGGGGGAACGCCAGGACCTGTACCTATTCGCGTACGGACTCGACCACGCCGCGGCCCTGCAGGCTGCGGCGCAGCTGCTCGGCACCCAGCCGCTGCCGCCCCGCTACGCGTTCGGCTACTGGTACAGCCGCTACTACCCCTACACCGACCGTGAGCTGTTGGAGCTCGCCGAGGACCTCGATCGACACGGCGTGCCCGTCGACGTGCTGGTCGTCGACATGGACTGGCACCGTCCCGGCTGGACCGGGTACTCGTGGGACCGCGACCTGTTCCCCGATCCGACCGACACCCTCGCCCGCCTGCACGACAGGGGCCTGCGCGTGTCGTTGAACCTGCACCCCGCCGACGGCGTCGGTCGCCACGAGGACGCCTTCGAGGCGATGTGCGACGAGATGGGACTGGACCCGGCGTCGGTCGACCGCGTGCCCTTCGACGTCACCGACCCGCGCTTCGTCGACGCCTACTTCCGTCTGCTGCACCACCCCGAGGAGGACCGCGGCGTCGACTTCTGGTGGATGGACTGGCAACAGGGCACCGACTCGCCGATCCCAGGGCTGGACCCACT
>JAEWED010000214.1 GCA_023389745.1 Actinomycetes bacterium
GCACCGACGAGTTCAACGAGGTGTTCTTCTCGGATGCCCGCTGCCCCAAGGACAACGTCGTCGGCGGCCTCAACAACGGCTGGAAGGTCGCCAACGACACGCTCGGCTTCGAGCGCGGCATGTCGGCCACGACGGGTTACCGGCGCTTCGCCGAGGAGTACCGCCTCATGGTCGACAAGGCGACCGAGAACGGGCGGATCCACGACCCGGTCATCCGTCAAGGGCTCGCGGAGTACTACTCGAAGATCCAGATCATGCGGATCAACGGTCTGCGGTCGCTCACCGCGACCGTGTCGGGCAAGCGCGACATGGGTGTCGCCGTGCTGGGTGCGACCAACAAGATGTTCTGGTCCGAGACCCACAAGGCCGCCATGGAGCTCGCCCTCGACATCTGGGGCGCCGAGTCGCTGCTGTCGACCGCCGGCACGGCCAGCGGTTCCTGGCCCGCGGCGCTGCGCGGCGACGGCCGACCCACCTACCCGGTCAGCCTGATGATGTCGGCGTTCTTCTTCTCCCGCTCCGAGACCATCTGGGGCGGCACCTCGCAGATCCAGCGCAACATCGTCGGTGAAAAGGTGCTGGGCCTGCCTCGCGAGCCCAAGGTCGAGACGAAGCAGGCCTGAGCAGGCCCAGCTCGTACAGAAGGGTGGTCGGGTGGGGTCGGCGGACGTGTGCTGGGCCTGCCTCGCGAGCCCAAGGTCGAGACGAAGCAGGCCTGAGCGGTTCCGCAGCTCCAGCTGTGGTGCCGCTCATGGCGAGGCCCCGAAGCGAGGGGGGAGCGTCGGCACCCGCCTGAGCCGGCACTAGCCTCGTTCGCTCATGGGATCACTCGCGCCACGTCGTCGCCACGCGTCCGCACCCCGGTGCTCCCACGCGGATCCGGGCGCGACCGTTCACGAGACGGCTCGGCGTGGCTGAGGACACGCCCCGGGAGGCCGAGCCGATCGACGACGATCTCAAGGTCGTCCGTCGCCCGCGCCGCGCCAGGAAGAGCCGGGGGCGCCGCATCCTCGGCGCCGCCGCCATCGTGGTGCTCCTGCTCGCAGGCGTCGCCGCTGCGGGCGCCGGATGGGGCCTCTGGAGCTTCGCCAGCATCGAGAAGGTCGACCTCGACCTGGCGGAGATCGAGACGACCGAACCGCAGAACTTCCTGATCGTCGGCTCCGACTCGCGAGCCGACATCGACGCGGGCGACGAGGATGCCGGCGGCATGCTCGGCAAGGACGCTCCCGGCGGCCAGCGCGCCGACAGCCTGATGATCGCCCGCATCGACCCCGACAGCGATCGCATCGACCTGCTGTCGGTGCCCCGCGACCTGTGGGTGCCGATCGCCGGCACCGGCAAGGAGCAGCGCATCAACACCGCCTACTCCGAGTCCGCACAGGCGGTGGTCGACACCGTCCAGAACGTGCTGGGCATCCCGATCCACCACTTCGTCGAGGTCGACTTCCGCGGCTTCCAGGGCCTGATCGACTCCCTCGGCGGCGTGCCGATGTACTTCGACCGCCAGGTGCGCGACAAGAACTCCGGCCTGTTCGTGACCTCGAAGGGCTGCACCGTGCTCGACGGCCGCCAGGGTCTGGCGTTCGCCCGTGCGCGCCACCTGGAGTGGAAGGACGAGGACGGTTGGCACTCCGACCCGACCGGTGACCTCGGCCGCATGACACGCCAGCAGCTCCTGACGCGGGCCGCCATGTCGAAGGCCCAGACGATGGGCATCGGCGACGTCGGGCGCCTCAAGGGCCTCGTCGACGCGGGCAAGGACTCGGTCCGCCTGGACTCGACCCTCGGCACCGGCGACATCGTCTCGCTCGGGTCGCGCATCTCCGACCTGGACCCGGGCCGGATGCAGACCCACGCCCTCCCGGTCGTCGGCCACCGCACCGACGGCGGCGCAGCGGTCGTGCTGCTCGACGCACCCGCCGCCGAGCCCGTGTTGCAGATCTTCCGCGGCGTGGCCGACGCCGCACCGGTGACCACCACGACCCAGGCCCCGCCCGAGGCCGACCAGATCACCATCGACGTGCTCAACGGCTCCGGCGTCGAGGGCGAGGCACGCCGCATCAGCTTCGTGATGACCTCGCAGGGCGGGTTCATCGAGGGCATCGTCGAGTCCGCCGAGGAACCGGCCGACACGACGGTCATCGAGTACCCGAAGGGCTCCGAGGACATGGCCCGCCTGGTGGCGTCGTGGATCACCCCGACCGCGACGCTCGAGGAGAACGAGGACCTGGCACCGGCGACGGTGCGGATCACCCTCGGCGCCGACTTCGAGTCGGTCAGCGAACCATCGGACGCGCCCACGACCGACACCTCGACCCCCGCCGTCCCGGTGACCGACGGCTCCGGAGATGACGGGACGGGTACCGACGGCAGCGGTGTCGAGGCGACCACGACGACGCTGCCCGAGGCCCCGGGCTGGACGCCGGGTCAGGCGCCCCAGGGCGTGGTCTGCACCTGAGCGTCACCGACGCACGCCTGATGCGCGAACGTCACTTGACGACGGTCGCCGCCTTCAGGCTCGGGTAGGCGTTCACGACGGTGCCGTCCGGTCGGTGCAGCTCGAAGTGCAGGTGCGATCCGGCGTCCTCGGCGTTGCCGGAGTCGCCCATGTACCCGACCAGATCTCCGGCCTCGACGACCGAGCCGCGGCGCAGCCCCGGCGCGAACGCCTGGTCGAAGATGTTGGCGCCGTCGTCGGTGCCGGGCCGGTCGTTGTTGAGGTGGATGTAGACGTACTTCCAACCGGCGGAGTCGGTGATGGTGAGCGAGTTGCCCGAGAGCCCCGAGCTGTCGTGACGCAGCGCGGTCACCGTGCCGTCGTTGGCCGCGACCAGCTCCGTCATCTTCGGGCCCATCAGGTCCTGGCCCTGGTGGCTGCGACCACCCGAGCGCGGCGCGCCGTGGGTGTCGGTGTACCGGCTCACGCCGCCGAGCACCGGGAAGGTCATCGGGCGCACGACCGGTGCGGGGACGGTGGTGGTCGTCGGCGGGGTGGTCGGCGGCGGAGCGGCTTCGCAGGCGCCACCGAGGGCGATCGCGGCGGCGGCGAGGGGGAGCAGTCGCGTTCTGCGCATCCACTGGTGATCGGTCGTTCGTCTCGCCGACTTGAAGTGACGCTCGTCGGCCGGCCGGTGGTCGCATCCACCCGGCGCTTGGCCCGCCGGGTGGACCGAGCGCGACGAATCCCGGAGCGAGTGACCCGACTTCGACCAGACTGACCGGATCGAACCGCTCCCACACGACACGACAGCGCCGGCCATGCCCGTCGGCGATGCACCGGCAGCGGTGCTCCCTTCGCCGAGCGCGCCCGCACTGCAGGGCGGTGTCGTCCCCGACGGCTGGATCGGCCAGATCCCGGTCTTCTTCGAGGCCGAGCCGCAACGCTCGGACGGCAAGATCGCGGCGGGCCTCACGTGCCGGGTCGGGATGGCGGACGAGCCGTTGCCGCAGCGCGGCATCTCCCACCTGGTGGAGCACCTCACCCTGTCGGCGATGACCGGGAGCTCCGAACGACACAACGGCTTCGTCGACCAGATGACGACGAACTTCGTCGTGCACGGCACACCCGCCGAGGTGGCCGGCTACTTCGCCACGGTGTGCGCAGCGCTCGCGGCCCCCGACGCCGCTCGTCTGCCCCTCGAGACACAGGTCCTGCGAGCCGAGGCGGCCCGCCGCGGCTCCGACACCGCCGCGTCGATCATGAACTGGCGGACGGGAGCGGCGGGGTACGGCGCGCTGGCCTACCGGGAGCTGTTCCTCGAACGACCGAGCATCGACTGGCTGCGGTACTGGATCTCCCGGTACTTCACCGCCGACAACGCGGTGTTCTGGTGCACGGGTCCCGTGCCCGACGGGCTGTCGCTGCCGCTTCCCGCCGGTGAGCGTCGTCCGACGCCCGAGCCGGTGTGGCTGCCGGAGCAGTACCCGGCGTGGAACGTGGACGAGGTCGGCGGGGTGGTGCTGAGCCTGATCCGCTCGGCGAGCGTGGTGGACTCGGTCGCCGTCGAGGTCGCCCGCACACGGCTGTTCGACCAGCTGCGCGTGCAGCTCGGGCTGTCCTACGACGTCGGCGTGCGCTCCGACGAGATCGGCACCGGGCAGGTGCACACGCTGCTGCACGCCGACTGCGTGCCGGCCCAGGCGGTGAAGCTGCGCGACGCGTTCGTCACCGAGCTCCGTCGTCTGGGCCTCTACGGCCCGACCGAGGACGAGGTCGCACGGGTCACCTCCTCGGTGGCGCGATCGATCTCGGAGTCCGACGGGTCCGACGTGGCGTCGCGGGCCCGGGCCCACCTGCTCGGCAGGCCGTTCCTGTCCAACGACGAGGTGCTCGCGGCGATGGGCTCGATCGACACCGTGACGGTGCGCGACCGACTGGAGTCCATGGCCGACACCGCGCTCTGGGTCGTGCCCGGCGAGGTCGGCTGGCGCGACCACCGCTACGTGCAGCTCCGTCCGTGGTCGACGACCTGGGCATCCGGTGTCCCCACGCCCATCGCCGTGCCCGCCGCGCCCGAGGACCGCCGCAGCATCGCCTACGACGAGCGCTGCATCACCGTGTTCCTCGACCCCGAGTTCCGCTGTCCCATCACGGTCGAGTTCGAACGTTGCGCGGCGCTGGTCTGTTCGACCAACGGATCGCGCTCGCTCGTCGGCGCCGACGGCTTCACGGTCCTCATCGAACCCGCTCACTGGGCCAACGGAGCCGCCCTCGTCGAGTGGGTCGACCGGCGGGTGCCGGCCGAGCGCATCGTCGTGATGAGCGAGCCCTGACCAGGTCGGCTC